>NZ_JBEYZF010000056.1:0-24978 GCF_040645915.1 Nonomuraea sp. NPDC046570 | reverse complement strand
CCGTCATCTGGCACAACTGGAACACCGGCGCACCCGTGAAACGGTCCCTGACCGCCTACGATCACTAACCCGAATTTCACATCAGCGATCTAGCGGCGTGCAAGTCTCCTACAAGATCAATTAATCATGATGAGCCCGTAACCATAACGGGAGGACATGTCATGCGCGCTCGCGTAGGTTTGACGGCCGGAGTGCTGGCGGGACTCTGTCTCGGGGCGACGGGGATGGCCGTGGCGTCAACGCAGAACACGGCCACAGGAGTGATCACTGCTTGCGTGCGGGAAGACGGGACGGTCAGAATCCCCCAGGGGCCCTGCCGCAGTCGACAGCGCCGCAGTCGATCGCCACGGTAAAGCCCACACCGATTCCCACCAGCGAAGGCGTCTGCGGGGTCCGTGAGCAGGAGATCACCTGGAACCAGTCCGGGCCAGTTGGCCCCGCAGGCCCCCAGGGAGACACCGGCGCCCAAGGATCACAGGGGGATCGCGGGGCTCCCGGTCTGTCGGAGGTAGAGACGGTGATGGGGGCGCAGGTGTCCATCGCCCCTGGCCGCCTCGAAAACGCCCTCGCGCAGTGCCCGCCAGGCAAGATCGCCATCGGGGGCCGGTACCAGCTGCTTGAGGAGAACCGTGAGCTTTACAGCAATGCCGAGGTCCGGATCCCGGACATGGGTAGCAAGGCGCCCAACTTGTACTGGTTCCTCCAAGTAAGAAACGTGAGCGACGAGGTGGTTCGGGTCCGGCCCTGGGCGACGTGCGCGAAGGTCGGCCAGTAGCCGAGCCGGCAACGTCTCGCCCTCACCGGCTGGCGCGAGATGTGCGGTGGTAAGTACGCCATCGTCTTCACCCAGCACAAGGGCGCGACCTTCATGGAAACCGTCCAGATCGACTACCCCCACCGAGGATGGAGGCCATCCGGTACGTGGCGGCGTTCTCCTCGCAGGGTAGCCCCGGTGAGGAGAACGCCGTGCTGGCCGGGCTGGCGGCCATCATCTGGCCCAGTCGGCTCCAGCGGTCAGCAAACCGTCAACCGCCTTTCAATGGTGAACACCGGCTCGGCGAGCCCCTCCACGAGCTTGATCGCCACTGCAGCCCCGCTCCAGCACATGCTGGGCGTCCTCACGGGTAATCGACGCAGGCGTCACGACCATTCACCGCCATTACTACCGGGCCCCCTTAAGCCGGGGCCGCACCGGTCCGACCAGCGGTTCACCGGCCGAGTGTGAATCCTCCGATCACGGCCGCAGCCATGACCGCCACCAGCACGCCCGCTCCGATCTTCATCGATCTCTTGATCGCCCTGGATTCTGCCAGGAGGCCGAAGCAGAACAGCAGTATGGCCGGTATGAGCAGGACGACGCTCATCACCGGCACGACCCTCCATACGCCTCGGGTGCCGGTGGGGATGACTTGGTCTCCCAGCGTGCTGATCGCGGCCGGGAATGTCTCGCCCACCTCCGTGTCCGCCACGGTCTGCAGGACAACCGGTGCTCTGGCCGGGTCCTCGAACACGAACCGGGCCTTGCAGTCGTTGCGGGTGCCGTTGCGTCCGATCCGGTACTCCCTGCAGGACAGGACAGTCGCGGTCCCGGGCGCGCCTTTCATACCGAGTGCCGTCCGTACGTCGGGCAGGGTGGAGTCGATGATGAAAAACGGAAATCCCACCAGAGCGAAGAGCAGCATGAGCATCCCCAGCGCAGCGAACAAGTTCGCGCTGACCTCGCCGGCTTTTCGAGCCGTCGAAGAAGAGCCGTCCGCGTTGAGGCGCTGCTCCCGCGCCTTCGCGTGCGCTCGGTCAGCCTCCCGCTGTCGCCGCTTCCGCGCTCCCGCGTACGCTCGGGCTGCTTCCCATCGCTGCTGTCTGTTGCGGCGCTCCCGCGTCGTCTTCGCCATGATCAGATCGTGGACGACGGCACTTAAGGACTGGTTGAGACCGACTGAGATGATTGAAGGGGAAGACCAAGAAGTAGGGGTACGGCACCGGCAACCTCGCGTAATTCAACGCACAGCGACAGAACCGTTATGGATTCCCATCAGTCTGACGCCCATCGACATCGGAACGGTGATTGGTGGTAACCCCGCCCACGTCGGCTCGCTATCGCCACTGGCCGTTCCGTTGTCGCAAGCGAATGCAATCTCCGACTACCCAACACATGGTCTCCGGACGCCAAGTGCCCCCAGCTTCGGCCGGTCTGCCGGTGCTCCTCGGCGGGGATCGGCTCGATGCCGGGTCGCATCCGCGCGGTCAGACGGCGTCGACCATGCGCATCTGGTCGGCCCGTGAGGAACAAGTCCGCGAGATCCGGCGGTAAGGGCCCTCGTTGTGGGCTATTCAGGCAGGTCTGCGATCATGTCGCCGTGATCAGCCAGGGGCTGGAGGGCTACGGCCGGTTCGGGTCGCTGTCGCGGGTGGAACTGGAGCGGTTCTTCCATCTCGATGACGAGGATCGGCGGCTGATCGGCAAACGACGTGGTGATCACTCGCGCCTGGGCTTCGCCCTCCAGGTCGTCACGGTTCGGCACCTGGGCATGTTCCTGGCCGATCCGTTGGACGTGCCGGTCGAGCTGGTGGAGGGCCGAGCAGCTGGGCATCGAGGACCCGTCCTGCGTCAAGCAGTACACCGAACGGGAGAAGACCAAGCTCGAACACGCCTGGGAAATTCAGCAGGAGTACGGGCTGAGCTCGTTCGCCGCAGTGGAGTCCGAGCTGTCCGCGTGGATCGCCGACCAGGCGTGGGTGACCGGGGACGGGCCGAAGGCGATCCTGGAGGGTGCGATCGCGTGGCTGCGGGACCGGCAAGCGCTGCTGCCCGGCATCACCACACTGGAGCGGTTGGTCGCCGAGGGACGGCAGGCCGCCGACCGGCGGTTGTGGCGGACGCTGGCCGACCAGGTGATACCGGAGGTGGCCGGGGCACTGCTCGCGCTGCTGGATGTGCCGGAGGGCAAGGACAAGCGGCGCCGAGTGAGCGAGCTGGAACGGCTGCGGCGCGGCGTGTTCCGCTCGTCGTCGAAGGGCATGGTGGCCGCGCTGCGCCGGCTCGGCGACATCGAGGCGTTGGGCGCGGCCCGGTTGAACGTGTCGGCGGTGCCGCCGCGGAGGCTGCTCGCCCTGGCCACGCACGGCATGTCCGGAAAGGCGACGCTGCTGCGCCGGCTGCCGCTGGAGCACAGGCTCGCGGTGCTCGTGGCCACGGTGGTGGCGTTGTCGGCGCGGGCCGCGGATGACGTGCTGGAGCTGTTCGACACCTTGATGACCACCGAACTGCTGTCCAAAGCGGAGCGGGAGTCGGCGAACGAGAAGCTGCGCCGCTACCCGCGGGTGTCCCGCAACGCCGGCAAGCTCGCCGCGGAGGTCAAGGTGCTGCTCGCGCTGGAGGAGCTGGACCCGGACGCGGGCCTTGCTGCGGCGTGGGAGCTGATCGAGAACGAGGTGCCCAAGCATGAGCTGCGCGCGGCGGTCGCGGCAATCGACGAGCTGGTGCCACCCACCGACGCCGAGCTGGACGGGCAGCGGATGGAGGAGCTGGCCGGTCGGCTGGCGACGGTGCGGCCGTTCCTGCCGCTGTTGATGGAGACGGTGGAGTTCGGCGCGACCGGCGACGGTGTTGCGGTGCTGGCGGCGATGAGGACGCTAGCCACGTTGTTGACGGTGAAGTCGAAGCTCCCGGCTAGCTACCTGGACGCCCGGCAGGTCAACCACGACCTGATCACCGGCGGCTGGCAGCGGCTGGTGTACGCGCCGGGCCACCCGAACGGCACCGTCGATCGGGCGGCGTACGTGTTCTGCCTGCTGGAGCAGTTCCACCGGCACATCAAGCACCGCAACATCTTCGCCACCGCGTCCTCCCGCTGGCGCGACCCGCGCGCTCATCTGCTGTCCGGTGCGGCATGGGATACCGCCCGCGGGCCGGGGATGAACGCGCTCGGCCTGCCCGAGCAACCGGCGCCGATGCTCGCCGGCCACGCCACGGCGCTGGACGCCGCCTACCGTGAGGTGGCGTCCCGGCTGGACGCGGACACCCCGGCCACCGTGGACGCCGACGGCCGGCTGCACGTGGCCGCGCTGTCCGCGGTGCCCGATCCGGCGTCGCTGGTCGACCTGCGCCGGCGTGTGGAAGCGATGCTGCCTCGGATCGATCTGCCCGAACTGGTGCTGGAGGTGATGTCCTGGCACCCGCAATTCGTCGAGGCGTTCACCCACACCTCCGGCAACGAGGCCCGCGTCGCCGACCTCGGCTTGTCGGTCGCCGCGGTGCTGTGCGCGCACGCGATGAACGTCGGGTTCGCCCCGGTAACCCCCCAGTGCCGCGGCCCTCACCCGTGACCGGCTGCATCACGTCGACCAGAACTACGTGCGGTTCGAGACCATGGCCGCCGCGAACGTACCCCTGGTGGAGGCCCAGGCGGAAATCGAGCTGGCTTAGGCGTGGGGTGGTGGGCTGGTTGCCTCGGTGGACGGGCTGCGGTTCGTCGACCCGGTCCGGACCCTCTACGCCCGGCCGAACCCGAAGTACTTCGGCCGCAAACGCGGCATCACCTGGCTCAACATGATCAACGAAAAGGCCGCTGGCCTCGTGGCGAAGGTGCTGTCCGGTACCCCGCGCGACTCACTGCACGCCGTCGATGTGGTGCTACGCCAGCAGGGCGGCGTGGTGCCGGAGGCGATCATCACCGATACCGGGTCCTATAAATGGCGACATGGCGTGCGGGATCTTCTCCATGCTCGGCTACCGGTTCGCGCCCCGCTTCGCCGACCTGGGCGAGCAGCGGTTCTGGCGCGCCGACCTGCCCGACGGCACGGCGCCGAAATACGGGCCGCTGGAAGCGATCGCCCGCAACAAGATCAACAGCCGAAGATCCACACCCAGTGGTCGGACATGACCCGGGTCGCCGGATCGCTGGTGACCAACCAGGTCCGCGCCTACGACCTGCTGCGCATGTTCGCCCGAGGCGGGCGCCCGACCCCGCTGGGGCAGGCGTTCGCCGAGTACGGCCGGATCGACAAGACCCTGCACCTGCTGTCCATCCTGGACCCCATCGACGACACCTACCGGCGCAAGCTCAACAAGCAGCTCACCGTGCAGGAGTCCCGGCACCGGCTGGCCCGCAAAATCTGCCACGGCGGCAACGGGCAGATCCGCAAGCCCTACCGAGAGGGACAAGAAGATCAACTAGCCGCGCTGGGCCTGGTCGTCAACGCGGTCGCGCTGTGGAACTCCAAATACCTGTCGGCCGCCGTCGACCACCTGCGCGCCCAGGCAATCCCAGTCAAGGACGAGGACGCCGCCCGGCTCAGCCCACTCGGCCACGCCCACCTCAACGTCCTGGGCCGCTACGCCATCGCCTCCTCCACAGCCGCCAACGGCCTGCGGCAGCTCGGCGAGATCCCCGACCTGCCCGACGGCGAGGACGCAGTGGATGAGGAGGGCGTGTAGGTCCCAGGTCTTGCGCGCCCACGGCCTGTCACCCTGTCGGATCCGGCGAATCGTCGGGGGTACCCGGCCCTGCTGCGCGATCTGCGACTGCAAAGTCACGCACCGCCCGCACTCTGCAAGGATCTCGAAAGCCTGTTCGCCGCGGACGGCTGTAGCACCTATCGCGTGCGTATTCGGGGGCATGTTCGGGACGGGGGCCGAAGGCGATCAACCTGGACGGGATCCAGCGGAAGGCTGGGAAGCGGCGGGCGAGGAACACCATCGGCTTGGGCGGGCCGACGCGCTTGCCGGCGAAGGCGGGGGCAAACATGACCCGGTGCAGCATCAGATGGAAGGCTTGCACCAGCACCGTGGGCCGCCAGCGCCGCTTTTGCACCTTGGCCAGGTCGGCGGTGGTGAGGTGGCCGCGCTGGAGAGGATCGGCGAGCAGGGTGGCGGCGGCGACGGCGTCCTGGATGGCCAGATTGATGCCCATGCCGCCGGCCGGTGACATGGCTGGCGCGCTCACGATCGACCAGGCGGTCTCCGCAGGACGCCTCCAGGGCGACGCCAAAGTCCTCCGCAGAGTTTTCCCTGTAGGGCGGCCAGGTGGCGTCACAGGCGTGCGCGGCTCGAGGACGGCTCTCGGTCGGGTGGCGACGTCGCCTGAGCCGCGGATTGACACGCTCGCCAGCCTCCGTGAGCACCTGACGTGGGCGATCTCTTCAGTCGCTCCACCGCCTGACGGTCACCGTCCAGCCGGGCGTGCGGCTTCTTTGACCTCAGCCCGAGGTCATATTTACCGCGGGCAGCTCCGGGGGCCGACGCTCTGCCCGGCGCCGACGACCGTGACCTGGGCGGAGCGTTCCGGCGGGCGCGTCGCGGCGACGACCGTACAGACGATCTGGTCGACGGCCAGTGCCGACAGTTCGTCTGCCGGGGTGGCTACGGTCACCACCAGGCGGTCCACCCGTTCGGTGCTGACCGAGAACGGGGCGGCATCGCGCGGGATGTCGGTGGTGAGCCCTTCCGCCTGTTCGCTCGGCGCGGGTCCCTCCGCCAGCAGCATGAGCGCGTTCGTTTGGGATGGTCCACGAGCGGATCGCCGCGTCACCGTGCTGAGCCGGCCGTCCTTCACCAGGTAGAGGGTGATCTTCCAGGTAGGTGCGACGGGTCCGCTCGGCGGGGCGCCCGCGGGGATGGCGTCGCTGGGTTGCACGCCGCAGCCGGCCACGGCGAGCAGCGATACCAGACCCGCGGCGAGCACCAGGCGGGCGAGCCCGGGCCTCACTCGGGGCCTCCGTCCAGATCGCGCGGCAGGCGCAGCGTGAACCTGGCGCCGCCGTCCGGGACGTTGCTGACGGTGAGGTCGCCCCGGTGCAGACAGGCGTTCTCGAGCGCGATGGCGAGGCCGAGGCCGCTGCCCTCGGACCTGGCCCTGGCCGCGCTGGCCTTGTAGAACCGGTCGAACACGCGCGGCAGCACCGCCTCGTCCAGCCCCGGTCCGTGGTCGCGGACCTCGAGGGTGACCCAGTACGGATCGGCGGCGAGCCGTACCGACACAGGAGGCTCGCCGTGGCGCAGGGCGTTGCCGACCAGGTTCGCGAGGATGACGTCCACCCGGCGCGGGTCCAGCCGGGCCGTCACCCCGGCGGGAAGCTCGGTTTCGACCGACTCCGACCAGCCCCGGCTACGCAGGGTGGCGCGCACCAGCTCGGCCACGTCGACCTCGTTCATCGCGAGGGCGGCGACGCCGGAGTCGAACCTGCTGATCTCGATGAGGTCGTTCACCAGCCCGGTGAGGTTGAGCGTCTCCTGGCTGACCAGCCGGGCGGCCCTGCCGGCGGGCTCGGGCAGGTGGGCCGCCTCCTCGTCGAGGACGTCGGCGACCGCGGCGAGCGCCGCCAGCGGGGTGCGCAGCTCGTGGGACACGTCGGCGACGAACCGGCGGGCGTCGGCCTCCATCTGCCGCAGCTGCTCGACGTGCCGTTCCAGCTCCGCGGCGGTGTTGTTGAACGTGCGTGCCACGTCGGCCAGCTCGTCGGAGCCGGTGACCGCGATCCTGGTCCGCAGCTCGCCCTCGCCCAGCAGGCGCGCCGCCCTGCCGAGCTCGCGCACCGGGCGCAGCACGCCACGGGTGGCCAGCAACGCCAGCACGACCGCGAACGCCAGGCCCGCCCCGCCGGTGAGCCAGGCGAAGGTGGCGAGCTGGTCGATGCTGCGCTGTTCGGGCTGCAGGCTGTGCAGGACGTAGACCTCGATGCCGGACATCCGCGCCGTCCCGTCCGGCTCGGCGATCAGCAGCGGCGCGCCGATGAGCAGGTAGGGCGCGCCCTGCCACACCACCACGCGTTGCCACGCGACATTGCCGCCGGCCACCTCGCGCCGCAGGGACAGTGGAAGCATCTCAGGATCCACGACCGGCGTGTTACCGCCCTGCCTGCGGAGCCCCGGCGAGCCCCCCGGCGGGTCGGCCGGCGGGTCGGCCGGCGCCGGGTCGCCTGTGGAGTACGCCCCGCGGTAGATGGCCATCGCGCGGACGTTTCCTTCGGTCATCTTGTTGGCGATACCGCGGAGCTCGTCCGGGCCGGGCTCCGCACTCCGCAACGGGAAGAGCCCCTCCAGCTGGCTTTTCGTCGCCTGCAGCGCGGCGTCCTGGGCTCGCTCGAGGATGTCGTTGCGGGCCGCGACGTAGATCGTGCCGGCCACCGCCGCCGCGGTGACCACGCTCAGCAGCGCGAACGCGGACAGCAGCCGCGCGCGCAGCCCCAGGCTCGGCCGAGGTGCCACCGGCGGCTCACACCGGCCCGAACCGGTACCCGAACCCACGCACCGTCTGCACATAGACGGGCGCCGCCGAGTCGTCCTCGATCTTTGCGCGCAACCGCTGCACGCACGCGTCCACGAGGCGCGAGTCGCCGAAGTACCCGTGCTCCCACACCGACTCCAGCAGCTGCTGGCGGCTGTGCACGCGGCCCGGCGTGGCGGACAGCTCGAGCAGCAGGCGCAGCTCGGTCGGGGCGAGGCTGACCGGCTCGCCGCGGTTGGCGACCACCAGCCCGGCCCGGTCGATGGTCAGGTCGCCGTGCCGCTCCAGCTCCGCCTGGTCCCGGCCGATGCGCCGGAGCACCGCGCGGATGCGCGCCTCGAGCACCCTGGGCTGCACCGGCTTGACCACGTAGTCGTCGGCGCCCGCCTCCAGCCCGGCCACCACGTCGATGTCGTCGCCGCGCGCGGTCAGCATGATGATCGGCACCTCCCAGGCGGCCCGGATGCGGCGGCAGACCTCGAACCCGTCCATCCCGGGCAGCATGAGATCGAGTATGACGACGTCGGGAAGGTCTGTACGCAGCCGGTCCAGCCCCTGCTCGCCGGACTCCACCGCGCGCACCCGGTGCCCGTGCCGGCTCAGGGCCAGTTCCAGGCCCTCCCGCACAGCCGGGTCATCCTCGATCAACAACACTCGCGACACGCCGCCGAGTTTCACCGTACGCTCCGTAACTCGCCCGCCGGTCAACCCAATCTACTGTCGGCCAGCAGTGTTCTCGCCTCGTCAGCGCCGTGTCATGGTTGTGTCACGGTCTCCCCGGGCGGCGCAGCCGTCGAGAAACGGTGACATTCGGCGGACAACCCGCACACATTCGCCGCCGATCGTGGTTCGTCATGAGCGAACCACGGACCATCCCATCTCGGCCCCGAGACCGGCTGTTCGCCGCGGTCACACTGGTGCTCGCGGTGCTCTTGCTGCCCGCGGCGTTCGTCCGCCGTCCCGGCCGCGCCCGCGAGCTGGCCTGCCGCTGGGCGTTGCGGTTGCGATTCCCCGCCGAGAACCTCACCGGGCTCACCGACGGTGCCCTGGCGGCGTTCACCGCGGCGCGCACCGAAGCACTGTGGCGTCACCGCCAGCTCATCGGCCTCACCTCGGGATACCGCGAGCCCCTCATCCAGCAGCGGATGTTCGACGAGGAGGTGCGCCGCTCCGGCTCCCCGGCCGCGGCCCGCATGCTCGTGCTCCCGCCCGCGGAATCCAACCACGTCAAGGGCATCGCCCTGGACCTACGCCCGCACGAAGGGGCGCGCTGGCTCGAGGAACACGGCGCCCGCTACGACCTCTACCGCATGTACGACAACGAGTGGTGGCACTTCGAATACCGCCCGGACTGCGGCGGCACGCCACCACGACGGCGACCTCACCCCGGTGCCGGCTACGCGTGGTGCTGGCCGGACCACGTCTCCGGCGGGCGGCAGGACCAGCGCCTCGCCCCGAAGCCGTCGACGACGGCACACGCGTGGGTGTAGCGCCCATGCTGTCTCGTACCTGGGCGCTCGCCATCGCCGCGTGCGCCGTACTCGCCGCCGGGGGCTGGCTGCTGTACGGCGGCGCGCGCGGGCCCAGCCAGCGGCGTCGCCGAACTCCAGGCCCGAGCCGATCGCCCTGGGTCGGCCGGCGGCGCTGCCCTGGCCGTCGCACGGCCAGGCGGCGGTCGTGATCGCCGGACAAACCGGCACTCTCCGTGTGTACGGCAAGCAGCGCCCGGTGCCGATCGCCAGCGTCACCAAGGTGATGACCGCGCTGGTGATCCTCCGCGACGCTGGTTGGGCGCTCATGAGCTACGCCTGCGTCGACGACGGCCGCCGCCTGCGCCCCCGCGACAGATCACTGGAGAGCCACGTACTGGGAAAGCCAGTCCGCGTGATTCGGAGGAGGCCGCGCCGGAAAAGGACCTGCCAAGCAGGAACCTCGCCGCGCGCCCACCCCGTTCGTAGCACGTCACCGGCAGCGACTGCGTTGCTGTCGCAGCTGACGGCGACCGCCGCCCTGCCGGTGCTGGCGGAACTGGTCAGCGTGCATCCGAGCAGCGGGTAGGTACTCGGCGCGGCCCTGCTCTCTACGGTGTTGGCCCTGTCCCACATCCGACCTGGTGGATCCGCCGACCCGTCATGACCGCGTCCACACAGGGTGATCCGCAGGCCCTTCTCTGACGCTGCTCTGGTCGCTGATGACAGCTCAACAGCTCACTGCCGCGAACCGCACCGGATGCACCTGATCGAAGCCAGCGCGACCGTGACACAACCATGACACGGCGCGGACGGAGCGGGGACACCGGCGGCTGACAGTGGATCGCGTCGTTGATCGGCGGGCGGGTCGCGGAGCGTGTGGTGAATCCCGGCGGCGTGCCGCGAGTGTTGTCGACCGGGGATGACCTTGCCATGCGAAGAGCCAGGAACCGGTCCAGACCTGGAACCGTCCACCGTGGGGCGGGAAGCCGTGCCCGAGGCGAGATGGGTTGGCCGGAATTGGTGTGACCGTCCGCCTGAGCAGCAGTTCACGTGAAGATGATCACGAATAGGGAGAAGGCCTTGGTTAATGACGGAGTGTGGGACCGGCGTTCGCTGCTGCGGGGCGCCGCCGTGCTGGCCGGTGCGGCCGCGACGGCGCCGCTGTTGGGCGGGGCGGCGCTGGCCGGCAGCGGTGACGCGGACGCGCTGTTCAAGGCTGGGAAGTTCGAGCAGGCCGGCCGCGCGTATGACGAGATTCTGAAAAAGGATCCCAAGAACCTGCTCGCGGCCCGCCAGCGCGGCTATGTCGGGCTGCTGTCCAACCGGTTCCCCGACGCCGAGAAATACCTCAAGATGGCCCTCAAGCTGGCGCCCGACGACAAGGAAACCAACCAGATCCTGGGCGACTGCTACATCCGGCAGGACAAGTTCGCCCTGTCCGCACCACACTGGAAAGCGGCCGGCGAAGAAGACTACGCCAAGTGGTTCGCGGCAGTCCGCGGCGAGGCATATCAGGTCCACGGCGAGACCGCGCGGGTGCCGTTCCAGCAGATGGACCCGATGCCGCTGGTGGAGGCCTCGGTCAACGGCGGACCGACGAAGCGCTTCACGTTCTACACCGGCGCCCCGAATCTGAGCGTGCGCGCGTCGGTGGCCAAGGAGGCCGGGCTGCGCCCCGTCGCCAGTCAGAAGGCCGATTTCGGGGGCGGCACCGTATTGGCGTACTGGGGGATCCTGGACTCCTTCAAGCTGGGCGGCATCGAACTACGCAACATCCCCGTGAGCTGGTCGGCAACGGAGTCAGGCGAAGATGTCGACACCGACAGCGACGGCCTGATCGGCATGTGGGTCTTCTACCACTTGCTGCCCACCTTCGACTACGCGGGCCGGCAGCTGATCCTGCGCCGCCGCACCGCCGAAACGGCCAGGAAGGCACGCGCCGCCGCCACACGGGCGGGCGCCGAACCCCTGCCGCTGTGGCTGGCCCGTGAGCAATACCTGCACAGCACGGGCAGCTTCGCCGGCGCCGCCGGCTCCCGCACAGGGGTGGTGGGCGTGAACTTCGGCGGAGTCGGCGAGATCGCCGCGGGCGTGCGCGGGAAAACGGCCGAGCAGTTGGGGATCCGCACCGACTACGACCGCCAGATCGGGACTTTTGCCCAAAGCCACCCGGCCGTCGTCTACCCCTGCTACCCGAAGGAAATCCGCCTCGGTAACGCCGTCGCCAAGGAGGTCTACTGCTACACGAACCCAAACCAGCCGGTCAACGTGCCCTGGCCCTATGGGACAGGGTTCGACTCGATGGGCTGGTTTTCCCACTGCTTCTGGAAGCCCTACAACATCACCGTCGACTTCACCGGCATGAACCTCTACATCGTCCGCGGCAAGGCCGCTTGATCACCGCGACTGCACGGGCGTCATGGGAGCTACCTGGAACTGCCGGCTCCTACGGTCGAGGGGGTGAGGGCGGACCAGGCCTCCTTGCCCCATCGCCCGGTGCCGCACCCGGGAGTGCCCGGCCGCCGCAGCAGCCACGCGCGGTCGGAGCCCGGCGAGTTGCTGATCGACAGGGCCGTCAGCCGGAGTCCAGCGCCCTGGCGATCAGGGATCGCTTGACGCGGGCGCCTGTAGTCCAGTTGTGCCAGATGGAAGCACCGACGGAACAGGTCCGGCTGCCGGGGCCATGGGCCGTTCCGTTGCTTCGCAACCCGTCGGCGCGCCTCGCCAGGCTTGACATGAAACCATTTGGTTTCCTATTGTCGGATGTGTGGAAGAGGTATTCAGGGCGCTGGCGGATCCGACGCGCCGGGAGCTGCTCGACGAGCTGTTCCGGCAGGACGGGCAGTCGCTGAACGCGCTGGCGAGCAGGTTCGCGATGACGAGGGTCGCCGTGGCGAAGCACCTTCGTCTGCTCGAGGAGGCCGGTGTGGTCGTGTCGGACCGTCGGGGCAGGGAGAAGCTGCACTTCCTGAACCCCGTGCCGATCCGTCTCATCCACGACCGCTGGGTCAGCAAATACACCGAGACGTGGGCCGCTGGCCTCGTCGACCTGAAACGAGATCTGGAGACAAGAGTGGAGAAGGTGTTCGAGATCTACATCCGTACCACGCCGCAGCGGCTGTGGCAGGCGATCACCGATCCCGAGACGCGGGCGCGGTTCCAGTTCGGTGCCCGCGTGGAATCCGACTGGGTCACGGGATCCGCCTACAGGGTCACGCACGACGGCGTGCCTGGCGGATTGATCGAAGGGGAGAATCTCGAGGTCGACCCGCCCTGGCGGCTCGTGCAGACATACCACGCCATCTGGGACGACGACATCGCACGCCAAGGCGCCAGCCGGGTGACCTGGGAGATCGAGCAGGTCGACGACAGCTGCAGGCTTGTCGTCCGACACGACCAACTCGCCGCCGACGCCGACGCGCATCTCTACGGCGGCTGGCCGATGATCCTTTCCGGGGTCAAGACCTGGCTCGAAACGGGCCGGGAACTCACCACGCCAGGCTCGCTCATGTACGGAGGCGAAACATCATGACCGCACAGCAAGCCAAGTCCGACACGAAGCTTGACAAGACGTTCACCGCGGAGCTGCGGAAGAGCCCCAGCAAGGGCGGCTGGACCTACGTCGTGATGCCGGGCTCGGCCGACTGCTTCGGCACCCGTGGTCTGGTGAAGGTGCGCGGCCACGTCGACGGCGAGCCGTTCCAGGGCTCGTTCATGGCGCTCGGCGACGGCACGCACAAGCTTGCGTTCACCGCCGACATCCGCGCCCGCATCGGCAAGCATGCCGGCGACACCGTCACTGTCACCCTCGACGAGCGGATCGCACGATGACCGCGCCGCAGCCGGTCGTCACGGGTGTCCGAACCGTCAGCGTGCCGGTCGACGACCAGGAACAAGCGCTACGGTTCTACGTCGACACGCTCGGCTTCACGGTACTGCGCGACGAGTCGATCCCGACCGGACGGTGGATCGAGCTCGCACCCGGCGGCGACAACGTCGTCGTCACGCTGGAGCAGGCCACCGAAGACGTCACCCGCGGCCCCATCACTATCCGGTTCACCACCGACGACGCAGCGGCCGCGCACGCGGCCCTCAACGCCGCCGGCGTTGATATCGATGAGATCCTTCAATGGCCCGGCGTACCACCGATGTTTGCCTTCCGCGACCCCGACGGCAACGCTTTCTCCATCACCGAGACGTGACAGCCGCCGACATGGGCCCTCTGTTCCCGAAGCTGACCTGAACGCCGAACCCCACGGCGCCCGCACCGGATGACACCGCCAGAGCCGGGTGTCGGGATTAGGTGATTTCCCGACAGGCCGTCGAACCAGCCCCCGATGGACCAGGAAACTGGACATCGGGTGATGAAACACGGCTCCCGGGTGGTCGTTTTCGGGCTCTGATTGACGACAGGATTTTCCGACAGGTAGAAGGGGGGCTCCGACCCCCTTTCCTCGAGGAGCCTTCGGTGCGGATCGTCTACTCCCGCTCGTCCACCGCAACGCAGTCGCTGCTGCGGCAGCGGCACATCCTCACCGAAGCTGGGCTCCTGGTCCGGACCGAAGGCGTCGCCGAGGGGTTCCGTCCCGCTGACGGGGTGCTGCTGTTTGAGGACCCGGCGACCTCCTCGAAGATCCCGGCGCTGGAGCGGCCCGCGTTCGCGAAGGTCGCCGCCGCCGCGCACCCCGGAGACGTCCTGACGGTCTCGGAGCTGTTCCGGCTGTGCCGCGACCTGATCGACACGAAGGCCGCTACCGCGGCCGGCCATCCGCGCTGGCCGGCGCCCGGCTTGAGGAAGTGCGGTCGGCGTTCACCGACGACGGCATCTCGATCGCGGCCCTCGCCCGCGCACATGGAGTGAGCCGAGCCGCCATCCGAACCGCACTGACCGGGCTACTGCCCGGCCAGCCGGGTCCGCCCTCGCTCATCCCGACCGAGGGCGGACCCGCAGCGCGAGACGACCCTGCCGAAGCACCCAGCTAAGTTACTCGCGGGTACCGCCAACAGCTGTCCGCAGGTTCCTCAACCCCGGAGCGCCGCGGGCGCTGCATGATCCCGGCAAGATCGTGGCAGATATGGGGCTCATCGCAGAAGAGGGTGTAGTCGGGGTCTGTTGGTTTTCGAGGTCGCCTGCACGGATTTTCATGCTCGGTCGCACTCCTATCCGGGCGCGACGAGACGTGCGCCGGGGAACGAGCTATGCACCGTCGTTGCCATCGCGCAGGGAATGGATCATGCTCTGCAGGATCCGGAACGCGCCGGACTGCTCGGTCTCGGTCATGCCGGCCAGCATTCTGACCTCGACGGACCGGACCGCTACGGTCGCCTTCTCGAGGCTCCGTCGGCCGCGAGGCGTGAGCCGCGCGGGGAGAACCTTCCCGACGGGTGCCTCCGCAGGCCTGGTCACGTAGCCCTCTCGTTCCAGGGCCTGGAGCAGCACGTTCATCGACTGCCGTGTCACGAACGCGCCCCGCGCGAGCTCGGAGTTCGACAAGCCCGGTCGTTGAGCCAGCAGCTCGAGGCAGGAGTAGTGCGTCACGCTCATCCCGAGCGGCCGCAGCACCTCCTCCATGGCTGCGCGGAGCGCGCTCGACGCCTCTTTCAGCAGGTAGCCCAGTGACGTCTCCAGGTCGACGCCGACACCGTCTTGCCTCATGTCAGTATTCTGACATAGATTGACCTGTGTCAGGAAACTGACATGAAAAGAAGGAGCATCATCATGCCCGCCACCGGCCCCGACTTCATCTCGCTCCAAGCGCGCGACCTCGACGCTTCGCAGGCGTTCTACGAGCAGTACCTCGGCCTCGTCCGCTCGCAGGCCGGGCCTCCGCACGCCGTCGTCTTCGAGACGAAGCCGATCGCGTTCGCACTCCGCGACGTCGTTCCCGGCACCGATCTCGCATCCGTTGCTCAGCCCGGCATCGGTGCCGCGATCTGGCTCCACGCCACAGACGTCCAGGCCATTCACGATGCTCTCGTCGCCGACGGTCACACCATCGTCTCCGCACCGATCGACGGCCCCTTCGGTCGGACATTCACCTTCGCCGACCCCGACGGCTACCAGGTCACTCTCCACGACCGCGCCTGATAGGCCAAACGCCACCGGACGATCACCGGCCCCCGAAGACCGCGGTTGCGCCCGAGGCTCGAGAATCCGGGCGACGTTTGTTTACCCTGGGGTGATCACCTGTCCGGCTCTTCACACTTGGGGTGGACGGAGTGTGACGTCGAGCCGGGCGGTCGTGGTTCAGCGCGTCGAGAGCCGGATAGAGGTCGAGGTCTCCCGAGGATGGAGGTTCCTACGCCGCCCATCCGGAAGACCTCGACGTGCCCGACGCTACCGTCAGCGCGGGCGTCGCCTGCGCTGATCTGACCACCTTCTGCCAACTCGACGAACTCGGACTCGAGGTCACCGGCCAACGACTCGACCCCGACCGTGCCGTCCTCGCCTGCCGTGTCGTTGAACCTGACCAGTGGTGCCGGCGCTGCGGGTCGGAGGGATCACGATCCAGCTTGCGATCGAGGCTGCCGGGCTCACCCGCCTGAGCGAGCCCGGCCGGCCAGGAGCCGCCATCCTCGCCGGATGTGCGGCCATGGAACTCAGATCTGGTTCAGGCCGCCGTCGACGTACAGGCTCGAACCGGTGATGAAGCTGCTCTGCTCGGAGGCGAGGAAGGTCACGGCGGCGGCGATCTCCTCCGGGCGCCCGAGCCGGCCCAGCGGCACCTGTGTGGCCAGGTGCTGCTTGAGGCCGGCGGCCTGTTCCGGGTCGGGAGCGAGCCCCGACAAACCAGGGGTGTCGGTCGGGCCGGGCGTGATGGTGTTGACCCGGATGCCGCGTCCTTTGAGTTCGTTGGCCCAAGTCCGGGCGAACGATCGGGTGGCGGCCTTGGTAGCCGCGTACACGCCGAACGCCTCCGCGCCGACGTCCACGTTGGTAGAGCCGTTCAAGATCACCGAGGCGCCGTCATTGAGCAGGGGCAGCGCCTTCTGAACGGTGAACAGCGTGCCCCGGACGTTGATACCGAAGAGGGTGTCGAAGTGCTCCTCGGTGACCTGCTCAAGCGGCACGAACGCGGCGACGGAGGCATTCGCGAACAGTACGTCCAGGCCCCGTCCCCGGTTGCGGATCGTCTCGTAGAGCCGGTCCAGGTCGGCCAGGTTCGAGATGTCGCCGATCACCGCGGTAGCTGCTGAGCCGATCACTTCGACGGCCGCGTCGAGTTCGGTCTTGCGTCGGCCGGTGATGAACACGTGTGCGCCCTCGGCAGCCAGCCGTACGGCACCGGCCAGGCCGATTCCGGTGCTGCCGCCGGTGACGAGAGCGGTCTTACCCTCAAGTAGACCCATGTGAATAACCTCTTTCGACTTCTGCAGCGATCGCTGCAGAAGTCGAACGGTAGCACTTCTGCAGCGATCGCTGCAGAAAGGGGTAGGCTGCGGGGGTGGCGATCAAACAGAGCGGCCCCCTCGGCCGACCGCGAGGATTCGACGCTGCCGACGCTCTCGAGCGCGCCATGCTGGTCTTCTGGGAGCATGGCTACGAGGGGGCCAGCCTGGCCAACCTGACCGAGGCGATGGGCATCTCTGCCAAAAGCATGTACGCAGCCTTCGGCAACAAGGAAGAGCTGTTCCGCAAGGCCATGGAGCGCTACACCGAAGGCCCGAGCGCATACCTGGCCCGGGCCCTGGAGGAGCCGACCGCCCTCGGCGTCGCCACCGCGATCCTGACCGGCACCGTCCGAACCACCACCCGCCCGGCCCATCCCCACGGGTGCCTGGGCATTCAGGGCGCCCTGGCCGCCAGCGACTCCGGGCGTGGAGTCCGTGACCTTCTCGTCGCCTGGCGCAACGACGGCTGCTCCCGCGTCCGAGAGCGGTTCCAGCGAGCCGTCGACGACGGCGAACTGCCTCCGGAGACCGATCCGGGGCTCCTGGCCCGCTATGTCACCACCTTGGCATTCGGCATCGCCGTGCAAGCCGCGAGTGGCGTCGGCCGCGATGAACTCCAAGGGATGGCCGACGCCGCCCTACGCAACTGGCCGCTCCCTTGAGAACCACCCGACGTTCGCCGTCGCGAGCAACCGCTCGCTGTAACGGCTGGGTTTCACAAACGCCGATTCTGATAGAAGATCATCAGCGCGTCTCAGGGGATGGCCGGAGGTCTCGAATCCTTCTCACAACTGGTTCTCACTCAAGTTCCCGATCGAGGCGGTTCTGAGAAATGTTTGTGAGAGGATTCGGGGCGTGGTTGACGTCCTCAGCCCCGAATTAGCGCCGTATCCGTCGCCGATTCCGTTATCGCCGACGACGTCACCTGTGACGCCGATGAGGTCGAACGTCACCCCTGTCCGCGATGTGACGTCCAGCCCGCCCTGACCGCGCACGGCATCAGCCGCGACAAGATCTTCAGCGAGAAGATCTCCACCCGCCTCAAGGTCCGCCCCGCGTTCGAGAAGGCCCTGGCCACCGCCCGGCAGATCAAGGCCCATGCTCCGCACTGCCGCGTCATCCTCACCGTGTACGAGATGAAGCGGCTCGGCCACGACGCCGGCGAGCTCACCGCCCTGGCCGACCACCTCACCGCGCACGGCCTGGTCCTGGAAATGCTCGCCGGCCCCCTCGCCGGAATCTATGACCCGGCCGGGCCCGGCTGGATGCTATTCGCGTTCTTCGCCGCCATGGCCGAGACCGAGAGAGAAGCGATCCGCGAGGCGACGCTGGAAGGACTGGACGCCGCAGCCCGCAAGGGCAATCACGGCGGCCGTCCCGCCGTCATCACCGACGATATGATCCACACCGTCCTACGGCGCCGCGCGGCCGGCGAACCCGTCGAAAAGATCCGCAAGGACCTGATCATCCCCACCGGCAAGCGCAAAGGTCACAACCCCTCCCTCGCCAGCATCTACCGCGCCCTCGCAGAACACGAGAAGGCCCAGCGCCACCCCGACGCTGCCGAACAGGCCCGCGCCGAGTACGCCGCCTTCCACAAAGGGCTCTAACCTCGCTGACCCGCGGATCAGCCGTCAGCACCAACAACCACGACGAAGTCCTTCTACCTCAGCGCGGAACACCACGTCACTGCAGGCCAGAGGCAGGTTCGTTGGATTCTGCTCCATTGCTACCGGGACCCCGAGAAACCCCAGAGTTCCCGCGAACCCAAGGGTCGACGTCGGGCTATTGGGTGGTCTGGGAGGTTATGCACCCTTGGGTTCGCGGGAACCCGAGACCCGCGTACGGCCGACGAGTCGGCTGCGGCGCCGGACAGCGCCCAGAAGGCAGCGACGGCCGGCGGGCGGTCGGGCGCCCGAGCCGGCATACGGAGCCGAACCTCGTGTGAGCAGGCGTTCTGCGGCCAAGGCGACGCTCGGTATCCGGTCGAGCCGTCCTCGGGTGGGCCGGTACGCGACTCCTCGGCTTCACCACCGTTGCAACAACCTCAGCGAAGAGGAAGAAGCTTCACCAATCCTGAGATTCCATCAACCGCCGGGCCGACATGCTCTACATGGAAAATGCCCTGGTCCTGGGGCCTAACGGACTACAGAGACCCGCAGGAACTCCGGGGTTATTCCTTAAAGTGCAGCTCAGGCAGGGGGGTCCACAAATCCGACCGCGAATGAGGAAGATCATCGCGTCGCGTGTGCGGTGGGTTGCCACGGGCACGACGTACAACGACACTCTGAACTGACGTCAGAACTGAAGACGGCCACAACAGACGCAGCCAGGGCTGCAAAGCGGGTGCCACCGGAATACGGCAGAAACGGGCCGTGTGCTGAGGTAGTCGCTGGTCAGCGCTTGGCGAGGGCTGCTTAGGCGGTGGAGCGGCCGATCTTGAGGATGCGGGCGGCCTGGGTGACCGAGGCGCCGTCGTCGACCAGGTGGCGCAGTGCGGCGAGTTCGGCAGGGCCGACGGGCGCGGGGGCGTCCGGTCCTCTTCTTGCCGGGCAGCGTCGCGCCGGTGGCTTCTCACGGCGCTTGGCCGCGGCGATGCCCTCGGCCTGGCGCTTGGCGCGCAGCTCGGCGTGACGGGAGCATTAGAACGAGAACGTACGTTTAGCCGTGATCTGTGCTATCGAGCACGAGCTCAACCAGACGGCGTGACCGAGGACCACACGCCGAACCACTGCTCGGCGCCGTACTCCTCAAACCGCTCCACCTCGGTGAACCCCAGCTTCGCCGCGAGGCGCTCATCGAACTCGACATCGCCCATCCGGGGCGGATCAGGTAAAGAGGTTCTTCATCACCCGGGAAGGATCTTTACGCACTTGAAGTGACAAGCTCGGCCCCTGCGGCCGGTCCCCGTCCGGCGGGTTCCGTCCGAGGAGTGTGTCGGAGCTGAGGGGTGGGGTGGTTGCTGTGACGGATCAGGGGGTGATGGCGTACTCGGTGAAGTGGCCACAGGCGGTGAAGCCGAGTCGGCGGTAGACGGGTTCGCCGTCGGCGGATGCCTGCAGCACCGCGGTCTCGTAGCCCGCGTCGCGGGCGGTGTGCATGGTGGCCAGGGTGATGGCGCCGCCATAGCCGCGGCGGCGGGCGGCGGCGAGAGTGGCGATGTTGTAGATCCCGGCGACGTCCGCGTACAGGAAGACCTCGGCCGAGCAGACGGGACGGTCGTCGACGTAGCCGACCAGGTACCGGGCGGGGCAGTCGGCGGCAAGCGCCCATGGGGCGGTGTCGGCGAAGAACCGGCGCACGGTGGCGGCGGGCGGGTTCCAGTTCGCAGCGAGGACTGTGGCGTAGTCCGCGAGTTGGGTGGGGGTGGTCGCCAAGAGCTGCCCGCCCGCCCTCAGCATCCGGAGCGAACAGTGAGCCGATCGGCGCTAGCGCCAAAATCCGATCCGATCCTCCCCGGAAGCCGGACAAAGGCGCGCGGGCCAAGGGGGCGACGCCCTCCGAAGGACGTCGGCCCCTGCGGGCATCCGCGAACGCTCAGGTCAGGCTCGATCGGTACTGCCTCAGTTCCTCCAGAGCCTGGTTCGGCCAGCCGTCGGAGATCGCCGTCTTGGCGTCACGGACGGTCCACTCGATGACCGGCGATCCGTCGAGGCGTTCCAGGACGTACTTGTCTCCCGACCACCGGCGAGGTCCTGCCGTTGCTGCAGATCGCCCCGTCCAAGACCGACACCGAGCGTCTCCTGCTGGTCAGCCCGGAACTGGCGGACGTCCTGTCAGCCATCATCCGCCGGCTACGCGGCCCATCTGGAGCCATCCCGCTGGCGCCGTTCTACGACGTCCGTGAGAAGGTCTGGAACCCGCCGATGCCACTGCTGTTCCAACGGCAGATCGGCACCGAGCACCGGGCCTTCACCCCCACGTTCCTGCGCACGCTGCTGATCGGCGCGATCGCGGGCACCGGGCTCACCGACGCTGGCGGCGCACCGCTCACGATCTCCCCGCACGACTTCAGGAGAAGCTTCGTGACCGACGCCATCATGAACGGTCTTCCACCGCACATCGCCCAAGTGATCTGCGGCCATAGGAGCATTGACACAACGATGGGCTACAAGGCCGTATACCCGGCCGAGACGATCGAGGCGCACAGGGCGTTCATCGCCCGCCGCCGAGCCACTCGACCCAGCGAAGAATACCGAACCCCCACCGACCAGGAGTGGGACGCCTTCCTCGCACACTTCGAGAAACGCAAGGTGTCCATCGGCACCTGTGGCCGCGCCTTCTCCACCCCTTGTATTCATGAGCACGCTTGTGTCAGATGTGCGCTTCTCAGGCCGGACCCGGTCCAACGCGCCCGCATCGAAGAGATCCGCGACAACCTCATCGCCCGCATTGCCGAGGCCGAACGCGAAGGCTGGCTCGGCGAGGTTGAAGGACTCCAGGTCAGCCTGGCTGGCGCCGAGGAGCAGCTCCGCCAGCTCGATCGGGGCCACGGGCAGCATACGGCCGTGGACCTTGGCATCCCCACCACGCGCGGTGATCGATGAACCCCACGAAGGTGGGCTGCCGCATGGCCCTCAACAAAGATCGAGAACAAGTTCAAGAAGTGTGTATCAAACGCCCTTCAGAACACGATCAAGTGCCGCCCGGCCTGCAGGTCCCCAGTTCGGCTTGCCGCCGGGAAGGCCCCGATCTCCGTTCTGCCCCATGAGCATCAGGAAGAGGCTCTTCATAGCGGCCAGCCCGCGGGCGCGCCGGATCGCCGCCTCGTCTGCATGCCCGTACATGTCGAAGAACCGTGAGGCCGTGCCCGCAGGTAGCAGCACCCATGCGGCGGCGAGGTCCCACGCCGGATCGCCGGCGAACATGTCACCGAAGTCGATGATGCCCGAGAGCGTTCCGTCCGAGACGACGACGTTCGCGGGATGGAGGTCGCCGTGCACCCACACCGGCGGGCCCTCCCATGTGTGGGCCGCAACGGCGTCGTCCCAGACGTCCCGGACGTCGGCAGCGATGTCGTCTGGGGCAACGGCCTGGAAGAAGTTCTCGAAGCCGTCCGTGCAGTTCCTGGGATGGGCGCCGCGGTCTGTAGCGATCGGTGCGTCGGCGGGTGCCGCCACATGGAGCGCCTGGAGGAAGCCCGCTAGCGTGTCGGCCGCGTGGGTGCCGCGGCTGATCGTGCCGTGGTCCAGCGGCTCGCCGGGAACCCACGTCATCACGGTCCAGTGCTTGGGGAAGCGCTCGGACGGTTCGCCGAACCGCACAGGGGTCGGCACCGGGAGCGGCAGGCGCGGGGCCAGCACGGGTAGCCACCGCCGCTCCTTGAGTTGGTGCTCCGGGGTTGGGTTCATGCGCTGTATGCGCACGGCCAACTCGTCCCCGAGGCGCCACATCTGGTTGCCCCAGCCGCCCGCTACCTCGCGGATGGTCAGCCCTGCAAGGTCTGGATGTTGCTCCTGCAGCAGGTCGCGGACCAGGTCTGCGGTGATCTCAATCTCGGTATCTGTCATGCGAAGTCACAGTACTGAGGCGGCAGACGGTGCGGCTCTCGCTCTCCGGAACATCTCGCTGTGACTCCTCTAGCATCACCGATTCGGTTTCAGAGAGCTGCAGATCAGAGGCTTTGGGGACGGACCGGCCCCAAGTTCAGAGAAGCCTGCCTGAGATGCCCCATGATCGACATCAACCCGAAGATGCTGCCCCGCCTCGACGAGATCGAGGTCGACCTTCTTGTTCGCCGAGCCCGAGCCGAGGCCGAGGGCTGGCTCGGCGAGCTCGAAGGCATCGACCTCACCCTGTCCTTCCTCCGCCAGAAACGAGACCAGACCCGCCGCCTCGCCAAAGTCGCCCCCGTCGACCTCGGCATGCCATCCGTCGGCTCCTGAATGTATTGCCCCCGACACCAGCGGGAACCCTTGCCGATGTCACCCCGGAGACGCGGCAGTGTGACAGCTCCGGCTGAATCGTCGCTGCGTTCCTTCGATCAGCGCGACGACCAGATTGGCGAATCCCGCGGCGCCTTCTACGTCGTCAGCGGGCCGCTGCACCTGCGCGATCGGACCGACTCCGTCGAGCACGATGCCGTCCTTGGCCAGCACGAACGCCAACGCCAGCAACGCTGACCGGGCGTCGCCGTCGGTGAAGGGATGGAAAAGCACACATCCAGATAGACACGGGCGGCCCGCGCCGCGACCGGCAGCCCGCGATCCTGGCTACTCACCAAGCACTCCGCGAACCGGGCAGGCGTTTGCGCGTCGAGGCCGTAGTGCTCCCTGCCCTGCTTGGCGAACGCCGGACCATCGCGAAACGGCGCGTCGGCGACCCCCAACACGGCACGCTGCCACCTCGCCAGCAGATCGAAGCCCAGGACCTGGCCCGCAGCAGCATCATCACGCATCAGCTCATAGGTACTCAGCAACCGCCACGCCCGCACTGGATCGCGGGCGTGCTCGACTGTTGTGATCCGATGCGCGCTACCGTCCCGCCGCGCCCGCACCGGACCGACCGGCCAGCCGAGGCCGTGACGGGCGTCCCTCCACGGCACCTGATCGCGTATTGCGCGCCAAGCCATCAGGTGATCAACCATGTCAAGGCCCTGCATGCGGCGCGTTGACCGAACGTGCGATCTGCTCGGCGATGTCCTTGACCACGGATTCGGCAGGATCGCACCAACTGCTGAAACGGCTGTCGGCGTACGACTTCACGTGCAGAGGTAAGTACAGGTAATCAGGTACCGGCGCTTATTGTGTGGAGTCGTTACGGAGCGTCTACGAGGTTAGGTGGCGGGGCTGAGAGGGCGGTGCTGTGGCGGTTCGGCCGGGTGAGTGGCCGGGATCAGGTATCGCAGCCGTGGTCGGTCATCGCGCGCCGGGCTGGGTGTGCCCGACGATTGCCGGGATGACCGTGTCCCACACCTGGTACGGCGGCATCTGGTGGCCCATGCCGGGCAGCGGGGTCAGCGAGGCGCCGGGGATCTCGCGGGCCAGGGTCTCGGCGTGGCCGTAGGGGAAGAGTGGGTCCTCGGTGCCGTGCAGGACCAGGGTCGGTGCGGTGATCTCGCCGAGGCGGGGGCGGATCGGCTCGCCGCCCTCGATCATCCAGTGGTTCGACGCGGCGGCCGGAACCGGGCTGCGGTCGAACGCGCGCCCGGCGGTGCGGCGTACACGGTCCTCGTCGACCGGGATCGTGCCGGAGAAGGCGTGCTCGGCGGCGAGGAAGTACGCGATGACCGCGTCGCGGTCGGACCAGTCGGGGCCGGGGGCCGGCTCCTCGAACATTTTGGCCAACGCCTCGCTTATCGGCGGCAGGTCGGGATTGTCCGGACCGCCGGGCCCGCCGGGGCTGGTGGACATCAAGGTGAGCGACAGGACCCGTTCCGGGTGCTCGATACCGAGCCGCTGGGCGATGCCCCCGCCCATCGAGATGCCCACGATGTGCGCTGCGGCCAGGCCGTACGCGTCGAGCACGCCGACCGCGTCGGCGAGCAGGTCATCCTGTTTATACGTCGGCGCGCCGACGGGGAACGTCGTGGAGCGACCGGTGTCGCGGGTGTCGTAGCGGATCACATACCGGCCGGACGCGGCGAGTCGGGCGGTGAAGTCGTCGTCCCACCAGTCCATCGATGCCTGCGCGCCCGAGATGAGCAGGATCGCGGGGGTGCTCGGGTTGCCGAAGGCCTGTACAGCCAGGTCGACATCGTTGGCGTGCACCGTCTCCTGTGGTGTGGCTTGGGACGGGCTCGTGGTCGGCTGGCTGTCGTGCATGGTGTGCCTCCTGGGTCGGGTCGAGCCTCGTCGCGACTCTACTTCGATAATCGAAGTAGATGCTACTATTTTCGTAGTTCAGTTTGGCCGACTACGGACGTGGTGGCGATGGCGAGCGCGAAGATC
>NZ_JBEYZF010000055.1:0-25102 GCF_040645915.1 Nonomuraea sp. NPDC046570 | reverse complement strand
GACGCCGACATCAAGCCCGAGCCCGCTGGTTCCACCGCCGCGCTCGCCTGGCCACCGCATACACCCAGATCAGCTAACGAATGGCGGCTGCCGTATTAGGCCAGGTCTCCACGGTGCGAGGGGAAAGACACTGAACTTGATTAGCATGTCTGTCTGACGATTAGGATGCCAAGGTCGATGGTGGCCGAGGTACTGCGGCGGTAGATTCTTGCGAGCTTGTCTTCAGCGCCGGCGAGGCTGATGCAGAGTCCTTCGATCTCGCCGATCCAGCCTTCGCGCTCGGCCGTAATGGAACCTTCCAACCCCACCATGCGTCGCGAGCACTGACGCCCAGACCACACTCCCCTCAAGATTGACGACAAGTTCACAGAATGCGCAAACGCGTTCTTCTGGCTGACAAAGGAGGGTCAGCTCACGGAATTCGCTCCAGAGCCACGCACTTGGCCGTTGACACACATCGAACTAATGCGCGCCGCCCCGGAAGGCGATCCAGGACACGAACGCGACGAACATCGACTGTTCAGGAGCCGAACCCGACCGCACTCAGCAGCCGACCAGTCACCTCCCACAGAGCAGGACGCATCGGCACCCACCGCTTCGTGGATCAAGCTATACTCAGCGGCCTTAAGTAATCTCTGGGCAGTAAAGGGGTTAACGTGGGGAAACCGCTGCTTGTCGTCGTATTTGATCTCGGCGCGGTTGATCCGGTGAAGATCAGTTTCTGCGCCAGAACTCTGTGCGATGTGATCTTCGTGTGCGACCGGAGCAATCCCTACGTGGCGAAGGTCGTCGATCGGACCGCCGATTTCGCCGACATCGTGGACATCACCGGTCTGAGCCAGGATGAGATCTGCCGCCGGGTGGCCGCACTGCGGCCGGACGGGATCGTGACCTTCAGCGAGTACCAACTGGCCCTGACCGCGGCCATCGCTGCGGAGTGTGGGCTGCCGTTCCACTCCCCGGCCACGGTCGATCGGCTCGTCGACAAGTTCCAGCAGCGGAAGGCGCTGACCGCGGCCGGCGTCCAAGCGACACGGTGTGTGGTGGTACGCAGCGCCGCCGAGGCCGAGGCCGCCGCAGCGGAGGTGGGGTTGCCCGCCGTGGTCAAGCCCCGCATTGGGGCGGGCAGTGTGGACACCTGTCGCGTGGACACCACGTCCGAATGCGCCGCGGTTGTCGCCGAGTTCCTGGCGAACACGCGCACCCGGGGCATCACGGAGCTAGTCGTCGAGACCATGCTGGTCGGCGACCCGGCGGCCGCGGGCGCGCAGTGGGGTGACTACGTCTCGGTCGAATCGGTCGTCAATCCGGAGCGGATCCAGACAGTCTGCGTGACCGGCAAGTTCCCGCTCGCCGACCCGTTCCGGGAGACCGGGTACTTCATGCCGAGCGCCCTGTCGGAGGAGCTGATCCGTGCGGTCGTCGAGGTCGAGCAGAGTGCGCTGCGGGCGCTCGGCGTGCAGCACGGCATAACCCACACGGAGGTCAAGCTCACCCCCGACGGACCCAAGGTGATCGAGGTCAACGGCCGGCTCGGCGGCTACGTCAGCGACATCCTGCAGCGGGCCGCCAACTACGACCTGGTGCGCGTGGCCATCCAGCTGGCGTTGGGCCAGCCGGTGCAGGTGCCGCCGATCCGCTGGCGCAGCGTCGCCTACCAGTACTTCCTCGCTCCGCCGGTGGGCGTGGAGCGGCTGGTGGAACTGAACGGCGTGGACGAGGTGAACGAAATCCCGGGCGTGCGCTACCTGGAGCTGCACGTCGAGCCGGGCCAATCCGTGGACTGGCGCAACGGCACCCGGGCGCACCTGGGCATCGTCTACGGCTCGGCGTCCGACCACGAGGATCTGCAGGCGACGCTGGCGGAGATCGACCGGCGCTTCCAGCCGGTCTACGCCTGACGCAGCACGGTCGCCGCGTCGGACCACTCCAGCGCGGCGACCAGCTGCGCCACGTCCGGACCGCACTGGCTCAGCTTCACGGCTAGGTCCGCGTCGCCGGTCAGCGGAAGGCGGTCCGCGCTGGCGCAGCGCCGCGACCCGTCGGCGAGTTCAACCACGACGCTGACCTCGCCGTCGAGCAGACCCGTGCCGCCGCTGGTGAATTCGACCGCCGTGCGGTCCATCAGCCGCACGGCGGCCGGCCGCATAACGGCCTCGGCACGGAAATCGGGCACCCCATCGAGCAGGGTGGCCGCGATCGCGTACTCCAGGCTGAGGGTCGCTTCACGGCTGCTGGTCGGGCGGTGGCGGATCAACGGCCGGGTCGTGCTCTCCGGGGTGCTGACCAGGATCCGTTCGACCTGCGCCACGTCCACCGTGTCGAGACTGCGGACCGCATGGATCGGGCGTTGCAGGGAGAAGCAGCAGGGGAAGAGTTTGACGACCAGGCCGCCGGGCACCGCCGAACCGGACAGGTCCTGCTCGTCCGCCCCGCAGCCGAGCAGCTCAAGCCACTGGTCGAGGGCGGCGGGGTTGGCGTCGGCGCCAGCGGCGACCAGGTGCGCGGCGCGCACACCTGCCTCGGCGGCGAACCCGACCTGTAGCGCCTTGGCCGCGGTGCCGAAGGCCTTCTGGACGCCGCCGGCCGCAGGCACCGCCAAGGCGATGGCCGCGGCGGTCTGGTCGACGTCCAGGCCCAGCGCCAGCGCGGCCCCAGCGGCCGCGGCCGGGGCGCCCGTGGTGCAGGTTATGTGCCAGCCGCTGGCGTAGTGCGACCAGCCCAGGACGGTGCCCAGCCGGGCCATCACCCCGGCCGCGCCCAGGTAGGCGCGCTCCCCGCCACCACACGCCAGCACGGCTGGCACACAGACGGCGCTTATGTGGGTGGTGGACGGCAAGTGCAGGTCGTCGTAGCTGAGCACGTGGCCCAGGGCCGCCCAGCGGGCCGCCTCTGGCAGGTCGGCCACGACGTTGGTGAGGGGATCGGCACGGGCGGCCAGTATCACGGCCACGGTGTCGCGCAGGCCCTGCGAGGCCAGCTGCCGATCCTGCTGGTGCGGCGTGTACTCGTGTGCCCAGCGGGCCAGGCGTACGGCGAGGGAGGTCATTTATCGAACCTCCGGCATCGCCGTGATCGCTGGCGGGGCAGGCTTGGCCGCATCCAGCTGCACGGCCAGTTCGGCGATGGTCGGCGACTCGATGACGGTGCGCAGGGTCAGGCTCGCCCCCAGCTCCTTGCGGACCCGCGAGATGATCTTCGCGGCCAGCAGGGAGTGCCCGCCGAGGTCAAAGAAGTTGTCGAACACCCCCACCGACGGCAGGCCCAGCACCCTGGACCAGATCTCGGCCAGGGCCTCCTCGCGCGGCGTGCGGGGCGCCACGAACTGGTCGGACAGCTCGCTGCCCGGCGCGGGCAGCGTCTGGCAGTCGAGCTTGCCATTGGGCCCGGTGGGAAGCTGGTCCAGCAATACGAACGCGCCGGGCACCATGTACTCGGGCAGGGTCGACAGCAGATGCTCGCGGAAATCTCGCGCAGTCGGCCAGGTTCCCTCGGCCGCCGTCAGGTACGCCACCAGTTGTGTGCCCGAGTCCTCCTGGCGTGCCAGTACCACCGCGTCGCGGACCTGCGGGTGCTGAGCCAGCACTGCCTCGATCTCACCCGGCTCGATTCGGAACCCCCGGATCTTGACTTGCTCGTCGGCGCGCCCCATGAACTCCAGTTCGCCGTCCACGCGCCGGACGAGATCTCCGGTCCGGTAGATCCGGCCGGTGCCGGGACCGAGCGCGTCGATCAGGAAGCGTTCGACCGTCTCCTCGGGCCGGTCCCGGTAGCCGTCGGCGACGCCCGTGCCGCCGATGCACAGTTCACCGACGACGCCGTCGGGCACGGGCTGGCGAGCGGCGTCCAGCACATGCAACTCCACACCGGGCAGCGCATGCCCGAGCACCGGCCGCGGGCCGGCCACCGGAGCAACGGTCGCGTTCACCGTGCATTCGGTGGGACCGTAGTGGTTGGTGGTAGTGACACCCTCGTGGTCGCGAAGCCGGGCCCACAGATCCGGACCGATCGCCTCGCCGCCGACCATCACGTGCACCGGATGTGCGGGTGCGCTGTCGAGGATGCCCTCCTCCAGCCACAGCCGCAGTTGCGTCGGCGTGGCCAGGAACGAGTCGATCCGGTGCTCACGCACGTAGGTCGCGACTGCCCCGATGTCCCTGCGCTGGTCCGGTTCGAGCATGTGCAGCGTCACGCCAGCGAAGAGAAGTACCAGCGACTTGACGGAGGTGTCGAAGGAGAAGGAGGAGGCCAGCAGGGACGAGGCCCCGGGTGCCCAGACCCTGTCCACGGGCACTGCGCCACGCAATCCGGTGGCCAGCGCGGTCACGGCCCGGTGGGGCACCTCGACGCCCTTGGGCCGCCCCGTCGACCCGGAGGTGTAGATGAGGTAGGCCATGTCGTCCGGGCCGACCCCCGCGTCCGGCTCGTCCTCGGCCTGCCCGGCGGCGATCGACAGGCCGCCGCCCGGCGACGTCACGTCCGAGCCTGTGACCACTAGGCTGGCGCGGCTGTCGGCGAGCATGAGCTCCAGTCGCTCGGCCGGATAGTCGGGGTCCAGGGGCAGGTAGGCGGCGCCTGCCTTCAGCACACCGAGCATGCCGGTGACCATCTCGTCGGGGTGACGCCCCGACACTGCGACCACGTGGCCGCGCCCGACGCCTTCGGCGTGCAGCTGCTGCGCCAGCGCGTTGGCCGCTATGTCGAGTTCTCGGTAGGTGGTGCGGCGCTGCCCGACCACCAGCGCGGTCGCGTCCGGCGTCGTCGCAGCCTGCTGGGCGAACAGTCGGTGCATGGTGTGCGGACGATTCACGCGCATGCCTGGCTCCTCGGCTTGGTTCCGTATCCGACTAGTGCCCGTCGGGGCAGCGTCGTCGACCACATCTGCCTGGTCTCGTCATATTCGGTCTGGGCTTCGACGAAGGTGCCGTCCGGCTCGGCGTAACGGAAGATGTCACGTCCGAGTTCCATGGCCCGGCGGCCGGCCTCCTGCGGGCCAAACTCTGCCTCCAGCTTGACCAGGCCGTACATGTTGACCAGGTAGCGTCCCATCTCCTGCTCGGCCTGGTCGGCGGTGTTGCCCCAGATCTGGAACGGGTCCTCCATGGTGATCACGTTGACGTCTGCGAAACCGGCCTGGTGCAGGTAGGAGGCGATCTCATCCCGCTCGAAATGGTCGTAGCGGTGCCCGGTGGCCGAGTAGGCGTCCACCACCTTGCCGAACCAGGTGTCCACGGGCGACCCAGTGGCGAAGTCGTGCAGCACGAACACGCCGCCGGGCTGGATGACGCGGAACGCCTCGTCAGCCACGGTCTGGCGGCTCTCGCGCCCGATGTGGTGGGTGCCATACGCCAGCAGCACCCCGCCGACCGAGCTCGTGCGAAACAGCGACGCCTCCGCGCGCTGCAGCACGGCCGGGATGCCCAGCGCCAACGCGGCCTCCACCATGAACGGCGAGGCGTCACAGGTGACGATGAGCGGCCGCTCGTGGCCGAGCGAGGTGCGCACACGGTTGATCAGGCCGTCTCCGCCGAGCAGGTCCAGCACCATGTCGGAGTCGGCTCGACCGTGCCGGGTGATGATCCCGACGAGTTCCTGGACACCGTGTGCCCTGGTCAAGGTCGCCTGCTGGGCCACGATGTAGCTGTCACCCCGACCCCCCGCACTCGCGGCGCCGAAGTCGTCGGTGGACGTGGCCGTCGTCTCGTTGAGCTGCTCGACACGGTCCAGATCGACACAGGCATAAATATGCGGATGATTTTCCTTTAGTGCCGCTACCAGGGCACGGACGTCCGATCCGATCACAGTTCCTCCATTGATTCGTGGTGTACTCATGAGGCGGCCGGCTTGGGCAGTTCACGGCCGACACGGGCCAGCGGCGAGGTCACCAGGAAGACCGGCGCCAGGCACATGCCCACGGCAGCCAGCAGGACGCTCACGCGCAATCCGATCTCGCCGCCGACGAAACCACCGAGCAGGGCGCCCAGCGGGGCCAAACCGACCCCGATGAACCGGATGGTCGCCGCCGCCCGGCCCTGGATGTGGTCGGGCGTGATGGCCTGCCGCACGGCCATCAGCGACACGTTGAAGGTCTGCGCGAACGCGCCGAACAAGAAGTTGATGACAATGAGCAGCACGACCGTCACCGGGCCCGGATCATGCAGCGCGGCGACGCCCAGCATCACCGCGTCGGAGATCGCAGCTGCGGCGACCAGCACCACCCCGTAGCCGAACCGTTTCGGCAGCTTCGCCGCCAGCAGGGCGCCGACCAGGAAACCGGGCCCGAACGCCGCCATGCACAAGCCGATCATCGCACCCGACAGGTGCAGGTCGCGGGACAGGAAGACGATGTAGATGGTCATGAACGCGGTGAAGAAGAAGTTGAAGATCCCGGCGGTGATCGCGACGGTACGCAGCACCGCGTCCCGCGTCACCAGCCCAAGCCCTTCCCGAATCTGTCCGAACGTGCTGCCGGGGCGCGCGCTCGCCTCCGGCACCGGCTCGCTGCGCTCGATACGTCCGATCGCCAGCGCCGACATGAGGAAGAACAGGGTGCTGGCCAGCACGGCGACCGGTGCAGTGACGAGGCTGACCAGGGAGCCACCGAGCGCCGGCCCGCCGATCTGCGCAGCCGAGCGGCTGCTCTCCAGCATGCTGTTGCCCTGGGTGAGCTGCTCGCGGTCCACCAGGCGCGGCAGGTACGCCTGGTAGGCGACGTCGAAGAAGACGGTGAACACGCCCACCAGGAAGCCGACGACGTACAGCAGGGGCATGCCCAGCAGGTGCATGGCGTAGGCGACGGGGACGACCGCCAGGGCACCGGCCCGGCCGAGGTCGGCCAGGATCAGCACGTTGCGGCGCCGCCACCGGTCCACGAGCACGCCCGCGAACAGGGCGAACAGGAAGAACGGCAGCTGCCCCGCCGCGCGCAGGATGCCGACGTCGTCAGGTGCGGCGCCCAGTGCCAGCACCGCGATCAGGGGCAGCGCGATGGTGGTGAACTGGGCGGCGAACTGGGAGGCCGTGTGGCCCACCCAGAAGTTGCGGAAGTCTTGCTGGCGCCACAGGCTGAGTGTCTGCGGTCGGCTGGCGCTCTGCGTCATCGTTGTTCTCCATGTTCGGTGGCCCGCAGCAGGTGTCCGGCCACGCTTGCCGCGTTGGGGCGTTGCAGCATTTCGCCGTGGGTGCCGGGCGAGTCGACGATCGCCAGGTGGCCGTCGACGCGCGGTCCCCAGCCGAGATCGCCTGGGTAGTGGCCCGATTCGGCGCGTACCATCAACATCGGGCCCTGGTACGGGGTGCGCGGCGTGTCCCGGTAGGCCAGCACCGCTCTGGCGTGTCGCTGGAAGGCGCCCACCAGCCGCCGCAGGTCGTCGGCCGAGTTCACGTCGGGCCGAGCCAGATCGCCCTGCGCCAGATTGATCACGTGGTCGAATCGCTTGGGCGGTTCGATCGCCCGCAGTTCCTCCAGCGTGATGGGAAGGTGATCCCCGAAGGCGCCCAGCATGGCCACGGACTCGTCCATGGCGTACTCGGGCGGAACCGGGTCAAGGATGCTGGAACTGAACAGCGCCAGTAGTTCCACCTCTTCGCCGGCCGCCTGCACCTGACGCGCCATCTCGTAGGCCACCGCGCCGCCCAGGCACCAGCCGCCCAGCCGGTAGGGCCCGTGCGGCTGCACGGCTCGCACCTCACGCAGGTACAGGCCCGCCATCTCCTCGAGGGTCTCCGGACGCGGCCCGTCCGGACCGGCCAGGTCGAAGGCCTGGAACGCGTACACAGGCTGGTCGTCGGGCAGCTCATCGATCAGGTCCAGGTAGCAGAAGACGCTGCCGCCTAGCGGGTGCACCAGGAACAGCGGCGTGCGCTCGCCACGGGTGCACAGCGGCACGAGCACCGAGCCGGCCACGGTTCGGCCGCTGTCGATCACCTCGGCGAGGGCGGCCACGGACCCTTCCGTGAGCAGCCTGGCGATCGAGATCTCCACCCCGGTGGCTTCCTTGATGCCCAGGGCGATACGCAGCGCCGCGATGGAGTGACCGCCCAAATCCCGGAAGGCGTCCTTGCTACCGACGCGGTCCAGCCCCAGCTCTTTGGCCCAAATCGCGGAGACGAGACGCTCGGTCTCGGTGACCGGCGGCACGAAGACGCTGGCGGCGGCATCGGTCCGGCCCGGGTCGGGCAGCGCCTTACGGTCCACCTTGCCGTTGGGGGTGAGCGGGAACGCGTCCATCACCACGAACGCCGCGGGCACCATGTACTCCGGCACCCGGGAGGCGGCGTGCGCGCGCAGCTGGGCCGGGGCCGGGGCCGTGCCCACGACGTAGGCCACCAGCCGGTCCTGCCGGGGCATTACCGCCGCCTGGGTGACCGTGCCGTGCTCGACGAGCACCGTCTCGATCTCGCCCAGCTCGATCCGGTAGCCGCGTACCTTGACCTGGTAGTCGTTGCGGCCAAGGAACTCCAGCCGTCCGTCGGTGCGCCACCGCACGGTGTCGCCGGTGCGGAACAGCCGACCCCACTCCGAGGCGACGAACCGCTGCGCGGTCAGGCCGGGCCGACCGAGGTAGCCGCGTGCCATGCCGTCGCCGCCGAGGTAGAGCTCACCCGGCGCGCCCAGCGGAACGGGCCGCAGCAAGTGGTCCAGGACGTAGACCTGGGTGTTGGCCAGGGGTCGCCCGATGGTGACGGGACCGTCCGCCTCAACCCGGTCCAGGGTTGACCAGATCGTGGTCTCGGTCGGGCCGTACACGTTCCACACGGCGCCCAGCCGCGAGGCGAGCTGTGCGGCCAAATCAGCCGGCATCGCCTCGCCGCCGCACAGGGCCCGCATCCCCGGCCGCTCGCCCATACCGGCTTCCACGAGCAGCTTCCAGCTCGACGGGGTGGCCTGAACGATGGTGGGCTGCACGTCTTCGAGCTCTTTGAGCAGTGCCGTGCCGTCGGTGGCCGTGTCCGGGATGAGCACCAGCTCACCACCGGTCAGCAGCGGTGCGAACAGCTCCAGGCCAGCGATGTCGAACGACACCGAGGTCAGGGCCAGCCACCGGTCCGCATCGGTCAGTCCGACCTCGGCCGCCATCGACAGCAGCAGGTTGACCAGCGCCTTGTGGGTGACCTGCACGCCCTTGGGACGTCCGGTCGATCCGGACGTGTAGATGACGTATGCCAAGTCGTCCGGGGCCGCCTCGTGCTCGGGCTCATCCACCGGGCCGCCGTCCAGGTTGTGCGGCCCGATCACCAAGTGCTCGCACTCGAACCCGGGGTCGTCGTCAGCAAGCACGAGCCCGGTGCCCGAGTCCGCCAGCATGAACGCCAGCCGGTCCCGGGGGTATGCCGGGTCTAGCGGCAGGTAGGACCCGCCGGCCTTGAGCACGCCCAGCAGGGCCAGGACGAGCTCGGGCGAGCGGCGCATGTGGATGCCCACCATCACGCCCGGTCGCACCCCGCGCTCGCGCAGCAGGACGGCCAGCCGGTCTGCTCTGGTGTGGACCTCGGCGTAGCTCAGACGGCGCTCCTCGAACCGGATCGCGACCCGGTCGGGGTCGGCCTTGAACAACAGCTCTGGCAGGACCGGGTGGGGCGGCAGGTCGACGGCGGTGGCGTTCCAGGTAACCAGTTGCCGGTCCAGTTCTTCCGGGCTCAGCAGCCAGGCGGAGGTGACTGGTGCCTGCGGGTCGGCGAGCATCGCCTCGAACGCGGCCGTGTAGTAGCCGCCGATGGTCTCGATCTGTGTGGCGGAGATCTCGGCCTCGTCGTGGTTAATCCGCAGCCGCAGGTCACCTGTGGCGGGGTCGACGCCGTAGTTGGCGGTGAACGCAAAGTTGGTCTGCTCGAAGAATTCGGTGTCGACGACGGCCAGGTGCTCGAAGGTGAGTCCGCCGTAGCTGCGCATGTTGCGGTAGTCGACGAGCGTCTCGAACAGCGCGGGGCGGTCGGTGTCGCGCAACATCTGGCTGAAGGGGTACCGGCGGAACGGCATCGACTCGATCTCGGCCTGGTGGGCCTGCTGCGCCAGCTCCAGCCAGGTCGTGTCCCGGGTGGTCAGCGCCATCGGGACCACGTTGAGGAAGATGCCGATCATCTGATCGGAGTTGGGGGTCTCTGGGCGGCCGTTGGTGACCCGGCCGGTGACCACCCGGTCCTGCCCGGTGACCCGGGACAGCACTGCGGCGTGGGCTGCGAACAGCACCGCCTTGGTGGTGACCCTGGCCTGGGCCGCCAGCGCCCGCACCCGCTCGGTGAGCCCTTCGGGCAGCGGCACCTTGTGCACGTGCGCCGACCGTGCCGCGACCGTGCCGCCCCAGCGTGGCAGTTCAGCTATGGCGGTGTCGCGCAGCAGCTGCCGCCAGTAGTCGCCGGCCTGTTCGTCGGCGAGGGCCGCGTGCTCGAGCAGGACGTAGTCGTGGAAGCTGGTAGCCGGAGCGTTCAGGTCGGCGGCGTGACCGCCCAGGGCGCGGTCGTATTCCCGCAGCAGTTGCGAGGTCAGCAGGGACAAGCTCCAGCCGTCCAGGATGGCGTGGTGGAAGCTCAGATTGAGCCAGAAGTCGGTCTCGCCGAGCTGTTGCACGTGCACGCTGAGCAGCGGCGGGACGGCGAGGTCGAACTCCCGCGCCCGCTCGGCCCGCCGCCAGGTCTCCACGTCCTCCTCCTGCCGGGCCGGGTCGAGCCTGCGCAGGTCCGCCACCGTGAGCGGGATCTGCACGCCGACGTGCACCAGCTGCATCGGCTCGCTGAACCGGGTCAGGTCCACGCTGGTGCGCAGTACGTCGTGGCCTTCGGCGAGCATCGCGAGCACGCCGCGCAGGGCGTCGGCGTCGAACGGCCCCTGCACCCGCAGGCTGGACAGGTCGTGGTAGGTCGACAGTCCGGCATCGAGCCAGCTGTGGAAGAGCATCCCGGCCTGCAGCCGGGTGAGCGGATACGCGTCGTCTACGTGGGGCATTCGTTGTCTCCTGTCAGCCTTCGGCCAACCGGGCCAGGTCCGCCGGGGACAGCAGCGCAAACCGCTGCACCTGGGTGACTGCCGGTTGCTCGGGGCGGGTGCACTCCTGTGCCAGGTCGGCGATGGTCGGCCTGCGGAACAGGGCTTCGACCGAGAAGTGCAGGCCTTTGGATCGGGCCTGCCCGACGATGGCGACGGCGTGCATGGAGTCGCCGCCGAGCTCGAAGAAGTTGTCGTTAGGACCGATCCGGTCCAGGCCGAGCACTGCTTCCCAGACTGCGGCGAGGGCCTTCTCGGTCTCCGACTCGGGCTCGCGGGAGGGTGTCGCGGGTCCTCGTTCCGGGGCGGGCAGCGTCGCCCGGTCGATCTTCCCGTTCGTGGTAAGCGGGAAGGTGTCGAGCTGCACGTACGCAGACGGTTCCATGTAGGGGGGCAGTGACTGGCGGGCCAGGTCGCGCAGCTGCTGCACCGGCGCGGCACCGGTGATGTAGGCGACCAGGCGGCGGTCTCCGGGCCGGTCCTCGCGGACCATCACCAGCGCCTGTCCCACCTGCGGGTGGCTGGCCAACACGGCCTCGATCTCGCCGGGCTCGATCCGGAATCCGCGCAGCTTGACCTGGTGGTCCACCCGGCCGAGGAACTCCAGCGTTCCGTCGGGCAGCCAGCGCACGCGGTCACCGGTGCGGTAAAGCCGCCCGCCGGGCGGCCCGTACGGGTCGGCCACGAACCGCTGCGCGGTGAGGCCGGGCTGGCCCAGGTAGCCACGGGCCAGCCCTTCGCCGCCCAGGTAGAGCTCGCCGGCGGTGCCGACGGGCGTGAGGCCGAGCCCCGCGTCCAGCACGTACACGCGGGTGTTGGCCATGGGGGCGCCGATCGGGACCCGGGTCAGATCCGCGTCGCGCCGGCAGCTGTAGTAGGTGACGTCGACCGAGGCCTCGGTGGGCCCGTACAGATTCTCCAGTTCGGCGTGCGGAAGTACCCGTAGGCACCGCTGCGCCGTCGCTGGCGGCAGCGCTTCGCCGCTGCACACCACCAAGCGCACCCCGTGCAAGTCACCGACCCCGGGCGCGTCGAGGAACGCGCTGAGCATGCTCGGCACGAAGTGGCAGACGGTGATGTGCTCCTCGGCCATCAGCCGCACCAGGTAGTCGGGGTTGCGGTGCTGGCCGGGCTGCGCCAGGACCAGGAACGCGCCGTTCAGCAGCGGCCAGAACAGCTCCCACACCGAGACGTCGAAGCTGGTCGGCGTCTTCTGCAGCACTCGGTCGGCGGCGGTCAGCCGGTAGGCGTCCTGCATCCACAGCAGGCGGTTGACGATGCCGCGGTGCGGGACCTGCACGCCCTTGGGCGTGCCGGTGGAGCCGGAGGTGTAGATGACGTATGCGAGATTGTCGGGGCCGACCTGCGGCTGCGGGCCGGTGGGACGGGTTCCCTGGTCCACCGCGATCTCGACGCACCGGTCGCCGGTCGACAGGCCGGTGCTCCCACTGGCGGTGATCACCACTGGCGCCGCGCTGCCCGAGAGCATGCCGCGCAGCCGTTGCGCGGGGTGCTCGAGTTCGAGGGGCAGGTAGGCGCCCCCGGCTTTGAGCACCGCCAGCAACGCGACCATCAGCTCCAGCGACCGCGGCAGGTGTACGCCGACCACGGTGTCGGGACCTACACCGAGCTCGCACAGCCGGTGGGCGAGGTGGTTGGCTCGCTGGTCGAGTTCGGTGTAGGTGAGCTCGTCGCCATCGAAGCGGACGGCGGCAGAGTGCGGGGTGCGGGCGGCCTGCTCGGTGATCAGTTCGTGCAGTGTCCCCGTCCGCGGCCAGAGCCGGGCTGTGTCGTTCCACTCGGTGACCAGCTCGGCGCGTTCGGCGGCACCGATCAGGGCGAGCGATCGCACCGGCAGATCCGGGGTCGCTGCGACCTCGGCGAGCACGTTGCGCAGGTGCTGGACGAGCCGATCGACGGACGCGTCGTCGAACAGGTCGAGGTCGAAGTCGAGCACACCGACGAGGTCGTCGTCCCGGCGGGCCATGCGCAAGCACAGGTCGCTTTGCACGTGGGCGTCGGTGCCCTCGAGCAGTTCAACGTCGGCGCCGGGCAGGACGAGCTGGGAACGGGGTGTGTTCTGCAGGGAGAACAGCACCTGGAAGAGGGGATTGCGGCTGAGGTCGGGTTGCCGCACCAACTCGGAGACGAGCCGCTCGTAGGGCACCTGCTGGTGGTCGAAGACGTCCAGGCAGGTGTCCTTGACCCGGTTCAGCAGTTGCGTGAACGTCGGGTTGCCGCGCAGGTCCACGGGCACGAGGACGGTGTTGAGGAAGCAGCCGACGGAGCGGTCGAAGTCCGAGCGCGGCCGGGCGGCCACGGGGGTGCCCAGCAGCATCTGCTCCTGGGCGGCGTGCTGGGACAGGACCACCCCAAACGCGGCTAGTAGCGTCATGAAGAGTGTGCTGCCGTGTTGCTGGCCGAGCGCTTCCAGCTGTGCGAGTACCGCCGCGTCGATCGTGATCTGCTTTCGCGCGCCCCGGTGTTCCTGCACCGCTGGCCGTGGCCGGTCGGTCACCAGGTCCAGAATGGTGGGCACGTCGGCGAGATGCTGCTTCCACCACTGCACCAACCGGTCCTGCTCACCCCGGTCCAGCGACTCGCGCTCCCACTGCACCAACTCCACGAACTGCGCCGCCGGGGCGCCTAACCCCTCACCGGCGTACGCCCGCGACAGGTCCTGCAGGAACACCCCCGCCGACCAGCCGTCGAACACGATGTGGTGCATCGCCACCACCAGCAGCTGATCCAACGCACCCCACCGCACCACAGCACAACGCAACAACGGTGCCGCCGACAGATCAAACGGCCGACGCACCAACGCCGAAGCCCGCTCCAGCGCCTCACGCTCCCCCACGACCTCGACGACATCCACCACCACACGCGCGTCGGCCAGCACCTCCTGCACCGGCTCACCCGCCACGTCCACAAAACGCGTCCGCAACGCCCCGTGCCGCGCCACCACCTCATCCACCGCAGCCTGCAACGCGTCCACATCCAACACACCGCTCACCCGGGCGGTGACCGACATGAGGTACGCGGTGTCGTGGGGGTGAAGCTGGTCGAGGAACCACAGCCGCCGCTGCACGGCCGCCAGCGGGTAATGTCCGGCGTCGGCCGGTCCGATGGTGGCGGGTGCTTGCTGCGCCGCAGCTTCGTCGAGCTCGGCGGGCAGGAGGGTGACGAATCCGGCCACGGTGGGGTGCTCGAACACATCTCGCAGTCGCAGTGATACGCCGTAGATCTCTCTGATCCTGGCCAGCAGCCGGGCCAGCAGCAGCGAGTGGCCGCCCAGTTCGAAGAAGTCGTCGTCGACGCCGATGCCGGTGACACCGAGCACCGCCTCCCACAGACCGACCAGGGTCTTCTCGGCCGGTGAGCTCGCCGGGCGGGAGGTCTTACGCTGCTCCCAGTTCGGCGCGGGCAGCGCCGGCCGGTCGATCTTGCCGTTGACGGTGAGGGGGAAGGCGTCCAGCACCACGAACGCCGAGGGTTCCATGTGCTTGGGCAGCGATTCGGCGACTAGGGCGCGCAGGTCGCGGAGGCCTGGTGTGGGCTGGCCGGCGGACACGGTCACGTAGGCGACCAGACGCGGGTCGCCGGAGCGGTCGTCGCGGACCAAGACCAGAGCCTGCCCGACGGACGGGTGGCGGGTCAGCACCGTCTCGATCTCGACGGGTTCGATCCGGAAGCCACGCAGATTCATCTGGTGGTCGGTGCGGCCCACGAACTCGGTGAGCCCGTCGCCGAGCCACCGCACGCGGTCGCCGGTGCGGTAGATCCGGTCGGCGGGTTCGCCTGTCCACGGGCTGATCTCGAACCCGCCGCGCTCGGTGCCCAGGTAGCGGGCCAGGTATGGCGTGCGGATCACCATCTCGCCGATCTCGCCGACGCCGCACAGCTGCCCGGCCGGGTTGACGCACAGCAGCTGCACGCCGTCGATACCGGCGCCGATCGGGACCTTGGTGCCGAAGTTGCGGATGCCGTCGGTGGCGTCGCGGTCGCGCAGCGAGTAGACCGAGATCGCCTGCGGGGTCTCGGTGGTGCCGTAGTAGTTGAGCAGGGTCGCCTGCGGAGCCAGCGTCGCCAGGGCGACGGCTGTGCCGCGGCGCAGCACGTCACCGCCGATGCCAACCAGGCGCATCCGGGGCAGGGTGTCTTCGGCGGCCGCAGCCAGCTCCTCGACGTAGGGCGGGGTCACGTGCGCGACCGTGACCCCGGCCCGGCCCAGCCAAGACGCGATGTTGGCGAACTCGAGCCGGTCGTGGTCGGGAAAACTGCAGCGGGCACCGGCCCATAGGGCCATCAGGGTGTCGCGCATCAGGGGCTCGTAGCCCAGCCCGGACAGGACGGCGAACCGGTCGTCGGGGCCGAGGTGCTGGGAGTGCTGGTACCAGTCGAAGAAGTGGGTCAAGGTGCCGTGCGTGGTCACCACGCATTTGGGGACCCCGGTCGTGCCGGAGGTGAACACGGCATAGACCGCATCGTCCGCGCCGAGCTCGATCCGCAGCGGTGCGGTGTGGCCGCAGTCCCAGATGCTGTCGTCGAGGCGGATCATGTGCGGGACGTCGAACGTGACGTCGGCGCCGAGGGCTTCGGGGCCGTCGCACACCAGCAGGGCACGCGGTGTGCTCACAGCCAGGCACTGCTGCAGCCGGGCGGCGGGTAGCGCGGAATCCATGGTGACGAACGCCGCGCCGGTTTTGAGTACGGCCAGCATCGCGACCACGACCGAGGGGTGGCGGGTGGTGAAGACACCGACCCGGTCGCCTCGGCCAACCCCGGCGTCGAGCAGTCGGCGGCCCAGCCGGTCGGCGGCGGCGTCCAGCTCGGTGTAGGTCCAGTCCCGGCCGTTGGCGCTCAAAGCCACTGCGTCGGGGGTCTGTCCCACCCACCGCGCGAGACGTTCCAGCACCGAGCCGGCCCAGGTGGGCGACAGTGGTCGGGTCGGGTCGGCTTGGCCCTTCTGGCCGCGGGCGGTCACCAGGGAGTATTCGAGCACCGGCCGGTGCGGCTGACGGCCCGCCTGCGACAGCAGGACGTCAATCTGGTCGAGCATCTCGTCTGCCCACTCCGCGTCGTACAGGTCGGTGTCGTAGACCAGTTCCAGCAGCAGGCGGCCCGGGTGGGACTTGACGTATAGGGTGAGGTCGAACTTCGCGGCCACGTCCTCGGTCGGCAGCCATTCGATGGTGCAGCCGGGTAGCGACAGGCCGTCGGCGTCGGGTTCGGCGTTGATGAAGACCTGGCAGAGCGGGCTTCTGGTCAGGTTGTGCTCGGGGACCAGCTCGGTGACCAGCCGCTCGTAGGGCATCTGCTGGTGGTCGAAGACGTCCAGGCAGGTGTCCTTGACCCGGTTCAGCAGCTGCGCGAAGGTGGGGCTGCCCTGGATGTTGACCCGCATGGGGACGGTGTTGAGGAAGCAGCCGACGGAGCGGTCGAACTCCGCGCCGGGCCGGGCGGCCACCGGTGTGCCGACCAAGACTTGCTCCTGGCCCGTGCGCCGGGCCAGGACCACCCCGAAGGCGGCGAGCGAGATCATGAACGGGGTGCTGCCGTAGACCCGGCCCAGCGCCTCCAGCGCCTCGGCGGTGTTCTCACCCAGCACGAGGCTGCGCCTGCCGCCCCGGTGTTCCTGCACCGCTGGCCGTGGCCGGTCGGTCACCAGGTCCAGAATGGTGGGCACGTCGGCGAGATGCTGCGTCCACCACTGCACCAACCGGTCCTGCTCACCCCGGTCCAGCGACTCGCGCTCCCACTGCACCAACTCCACGAACTGCGCCGCCGGGGCGCCTAACCCCTCACCGGCGTACGCCCGCGACAGGTCCTGCAGGAACACCCCCGCCGACCAGCCGTCGAACACGATGTGGTGCATCGCCACCACCAGCAGCTGATCCAACGCACCCCACCGCACCACAGCACAACGCAACAACGGTGCCGCCGACAGATCAAACGGCCGACGCACCAACGCCGAAGCCCGCTCCAGCGCCTCACGCTCCCCCACGACCTCGACGACATCCACCACCACACGCGCGTCGGCCAGCACCTCCTGCACCGGCTCACCCGCCACGTCCACAAAACGCGTCCGCAACGCCCCGTGCCGCGCCACCACCTCATCCACCGCAGCCTGCAACGCGTCCACATCCAACACACCGCTCACCCGGGCGGTCATCACGATGTTGTAGGCGGTGTCTTCCGGCTGGAGTTGTTGCAGGAACCACAGCCGCCGCTGCAGGTGGGTGCAGCCGTGCATCGTCATGTCGGTCATGGCCGGCTGCCCATGACCAGGCTGGCCGGACGCATGTCCATCCAATTCTGCTCGATGTGCTCCAGGCATTCCTCGCGCCGCGCAGGCCCGTGCACGGTGTCCCAACCCTGCGGCACCGGCACGTGCTGCGGCCACAGTGAGTACTGCGCCTCGCTGTTGCGCAGCACCAGGAACGTACCGTCCTCGTCAAAGGGGTTGCTGGTCATGCCTGTCCTCCATTAGCGGCATCGAAATGTTCGGCGAGTCCGGCCGGAGTCGGCCACAGGAAAAGCTCTCGAAGGGACAGCCGCACACCCATGGCTGCCCTGATCTGGTTAACCAGTCGGATCGCCAGCAGCGAGTGCCCACCCAGTTCGAAGAAGTTGTCGTCGACACCGACCACGTCGCGACCCAGTGCCTCAGCGAACAGCTCGCACAGGAACTTCTGGCGGGGGCTACGCGGCGCCTCGCTCACGGTGGCCATGACCGGCTCAGGATCAGGGAGTGCGCGCTGGTCAATCTTGCCACTGGGGCTGAGCGGGAGCCCGTCCATGACGGTGAACGATGACGGGATCATGTAGTCCGGTAGCCGCTCGCGGGCGTGGCGCCGCAACTCGGCGACGTATGTCCGCTCCTGGCGCCGGCGTAGCGGATCGGTGGCCATGCCTTCGGGCACCGGCGCGGCCGCGGTGTCGGCACCGGCGCGCGTCCGCAGCAGGACGTGGTATCGCTGCGACCCGGCCGCGATCACCTCGACGTCGGCGACCCGGGGCGAGCGGGCCAGGTGTGAGGTGAAGTAGTCGAGGGCGACCGCGAGCTCGTCAGGGTCGGCGGTGTCCGGTGCTGCCAGGTCGCCCAGTGCGAGCAGCCCGTCGTCGTCGACGAGGGCCATCGCGCCGGTGAGCACCTTCTCGAGGTGTGCCGTGTTCGGGAAGTGTCCGACGACGGAGTCGAGCACGACCGTGTCGAAGGACCGGTCGGCCAGCCCGGTAAAGTCGCTCGCCTCGCGGACCGCGACGGTCAGGTTCTCCCTTCCGACCAGGTCGGGAGCGAACCGGAGCCGGTCGACGGCGGCGATGGCGAAGTCGGTGGCGGTGTACCGCCGGTCTTCGGCGAGCAGCTGCCGCAGGAGCAGCCCTTCCCCGCAGCCGATCTCCAGCACTCGTGCCGGCTGGTGCGCCAGGATCCGCTGCGCCAGCGCCGAGGTGTGCTCGTGCGGTGGCCACGGCAGGCCTTCACGGTGGCGTTTGTCGAATTCCTGCCGGCAGTCGCGCAGGTGGGCCTCGGCATGTTCGTCGTCGTCGGCGCGCTCTGGCACGATGTAGGCCACCAGGCGTCGCTGCCCGGACGGGCCTTCACACACGGTGACGGCGGACTGCCGCACATGAGGGTGGGCTGCCAGGACCGATTCGACCTCGCCGAGTTCGATGCGCAGCCCGTTGAGTTTGACCTGGTTGTCGGACCGGCCCAGGAACTCGATGCTACCGTCGGGCAGGTACCGGCCGAGGTCGCCGGTGCGGTAGAGCCGCGAGCCGGGCGGGCCGTACGGGTTGGCGACCAGGCGGGTGGCCGTCAGCGCGGGCTTGCCGGTGTATCCGCGGGTGAGCCCGGCGCCAGCGGCGTAGATCTCGCCGGGTACACCGACCGGCACCGGAGCGAGCCCGGCGTCGAGCAGGTACACCTGCGTGTTGGCGATCGGTGTGCCGATCGGGGGGGTGGCGCTCACGTGATCAGGGCACAGCTGTGCCGTGACGTTGACCGTGCCCTCGGTCGGGCCGTACAGGTTGACCAGCCGTCGGCCGGGTGCCCACCGGTTGACCAGCTCCGGGGTGGCCGCTTCCGCGCCGATGAACAGCGTCTGCAGGTGTGGTAGCGCCCGGTGCGGGACCGTGCCCAGGACCGACGGGACCAGTAGGGCGTGGGTGATGGCACTGGCGGCCAGTTCCTCGCCCAGCTCGTCGCCAATGAGCCCGGTGGCGATCACCAGTTCGGCGCCGGCGAACCAGGTGAACCACATCTCCAGCACGGAGGCGTCGAAGCACAGTGACGCGTACTGCAGCACTCTGGAGCCCGGCCCGATCCCGAAGCCGGTGGCCTGCGCGGCCATGTTGGCCAGGCCGCGGTGGGTGACGGCGACGCCCTTGGGCTGGCCGGTGGAGCCGGAGGTGTAGATGACGTAGGCGAGGTTGTCCTCGTGCACCGCGATGCCGGGTGCGCCGGGATCTTCGGCGGGATCGGCGTCGGAGTCCAGGTCAATCACCTGGGCGTCGCCCACCGCCGGAGGGACCAGCCCCTTCTGGACCACCAGCAGCGAGCAGGCGCTGTCGGCCAGGATGTATTCGAGCCGGTCGGCGGGGTAGGTCGGGTCGAGCGGAAGGTAGGCCGCACCCACCTTGACGATGCCGAGGACGCCGATGACGGCGTCGGTGCCGCGCTCGGCCCATAGTCCCACGAGCGTCTCCGGGCCTGCTCCGAGTGCGCGCAGGCGGTGTGCCAGCCGGTTGGCGCGTGCGTTGAGCTCGCCGTAGTCCAGGCTGCGCCCGCCGCCGGTGACGGCCGGTGCGTGCGGTGTCGCGGCGGCGTGCGCCTCGAACGCCGCCACGACGCATCGGTGGGCCAGCGGCGCGTCGGTGTCGTTCCAAGCGACCAGCTGCCGGTCCCGCTCGGCCGGGGTGAGCAGCTCCAGCCGGGACAGGCTCAGGCCCGGGTCGTGGACGACCTGTTCGAGCAGCCGGACGAAGTGGTCGGCGAACCGCTGCATGGTCGCTGCGTCGAACAGCTCGGCCGCGTACACCAGGTAGCAGGACAGCCCATCGTCGGACTCGGTGCAGTTCATCTCCAGGTCGAGCCGGGTGGTGGCGTCACGGCCGCCGAAGACGCTCGTCTGCAGGCCCGACAGCTGCGGAATGCGCTCGGCGCCCGGCAGGACCTGGAAGCCGATCTGCACGAAAGGGTTGCGGCTGAGGTCGCGTTGCGGCTGGAGCTCTTCGACCAGCCGCTCGAACGGCAGATCCTGGTGGTCGTAGGCGTCCAGCCAGGTCTCGCGCACCTGGCGCAGCACCTCTGCGAAGGTGGGGTCGCCTGAGCAGTCCACGCGCAGCACCAGGGTGTTCACGAAGAACCCGATCAGGCCTTCGACCTCCTCCCCAGTGCGGCCGGCGATGGGCACCCCGACAGCGACGTCGGTGGTCGCCGCGTACCGGGCTAGCAGCATGTCGAAGGCGGCCAGCAGGGCGACGAACAGCGTTGCCCCGCGTCGGCGGCCCAGCGCACGCAGTTTCTGCACGACATGCGCGGGTACCTGGAACGACAGGTCACCGGCGGCGTAGCTGGGCGCCGGTGGGCGCGGCCGGTCCGTGGGCAGTTGCAGGGCGTGGGGCAGATCCGCCAGCTGCTCGCGCCAGTAGTGCAGCTGCTGCTCTAGCACCGGGCCCGACATCCAGGACCGCTGCCACCGGGCGTAGTCGACGTACTGGATCGGCAGGGGCTGCAGCGGTGCCGGCTGCTCTGCGGTAAACGCCTGGTAGAGCGTGCCCAGCTCGTCGGCGAAGATGCGCAGTGACAGGTGGTCGGTGACGATGTGGTGCATGGTGATCAGCAGGACGTGGTTCTCGGCGTCCACTCGCAACAGTCGTGCGCGCAGCAGCGGTCCGGTGGCGAGGTCGAACGAGCGCAGGGCCTCCTGCTCGGCGATGCGGCGCGCCTCGGCCAGGCTCGCCACGTCCTCCACGTCCGACAGCACGGCAGACGGCGGGTCCACGATCTGCCGAGCGGCGCCGTTGACGGCCACGAACCGGGTCCGCAGCGCCTGGTGCCGGGTGACGATCTCGTGCAGGGCCTGCCCCAGCGCGGGCAGGTCCAGCGGTCCTTGCAGCCGATAGGCGACAGGAACGTTGTAGAACGGGTTCCCTGGAACCAACTGGACCATGAACCACATGCGCTGCTGAGCAAAAGACGTGATCGAGCCGATTTCGGGCAGCATTGAGCTACTCAACCCTCCCCGTGAAGGTAATGTCTGGTCGACCATCCGGGCCAATGGCGATAACAGGCCGAGACTCTATGGGCGCTCTTCGCAATGCGGCAACCTTTAAACGCAACGTGACAGATCGACCTCGCATCGACGGCCATCGTCCGAATCGGCTATTTCGCCACCCAAAACTGACGGGACAGAAGAACGCGGCAGCGTCGGCTACGCTCCCCAACGCGGCCGCGCAAAGGTCGACTACGTTGGATCGCGACGAAAGGCATGGCGTTGAATGCCGGAGTCCACGGCTCCCGTCCTCGCCATCCGTCCACGAGAAAGGACCACCGGAATTGGCTGCCGAGCTTCAATTCACGCCGTTCAGCTCTGCCGAGCAATGTGGGGTCATCGCCGAGATCGACAGCGAGCAGGAGCTGTCCGACTGGCTGGACACGTCAACTCCGACTGTGCAGGAACTGGTACACAGACACGGTGCGGTGATCCTGCGTGGTTTCACCCCCGGTGGCAACGACCGGATCCGCGAGATCGTGACCCGGCTGTCGGGACCACCGCTCGACTACACCGAGCGCTCATCGCCACGCTCTGAGGTGGCGGCGGGAATCTATACCTCCACGGACTACCCCGCGGACCAAGCGATCTTCCTGCACAACGAGCAGTCCTATAACCTGCGATTTCCCGAACGGTTGTACTTCTACTGCGTCTCCGCCGCGCAGACCGGCGGAGAGACCTCCGTCGCAGACACCCGCCGGATCTACGAACGCGTCCCCGCCGAACTGCGGGAGAGGTTCGCCAAGGGCTACCGCCTGGTCCGCAACTACCGTCCGCGAATGGGCCTGCCCTGGCAGGAGGTGTTCCAGACGACCGACAAGGACGAGGTCGCGGCCTACTGCCGGGCCAACGACATCGACCTGGAGTGGTCCGGCAATGACGAGCTGCGCACCAGCCAGCTACGCCAGGCCATCGCGCGCCACCCGGTCACCGGTGAGCTCTGCTGGTTCAACCACATGACGTTCTTCCACGTCACGACGCTGGGCGAAGAGCTCGCGGAGATGATGATCGACGCGTACGGCGAGGACGGCCTGCCGACCAACACCTACCATGCCGACGGCAGTGCGATCGAGCCAGAGACCATGGCGCTGCTGCGCAAGGCGTACCACGCCGAGTGCGTGGGCACGCCGTGGCAGGAGGGCGATCTCATGATCGTCGATAACATCCTGTCCTCCCACGGCCGGGCGCCGTTCACCGGCCTGCGCAAGGTCGTGGTCAGCATGGCGGGCGCGGTGCGCTGGGACGAGGTCACCACGTCCTGAGCGCCGTACGGCGTAGAGGCGGGACGTGCCGGTACGTGAGTCCCGGCCCGACCTGCCAGGGGATCACGCCATGCGCTTGCGCAGGTTCTCGTCGAGCGCGGCGAGGAACTGCTCCGTGGTCAGCCACGGGGCGTCCGGGGCGATCAGCAGGGACAGGTCCTTGGTCATCTGGCCAGCCTCGACGGTCTCGACGCAGACCGCCGCCAGATTCTCGGCGAACCGGGTCACCTGCGGGATGTTGTCCAGCTTGCCGCGGTGCGCCAGACCCCGCGACCACGCGAAGATCGACGCGGTCGGGTTGGTGGAGGTGGACTGGCCCTGCTGGTGGCGTCGGTAGTGGCGGGTGACCGTGCCGTGCGCTGCCTCCGCCTCCAGGGTCCGGCCATCCGGCGTCATGAGTACGCTGGTCATCAGGCCGAGCGAGCCGAAACCCTGCGCGACGACGTCGGACTGCACGTCGCCGTCATAGTTCTTGCAGGCCCACACGTAGCCGCCCTCCCACTTCAGGGCTTGGGCGACCATGTCGTCGATGAGCCGGTGTTCGTAGGTCAGGCCAGCCGCGTCGAAGTCCGCCTTGAACTCGGTCTCGAACACCTCCGCGAACAGGTCCTTGAAGCGCCCGTCGTATCCCTTGAGGATGGTGTTCTTCGTGGACAGGTACACCGGGTAGTCGCGGGCCAGGCCGTAGCGAAACGACGCGCGCGCGAACTCGCGGATCGAGTCGTCGAAGTTGAACATCCCCATAGCGACACCGCCGCCAGCGGTGAAGTCGGCGACGTTGAGCTCCATCGGCTCTCCGCCGTCGGCCGGCGTGTAGGTGATCGTCACGGTGCCCGGGCCGGGCACGACGAAGTCGGTCGCGCGGTACTGGTCGCCGTGGGCGTGGCGGCCGACCACGATCGGCTTGGTCCAGCCGGGGACCAGCCGCGGAATGTTCTCGATGATGATCGGTTCACGGAAGATCACACCGCCGAGGATGTTACGGATCGTCCCGTTCGGGGACTTCCACATCTTCTTGAGCCCGAACTCCGCCACCCGCGCCTCGTCGGGGGTGATCGTCGCGCACTTGATCCCCACGCCGTGGTTGGCGATGGCGTGGGCGGCGTCGATCGTCACCTGGTCGTCGGTGGCGTCTCGGTGCTGGATCGACAGGTCGTAGTATCGCAGATCCACGTCCAGATAGGGCAGGATCAGCTGATCCTTGATGAACTGCCAGATGATCCGAGTCATCTCGTCGCCGTCGAGTTCTACGATTGGACCCTCAACTTTAATCTTAGCCATTTATCGGCATCCCTTCCTTTACAGGTCCGGCCGAGTGTACTGAGCCTGAAAGTCGGCCACGTCCGGGGAGGTGGTGTTTGAGAAGGCCACCCGCATTCGGTGGACCATTAAGAAGCAATCACCTCAATATTCACTTTAGCACCGTTTGTCTCGTTGCCTGAGTCGGTCGTCTTCCGGCACTCGGCGAGGATCTCCAATCCCATGTAACGGCGCTGCTCGGTCCACTCGTCGTTCTGCTTGGCCAGCATCGCGCTGACCAACCGCACGGTCGCCTCCCGGCAGGGGAAGATGCCCACCACGTCGGTCCGCCCACGAATCTCCTTGTTCAGCCGCTCGATCGTTATCTTGAGTCCGGTGCCTGGGCAGTGCGCCTGCCGAAAACTACATCCATATAGTTCAAGCGGCATGTCGGTATTCGTGGAGGACTCCGCCGAGCCGATCTCGTCGGCGTACGTCGAGGCTGGCCAATCCAGCTGGATCAGCGATGGGATCCGGGACGGCACGGAGTGGAGCCGCCTGTGCGAGAGCTTGATGGGCTCGGTGCTCGTTATGGAAGTGTTCGTACTCGCGCAGCGCATGCCGTAGGTGACGTTCGTTCCAGAGCAGGCAGCGGTCCAGGAGCTCGCGGCGGCACGACTGCACCCACCGCTCCATGACCGCGTTCATGCGTGGCATGCGGACGCCGGTGAGCACCGTGTGGATACCAGCGTCGGTGAGGATCTCCTCCATAGGGGCCGGGAACTTCCAATCCCGGTCACGGATCAGATATCGCGCCCGGCAGCCGACGTCCTCCAGATCCATCACGAGATTCTTGATCGCCTGGATGAGCCAGCTGGTGGTCGGGTGGGAGGTGGCGCCGAGCACGTACGCGCCTGCTGGCCTGCTCGATGACCGCCAGACTGTACTGGCGCTGCCCGTTGAGGGGAGACGGTCTCGATGAAATCGCAGGCCACCAGAGAGCGTCGGCTTGCCAGCGCAGGAAGTCGGCTCACGTGGTGGACACCCGCTCAGGTGCCGGGTCAAGACCTTCCTGTTTGAGGATCTCCCAGACCGTGGACGGTGCGATCTTGATGCCGAGTGTGGTGAGTAGGTTCACATCCCCACGATGGATTCTCGTGAACCAGGCGCAGGATGAGGACGGAGAGAGCGGACCGTGGGCGGGCGCCCACGCCGCTTTGGCTGGCTGTTACGGGTATGACGCTGTTTCATTGAGGTGCCCGGCAGATTCCGGACAGTCGGCTACATAAGCTGACAGAAGTCTGGAAGAGGTAGGTACGTGACGAGGCGTCGTAGGCAGTTCT
>NZ_JBEYZF010000054.1:0-25527 GCF_040645915.1 Nonomuraea sp. NPDC046570 | reverse complement strand
GGTCACGCTATGTCCTCCTGGGAGGCGGTCCGAAAGGTGGTCATGAACAGGGCCTCGATGCTCTCGTCGTCGAGCCCGGCCAGGCGGGCCTTGGCGTCGTGCGGCCAGCCAGCGCCGCAGGTCTTGATGCAGCGGGCCATGCGCGGCCAGCGAGGCATCGGTCAGCGTCTTCGTCACGAACGTCGCCTCCGGCCGGGCCTTCGCCAAGCCCTCGTGCTCGAGCTCCCGGTAGGCCTTGAGCACCGTGTTGGGGTTGATTGACTCGATCACCGACTCCTCTATTTATCTAGCCTGCTAGCACTTTAGGTTCCTAGACGTAAAGGGGTCATAAAGATCGCCGTATCGGTATCGCCCGGCACCTGTCCATCGCCCTCTACGCCCCGGAGCAGACCTCACCGAAACCAACAGCCAGCAAAAGGATCTCGTGACATACATCATTAATTGACTACAAAAGGGACATAAGGTATATAAGACGGCAAGGCTCCTCCGTGAAGGAGGCGTCTCATCCCCACGCGCCTTCGACTGATCGCAAAGACCCCTCTCGGCCTCGCGCCGAGCCCCCTTCCCGGGCCCTCCGGCAAGCGCCTCCCCGATCATGCCGAGGTCGCGTTCGCCATCCCACCGGAAAGGCGCGCCATGAGCCAAGGCAGCGACAGCGCACACGCGGTCTTCGAGATCGACCTCACCCTGGACGAGACCCGCCGACGGGCCGCGGTCATGGCGGCACTCGGGGAGGAGTGGGATCCCCTGGCGGTGATGCGAGGGGAGGAAGAGGCGTACGACCTCCTCTACTCGGGCCTCGACGAAGAGCAGCAGAAGACCTACGACATGCTCGTAGCCGCCGGGGTCCTCCCGCGAAGGGGGCCCGGCCGTGCTGCCGATTGATCCCCACGCCGACCTGGGACGCCGAGCCTGGATTTCATGCCCCGGCTGCTTCGACAACCTGGACTGCGGCGACTGCCGCGACGGGCGGAACTGCGGAGTGCACTGGCGCTACCTGCTCGGCAACACCGGAAGCCGACTGCACCTCCAGTGCCCCGGCTGCACCCATGTGTGGGACCACGAGACCCACTTCGGCGCGGGCGGGATCGCCCCCTGCTGACGGGTGCTCGGGCTGAGCCCAGCCATGTCCTGAGCAGTCTCCGCCACACCTGGCCCGCCGCAGTGGCACACACCAGTACTTGTGGACTAATTCGATATCTTTCATAGCTTGTGACCGACCGACACCTTTGACAGAAGGGACGGCACATGCTCCACGATGCTGGACTGCAGGCGCTCCGCGACGCGGCGCGTCTATCTCCGGACAATCTCCCCCTGCGGCACCACCTCGCCGGGCAACTCCTGTCCAAGGGGTACCTCGCCGAGGCCGAGGCCGAATACCGCGCCGCGCTCGTGCTCGCGCCCAGGAACGCGGAGATCACGGCGGGTCTGGCGGAGGCGTTCGTCCGGCAGAGCGCCTACGGCGCCGCGCTGGCGGCGCTCGAACCGCTGCTGGCCACGCCCGGCTACCCTCCCAGGCTGGGCGTGTTGGCCGCTCAGGCGCTGCTCGCCGAGGGCGACACGGCGCGGGCGGCCCACCGCTACTACGAGGCGGTCTCCCGTGATCCGTCCGTGGGCGACGCCGATCTCGCCGCCCGGCTGTCGGCCCCTCCCGCGCCGCCGTACCCGGTGGCAGCCCCCGTGCCGGCCTCCGCGCCCGCGGACGGCGCCGAGGTGGATCGTTCCGGCCTCTCTTTCGCGGATGTGGCGGGCATGGAGGCGGTCAAGGAGGCGCTGCGGATCAAGCTTCTGCTGCCGCTCCAGCAGCCGGAGCTGTTCGCCGCGTTCGGCAAGCGCGCCGGGGGCGGGGTGCTCCTGTACGGGCCTCCGGGAGCGGGCAAGACCCACCTGGCCAGGGCCGCGGCCGGCGAGCTCGGCGCGGCCTTCGTCAATGTGGGGCTGGCCGACATCCTGGACATGTACATCGGGTCGAGCGAGCGCAACCTGCGCGCCACCTTCGATCTGGCTCGCCGCAACCGGCCCTGTGTGCTGTTCTTCGACGAGGTCGACGCGCTGGCCGCCCGCCGCTCCGACATGCGCCAGGCGCACACGCGGCAGTTGGTCAACCAGTTCCTGGCCGAGCTCGACGGCGTGGACCAGAACGCCAACGAGGGCGTCCTGGTGCTGGCGGCCACGAACGCCCCGTGGTACGTGGACGTGGCGTTCCGCCGCCCCGGCCGGTTCGACCAGCCGGTGTTCGTGCCGCCGCCCGACGCCGCGGCGCGCGCGGCCATCCTGCGCATCCTGTGCCGCGACAAGCCGTTGGCCGAAATGGACTTCGACGCGGTGGCGCGGGTGACCGACCATTTCGTCGGCGCGGACCTGAAGGGGGTGGTGGACCGGGCCGTGGAGGCCAAACTCCACCAGTCCATCAGTGCCGGCCGCGCCATCCCGCTCTCAACGCCCGACCTGCTGGCCGCCGCTCAGAGCGTACGGCCCACCGCGGTACGCGAGTGGATGGCCACCGCGCGCAACTACGTGATGCACGCCAACGACTCCGGCGCCTGGGACGAGCTGATGCCCTGGGTCAAGGGCAAGTGGTGACCGTCGCCGACCCGGTGCAGCGGGCGCGCACCCTGCTGCAGATGCGCCGCCCGACCGAGGCCGAACGGGAGCTGCGCGGCCTCCTCGCCCAGGAGCCGCAGCACACCACCGCCCTCTCCTACCTGGCTCTCGCCCTGGTCGAGCAGGGCAAGGTGGCCGAGGCCGTCGCGGAAGCCCACGAGGCGGTACGGCAGGCGCCCGACCAGTGGTTCACCCACTACATCGCCGGGCACGTGCATCGACGCGCCTGCCGGCTCGACGAGGCGATGGCCGCCATCAACGCGTCCTTAGCCCTCCGCCCGGAGTACGCGCCGACCTGGGAACTGCTGGCCCGGACCCATCTGATCAGAAACCAGTGGCCCGAGATGGCCGAGGCGGCGCGCCGCGGGCTGGCCATAGACGCGCAGGACTCCGATCTGATGAGCCTGCTGGCGCTGGCGCTCACCGGGCTCGGAAAGACGGAGGAGGCCAAAGCCGCCGCCGCGCACGCCGTACGGCTGGGCCCGGAGAGCGCCACCGCGCACCTGGCCTACGGCCGTGCGGCGCTGGCCTTCGACGATCCACGGCGAGCGGCGGACGCCTTCCGCGAGGTGCTCCGCCTCGACCCCGGCTTCGACCAGGCCAGGGATCTCCTGGTGGCCGCGCTGAAGCAGCGCAATCCGATCTACCGGCGGCTCGCGCGGCTGCGGGGTACCTTCCGCGGCAGTTGGCGGCTCGTGTTCCTGCTGCCCGCCGCACCGCCTCTTGTCGTGATCTTCATTCTCATCGCGGTGCTGCACTGGGCGGCGTGGGTCGCCGAGGCGTGGACCACGCTGCGCCTGGCCCGCGCCAAGGCCACCCGGCTGCTCTTCGCGGACGCCGAGGCCCGCGTGGCCGTGATCTGCTGGTGCCTGGTGGCCGTGGGCGCGACGCTGCTCCTGCTGGGGGTGACGCTCGGCCTGAACGCGGTCGGCACCGCGGGCGTGGCCGTCATGGCCCTGGTCACCGCCGTCCAGGAGGCCGCGCACACCGGCTCCGCCCGGGGCCGGGCACTCCTGTACGGCTGGACGGCCCTGCTTGGCCTGGCCGTCGTCACGTCGATGGTCCTCACCTCGCCGGTCACGGCGCTGCTGAGCGTGTACGCGGGGCTGGCCACGATCTGGGTGGCGGCAGGCGTACGGCGCGTGCTCGGCCACGACGGGTAGCCGCCCGCCGCACGACGCGGCGGGCGGGAATGTCTAGCTGACCTCCTCTGGCCGGTGCTCGCGCCGAGCCTGGCGGTTGGTGTACTTGCGGGCCGCGTACCCGTGCGCTTCGGCCAGCAACGTCCGGATGGTCTCCAGCGTCGCCTCGCCCGGATTCACCACGCCCACCCAGTGCTGGGAGGCGTAGATCGGATGCGGCATGACCGTGTCCTCCACCGCGTAGTCGAACCCCGTCACCAGCACACCGCCCGCGTCGCGCTGCGCGGGCGCGGCCCCGAACAGCGAGGTGTACGTGGCCTTGGTCAGCCCGATGTTGAGTCGGTAGACGCCTGGCCTGTCCAGCTTGGAGACGTTGTCGTAGTTGTCGCCCGTCACGATCGTCGCGAACGGGAACTGGCGCTCCGCGGGGAGATCACCCTCCGGGTCGTAGAGGTAGAACGTGTCTCCCGAGTTCTCAAGGATGCGGACCCCGTCGAACGTCTCACAGATGTACCGGGTCATGTCGTCTGCGTTCATGCGTTCAATTTTCTCATTGAAGTGCTATTAGAGCCTTTTACGCGGCTATCACCCGCATTCAGCGGCGAAACACTCAAATATGCTGGCAACGTGACTGAGCGGCGATGGCGTCTCGTGGAGTTGGCCCGGCTGGCCGGGATCACCGAGCAGCAGGTGCGCAACTACCTGGCCGCGGGGCTCCTGCCGCCTGCTGAGCGCGCCGCGAACAACTACCGGGTTCTCACCGACCAGCACGCGGACGCCCTGCGCACCACCCGCGTCCTCGCGGCCGGACACGGCTGGTTCCGTGCCCGGACAATCCTCACCGCCGTCCACCGCGGCGACATCCCGGCCGCCCTGACCACGGTCGACGACAGCCACGCCGAACTCGCCCGTGAACGCGCCACGGTCACCGCCGCCACCCACGCCTTCACCCAGGCCGCCGGCGTCCCCGCCCCCGCGATCCGGCGCCAGGCTGGCATCGGCCAGGTTGCCGCCGACACCGGCGTCCGCACCCCGGTTCTACGCCTTTGGGAGAGCCGGGGCCTGCTGCGGCCCCAGCGCGACCCAGCCAATGGGTACCGCGTCTACAACCCAGCCGAGCAGCGCGCCGCCCACCTCGTCGCCGTCCTGCGCGCCGGCGGCTTCGCCTTCCCGATCATCGACGCCGCCATCGCCACGATGCGCTCCAGCGGCAGCCTGGAACAAGCCCTCGCCCACCTGTCCCAGCGCGACGAGCAGGTCCACCAACTCAGCCTCCGCCGCCTGCAGGCCTCGGCCGCACTGCACGCTTACCTGACGAAGTACTACTCGTAAAACCCCGGCCACTTGGCGTTCTTGGACGGCGCAGATGGCCAGTGTTGGGTCGTCTATATTGTGAAACAAGGAGGGCGCGAACGATATTCTCGCCCAGGCAGAAATGGCGTCCTCACAAACAAGCGAGGGGACAAAACATGGCTGCAGCGAAGAAAATCCTGGTCGTCGTCACCAACGTCGGCGAGTACGAGAAGGTCGGCATGAGGACAGGCCTGTGGCTCGGGGAGTTGACACACTTCTGGGACGTCGCAGAGCAGGCCGGACTGCCCATGGACATCGCAAGCCCGCTTGGCGGGAAGATCCCGCTGGACCCGGAGAGCCTCTCTCACGAGTTCCTGGCGGAACTGGGCACCGAGCGGCGCTACCGGGACAGAAAGTACATGGACCTTCTCGAAAACACCAAGAAGATCTCAGAGGTGAATCTCGAAGACTACGACGCCATCTATCTCACCGGAGGACACGGGGTCATGTTCGATTTCCCGCAGAGCGGCGAACTGGAAGACCTCATGGCCAGATTTTACGAGACGGAAAGAATCGTTTCGACAGTCTGCCACGGCGCTACCGGCCTCCTCAACGTGAAACTCAGCAACGGGGATCCTTTGGTCAAAGGAAAGCGGGTCACCGGATTCTCGTGGCCCGAAGAAGAACTGGCGAACAGGGCGGATGCCGTCCCCTACAACCTGCAAGAGGAGCTGAAGAAGCTCGGGGCCGACTACAGCACGGCCGCCAAGCCGTTCCAGCCATACGTGGTCGAGGACGGACATCTGATCACGGGACAGAACCCGAGCAGCGCCAGAGCCGTCGCCGAGGCGGTCGTCAATCGATTGACCACAGCGGCGTAGTCTCGACCGACTCGACCCCCGACCGTCAATGCACTGATCGAGGACTTGGTGGCGCGACCTGCCAGTGCGGCGCTGGCGGCTGGGCCCGCATGGTCACCCGGGTGTGACGGGGTTACTAAAAAGTGCCTTCTACCTGCGGCGGGCTTCTGGGGGCATGCTCGTTTCATGACCATCATCAAGAGGTTGGAGTACGCCTCCTTTCCCGAGGACCCGCACAACTACAAGCCGAACTCGCGCTACTCCCTGGTGCTGGACCCGGCCCGCCCCGACGGGGCCTACGTCAAGGATCTGGTGCTGAACTTCGAGTTCCTCGCCCCTGACGAGATCATCCCTGTGCACGTGCACAGCAACGAGGAGGTGCTGATCGTCGACGAGGGCGAGGCGGAGGCGTTCTACGACGGGGAGTGGCAGCCGGTGGGGCCCGGGTCGGTGATCCTGGTGCCGCCCGGCGTCGCTCACGGGTTCCGTAACGTGTCGGGGGGCGGGGTCAGGCTGCACGCGGTGTTCGCCGGGCACGTGGTCGGCACGCGGTTGCTGGAGCGGAGTCCGGCGCCGGGGACTGAGGACGAGCCGCTGCCTTCGCCGTACCTGGTGGATTTCCGCGAACTCGTGGACGGTGGGTGAGCGTTCTCAGTGGAAGGCGGTGGCCTTCTCCGCGCGGGTGTCGTAGTCGGCGCGGGCGGCGTCGATCTCGTCGAGGTGGCCCTCCGCCCAGGTGACGAGGCCGCCGACGAATTCGAGCAGGGTGTGGCCCATCGGGGTGAGCGCGTAATCGACACGCGGCGGCATGACCGCGTACACGGTGCGCGAGACGATGCCGTCGCGCTCCAGTTCGCGCAGGGTGACGGTGAGCATGCGCTGGCTGATGCCGTCCACGCCGCGTTTGAGTTCGGTGAAGCGCTTGGTGTCCTCGCCGAGTTGGGAGATCACGTGCAGCGACCACTTGTCGCCCACCCGATCGAGGATCTCGCGAGCCCGGCAGGCTGCCCGCGTGTGACCGGCGGGGACCGTGACGCCCATGGTTGTCTCCCGTGAACTGAGGTGCCTCGAAGGTGGTCCGGCTCACCCATAGTGCCACCTCACCGGGTCAACCTCCTGCCGCCTTGTCGGGGAAATCCATCGCACGCCACCGACCGCGTCGGCATGTTCGTGGCGCTGACCTCCGCCGGCCTCTACATCCCGTTCTCGCTGCAGGTCACCCTCGGCCAGGACTACCCTCCCCTCGCGCGTCGGCACCGCCAGCGGCATCACCCTCGGCCTGGCCGTCAGCATCGGCGGCCTGTCCAGCCCCCTGATCGGCAGCGTCGCCGACGCCGCCTCCCTGCAGGTGGCCCTCGCCCCGCTGATCATGATGCCTGCCCTGAGCTGGCTGCTGTTTCGAACACTGCCCGAACCATCCGCGCCGAAGCCCGTACAGACCGCCGGCGACACAGGGATCATCCGCTGAACAATCGCCTCAGGTCGCCGACTGGCCTGCTGCGCCGGTCCGGGCGGCTCGCCGGGCACGGATCGCTCTGATCAGGAAGGTGCTGAAGACGAGGGTGAAGAAGATCGCCAGCGGCCAGACCAGGTCAGGCACCGGATCGCATTCCGGATCGTCCCACGGCACCCTCTTGAAGACGATGTCACCGTCGTAGACCGGGCACTTGGCGTCAGGGTTGAAGTTGAGCCACGGCAGTCGCATCAGGCCGTAGGCGGTCGTCGCCCATGCGGCGCAGGCTGCCCCCGCGGCGAGTCGGCCCCAGAACGCGGGCTGCTCCGAACACTTGCTGCCTCGCCACTCGCTACGCACGGCGCCGATGGCTGCCGCCAGGGCGAAGACGGGGGCGGCCAGGCCGAAAAGCGGCCACGCCACAATGAGCGTCAATCCGGCAGCAAAGAGGAACTCGAGCATAGAGGCGCGACTTTACACAAACGCGGTGACCCCCAGTTCTGACAGATGCGCCAGAATGTGATCTATGGAACTCCCCCACCGACTCCACCGCCTGATCGGGCCGGACGCCACCTGGTCGGCAGATCACGAAGGGGCGAGCGGTACGGCCCTGCGGGTGAGGTCGGGCGCGGAGGTGTTCTACGTCAAGTACGGCCCCCTCGCCCGGGCCGAGCACCTGCGACTGTGCTGGCTGCGAGGGCGCGTCCCCGTTCCCGTGGTGGTGGCCTTCGACGACCCCGTCCTCGTCCTCGCCGACGTGGGCGCCCCGTCTCTGGAAGCCGCCGCGCCCGCCGACATCGGCACCGTCCTGGGCCGGTCGCTGCGCACGCTGCACGAGTTGCCCGTCACCGAGTGCCCCTTCGACGGCCGACTGCCTGCCGTTCTTGAACGCGCAGCGGCCAATGTCCGGAACGGCCTCGTGGACTCCGAGGACTTCGACGCCGACCATCTGGGGCTGACCCCCGAGGCGATCCACGACCGGCTGCTCGCCGCGTACCCGCCCGTCGAGGACCTGGTCGTCGCGCACGGGGACTACACCCCGTCCAACGTACTGTTGCCCTCCTCGGGAGAGCCCGTCGTCATCGACGTCCCGGCGCTGGGCGTGGCCGACCGCTACCGCGACCTCGCCATCGCCCACCGGGACCTGTCCGAGGACCACGGCCCGGCGGCGTGGGAGGCGTTCCTCTCGGCCTACGGGCTCGTCGATGACATCGACGAGGAGCGGCTGTATTTCTACCGACTCCTGGACGAGCTTCTCTGACGGCCACAGGCCCTCCACCCGGGCCGGCGTCACCGGTCCGGGTGGATCCGGGGCTCACACCCGAAGGCTCGCCCGTTCAAGGATCTCCGCGACCACGTCGCTCTTCGCGTCGGCGTAGTTCTGCATGTACTGCCAGGTCTGCTGGGACAGGGAGCGCTTGGTGCTGCCGTAGAGGTCGCGGTCGTCGTCGTGGGTGCGCAGCCAGTCCCGGAAGAGGAGCATGCGCCCGATCTCCGGGCAACCGGTCGAGAGCACGTGCAGATTGGCCGATTCGGCGCAGGCCGCGAGGTCGTACCTGCGCAGAACGCGGTGCTCATACCAGTCGGGCTCGCGGATGGCGAGTTGGAATCCGAGGGTCTCCAAAGCGGGCACGTAGGCTGCCTCGTCCGCCGAGTCCGGGACGATCAGCAGCATGTCGATGACCGGTTTGGCGGGAAGACCCGGCACCGATGTGGAGCCGACATGCTCGATCCGGTGCCGCGTTTCGCCGAGTTGGCCGCGTATGCGCGCGGCCTCCCGCTCGAACACCAGCGGCCACTCGGGATCGTAGTCCGCCAGGGTGACCTGGCTGTTGAGCTTGGGGGCCGAGCCAAGGTTGGCCGACTCGATCTCCTCGGCGGTCATGGACACGCGCGGGATCTCCTGCTGGTCGGGCATGGCCGGCTCCTCTCCTCGACGTCGCATTGCCCGATCACGATATCCAGGTGGCCTGTGGATCAATCCCACAAGGGAAGTGCCTGGCCGGTGCCGCTCTTGACTGCGGCAGTGTAGAGCGCTTGCGCGGCGACCACGTCCTGGATCGCGGTGCCCGTGGAGTCGAACACCACGATCTCGTCGGCGCTCATGCGGCCTGGCGTGCCGCCGAGCACGATCTCGCCGAGTTCGGCCCTGACCGGGGTCTCGGGGCGGTGGTGCAGTTCGCCGACCTCCGCGCACTGGTCTGTGACGTCGGTGATCAGGGCGGCGCCCGCCAGCAGGTCGTCGTGGAGTTCGCGTTTGGTGGGGGCGTCCGAGCCGACGGCCGCCACCAGGGCGCCCGGCCGTACGTCTCGCAGTCCCAGGTAGGGCTGGGTGGCGGGGGTCAGCGTGACGATGATGTCCGCCTGTCGTGCGGCCTCCGCGGGCGTCGCGGCGACGTGCGCTCCGTGATCGGCCGCGAAACGTCCGGCCTTGGCCTGGTCGCGTCCCCAGACGATGACCCGGTCGATCGGGCGGACCGCGCGGATCGCCTCGACGTGACTGGCGGCCTGAGCGCCGACACCGAGTACGGCCAGCGTGGACGCTTGGGGAAGCGCCAGGTGGCGTACGGCCACCGCGGTCGCCGCGGCCGTACGCAGCCGGGTGATCGTGGCCGACTCGAGGAGCAGCAGCGGCTGGCCGGTCGAGCCGTCGAACAGGGCGATGAAACCGATGATGCTCGGCAGGCCGAGCGTGGCGGGCCGGTCGTAGAAGCAGGATCCGATCTTGACGCCGACCACGCCGTCGATCCCGCTGGCCTTGATGTGGAATTCACCGGGCGGGCTGTCCAGGTGCGCCAGGCGGCTGAGCCGGGTGTCGCCGCGGGTGTAGGCGGCGAAGGCATTCTCGATGAGGTCGATGTAGTCGGCCGGAGCGAGTAGCCGCTCGATGTCCGACTGAGTGATCATGAGCATGCTTGAAGACTCTCCTGATTCTTCAAGGTAGTCCAGAGGTCCAGACGCCATCGCGTGCTCATGATCGAACGATCACCGTGGCGACCTGCCGGCGAATCGGACCGGGTCGGTCTGACACTCCCCCAAGGAGCAACCTGCCGGTGGCGGCGATGTACAGCTCGGCCGCCGTTCGTTCAAGCCCGTCTCATCTGGGCTCGATGGTTCCGTCGGCGACGTTCAGCTCATAGGTCTGGGGGCGGCGGCGTGGAGGGAGGAGGGCGAAGGTCCATGCGACGGCGACGGCGACGAGTAGCCCGGCCAGGAACCAGGGCATGAGGCGCTGCTTCTGCGCGTAGTCCTCGTACTCCCACGTCGTCAGCACGGCGGTGGTGCGGCCCTGCGGGTCGAGGCGTAGTTCCAGTGTTCTGCCGGCGGTGGCCGTGACGGTGGTGCGGTGGCTCAGCGCGCCGGTGGGACAGGCCAGCGCGTAGTCGTAGGTCGTGATCTCATTGGGGCCGGAGTCGCCCGCCTGGATCGTCTCGGAGGACATCCCGCGCACCTGGCAGGTGACGGTCGTGCCGTACCTGGACAGGTCCTCGAAGGAGATCTGGTCGGCCAGAGTGCCGCAATAGCCGGGTAACAGGGGTGCGGCGAGCGCGAGCAGGGCGACGACGACCTGGGTTCTCCGGGCCTTGTCCGCGGCCTGCCAGATCGGGCCCGTCGCCAGGCTGAGGGCGCCGAGCACGCACAGCGTGACGCCGAGAGTCCACTGGCCCGTGCGTACGCCCTGCCACACCCCCACAGTGGGGAGCAGCAGCCCCGCCGCCGTCAGCGCCGCCCCGCGCAGCACGGGAACAACCAGACTCCTGCGATCACCCATGGGTCCCCCGTCAGGTACGGAAACGGTCGATCGGAACCGATCTGCGAGACACAGGATCCCGTACGGCCGGCCGCGGCGCGGAGGCGCCCCCACGATCAGAGCGCCCGGACGGCGGCTCCGGGCGGATCAGGCGATGAGCCGGAGGATCTCGGCGACGACCACGTCGGGCTCGTCCTGGGGGATCATGTGCCCGGACTGCTCGGCCATGACGTGACGGCCCTGAGGCTGGGCTTCGACGAGCCGTCGGTGGCTGGCGACGAGTTCGGGGCGGACGCGCTTCTCCACCTTGCTGGGAGCGAGCGCGCCGCTGATGGCCGTGATCGGGACCGGCGGCAGCGTGGCCGTCGAGGACCGCAGCCGGGCGAAGCCCTCGGCGAGCGCGGCGAACTCGGCCCGGGTGCCGCGGATCTCGGACGGTCTGGTCATCTCGGCCAGCGCCTCGGCCTGCATGTCCGCCGGGAACAGCGCGAGGACCCGGCGGACCTCGGCCGGAACGATCTTGGCGCCGAGCGTGGCGAGCCCGCCCATCACGGACTGGGCGGCCAGCGCCATGGCCCGCGCCCCTCGCCGGTAGTAGTAGTCCAGGTCCTCGGCGGCCTGATCGATGAGGACGAGCGCCGCCACCCGCTCCGGGTGGGCGAGCGCATAGGAACGGATGATCGGCCCGCCCAGGCTGTGCCCGGCCAGGACGTACCGCTCCTCCCCCAGGTGGTCGAGCAGGTGTCCCAGGTCTTCCGTCATGCGTTCCAGGTCGCGGCGGTGCGGATCACGGTCGCTGCGGCCGAGCCCGGCCCGGTCGTAGGCGACGACCCGGGTGCGCTCGGCGATGGCTGGCATGACCAGCCCCCATTCGACGCGGGACGCCCCGAGCCCCGACTCGAGGACGACGACAGGCTGCCCCTCGCCCTGGCTGACATAGTGCAGCCGCCGCCTGTCCGGCAGGGTCACATAGCCCGGTTCACCGAAAATGCTAGACATTGAGGCTCTCCTCCCGAATGGGAATCATATAGATGCGGATGGTGCGGGCCGTCGACGCGATGATCAGTTCGGCGGCGGGTCGAAGACGACCGGTTTGACCTCGCCACGGCTGTACAGGTCGGCCTGGCCGGGCATCGACACGCTCCACGAGCGCATGCCGTGCCCGCTCAGCGCGACGATCCGCAGGCAAGAACCTCCGGCGGAGGCCACGCCCCGCGTGTAGTACGTCGCCCGCAGCGGCACCTCCAGCTCCATCAGCGCTCCCCCACGACCGGGCACACCGGAAAGAAGCTGATGCTCCTCCCCATAAGTCCCCTGCGGTACGGCTCGCGCCGCCTGTTCCACGGCGTCCAGAAGATCGCCCGAGGTGATCCGGGTGCGCCAGGCGATCCAGGCCATCGCGTCGGCCGACTCCGGGGAGGCGTGGCCGTCGAAGGCGAGCAGCCGATGCAGGAGCCGCCGGTGCCCGTCGGGCCACCCGTGGACGCGGCCGGGTTCCGCGGCCGAGGCGTCCAGGAGCTTCGCCTGCCACCTGGCGGTGTCCGGCCAGAGGTCCTCCACCGCCCACGCGGTCACCTCGGGGATGTCGACCGAGAACGCCCGCGACAACAGCTCGACACTACGACTCCCCCTGCTCGTGGTACGGCCGGGCTCGTCGTTGAAGACGTCCGGGTGCCAGCGTTCGGCCGCCAGCGCCGGGTCCGGAGTGACGGTGTCGGGGGCGGTGTTGCAGTTCTGCAGGTATCCGGACGCGGGGTTGGCGATCTGGACCAGGTCGGCGGCCGGGCGGATGCCGAGCCACGCGGTGGCGGAGGTGTTCCCGTCCAGCACGCCGCCCTGGCCGGAAGCCCTGATCGGCACCCGGCCCGTTCGCAGGTAGAAGCAGTCTCCGGAGGAGTCGGCGGCCAGCAGGTTCTGCGGCGGGAACGCGCAGGCGTCCAGCGCCCCGCGCAGTTCGGTGACGTCACGGGCCCGCAGCATGGCCATCAACTGCCGCTCGGTCTCCCCCGCCAGGCCCATGTACGGCGTGCACAGCACGTAGATAGCCTCGTCGTCCCTGGCCAGGACGGGCGCGATCGCGTCGTTGTGGATGACGTACTCGTGGCCGTCGTGCCGGAGGATCTTCCTGGGCTCGCCGTCGTACAGGTAGACGTCACCGTCCACGGCGATCCGGTAGGCGTCCGCGACCCGCGGTCCCCCGGTGGTCACACCCCAGGCGCAGGTCCGGTTGTGAGCCAGCGGGGGCAACATGGCCCCGAGGAAGCCGAACCCGGTGTAGTGCAGGTCACCGGCCTTGACGACGGCCTCGTACATGCTGAAAGTCCCGCCGAAGGGCAGGTGCGGGTCGCTGACCACGATCGTCTCGCCGGTCGCGGTCCGCCACGGCCGCAGCACCCAGGCGTTGGAGCCGGGAGGGTTCAGGCCGCCCTCCAGCTCGGAGGTCGTGCCGGTCGGGGTGACGCCGGACGCGCGAAGCGCCTCGACTCCGTCGATGGTGATCCAGTACAGCATGACCGTGCGGTTGACGCCGATCGGCAGGGCGGGCTCCAGGGGCGGCGCCCAGGTGGGGACCTGCTCGGGATGCTCGTCCATCCACGCGCCGATCCCGGCGACGAAGGCCTTGTAGCAGGCGCGCAGGTCGCCGGGGAGGGCGTCGAAGCCGCGCCGGGCCTCCTCCAGCACCTGCCAGCGCCGCTGGTTGGCGTCCCGTTCCGCCTCGCCGAGCTCGCCGCGGACCAGCAGGTACTGCCTGAGCACGCCGAGCAGGTCGCCCTCCGCCTGCGCGTAACCGAGCCCGAAGTAGGCGGCCGGCTCGCTGGACGCGTCGAGCAGCGGCATGCCGTACACGTCCCGGTGGATCTGTACCGAGCCCCAGGAGTTCTTCATGCGCCTACCCTGGGTGAAGACCCGCCGCGATACCTTGGCCGATCGGACAACGAATCACTGCCGATCTTGGCCGATACTTCATGGATGGAGCAGGTTGAATACCTTGAGCCGTCGCTCGCACAGGTAATCGAGCGGATCGGGTCCGACTACGTGTCGGTCGTCGCCGCGCCACGCGGGACCGAGGTTCCGATCGCCGGGCCCGCGATTCACGATCCGCTGAGCGCCGCGCCACCCCGGCCGGGGGCCATGGTACTGCTCGTCGGGCTGACCGCCGAGACGCCCGGCGCCGCCGAGACGATCCGCCGGCTGACCGGCGCGGCGGCGGCCGTACTCCGATCCGACGAGGAGGGGGCCGCGCCGCTGGCGGAAGCGGCGGCCGAAGCGGGCGTGGCCCTGGTCGCGCTGCGGGCGGCGATGTCCTGGAGCCACGTGCACACGCTGGTGGAGGACGCGGTCCTGCTGGGCGACAGCCTGGTCGCGGTACCGAACCGCGACCTCGGCAGCGTGTCGGTCGGGGATCTGGGCGCGCTGGTGAACGCCATCGCCGAGACGCTCGACCGGCCGGTGGGGATCGTGGACACCCAGTGGCGGCTGCTCGCCTACTCCGCCGTGCCCGGCCAGATCAACGACGCCCTGCAGCGGGACGTCATCCTGAACCGGGCCGTGCCCGCCGGGAACGCGCCGCGGGAGACGCGGCGGCTGCTGCTGACCAGCGACCGGGCGTTGCGCTTCCGCACCGGCGCGCCGTACGACGACGTCGATCATCGGATCTGGCGGATCGGCGCGGGCATCCGGGGCGGGCCCGAACCCCTCGGAATGCTGTGGATCCTCGAGGGGCGCGAGCAGCTCGCCGCGGACAGGCTGGTGCTCGTGGAGGAGTTCGCCCGGCTCGCGGGCGCGCATCTGCTGCGGATGCGAACGGCCAGGACCGTCGATCGCGAACGCCGCGGCGAGCTGGTCGGGCAGGCCCTGGACGGCAAAGATCCGCGGAAGGCCTGCCATCGCCTCGGCCTCGACCCCGACTCGGGGATCGCGGTTCTGGCCGTGGCCGAAGTGGTCCCCGGAGACTCCCCGCTCGGTGAGCACCTCCTGGACGGCGTCGCCACCTACTTCGACGCCTACCGGCGGTCGGCCGCGTGCGTACTGCGCGGCGACACCGTCTACTGTCTGGTACCCGCGCCGGACCTGGCGGCGCTCAGGGACATCGCCTCCCACCTCACCCTGCGGCTCGGCCTGCGCCGGCGGCTGGCGGCGGCCGTCGGCGGCCGGGTGAGCGCGGACGATCTACCGCGTTCCCGCCACCAGGCCGACCTGACCCTGGCCGCGCTGCGGGCCTCGGGCGCGACCGCCGCCACGATCGACGACGTCCGCGCGGCGGCGACGCTCATCGAGCTGCGCTCGCTCCTCGACGACCATCCCGGCCTGCTCCTGCACGAGGCGGACCAGTCGCCGAGCGACGTCACGGACTCCGTGCTGGCGTGGATCGAATGCCACGGCGACGTCCGCGCCGCCGCCCAGCGCCTCGGTGTGCACCCCAACACCCTCCGCTACCGGATCCGCAGGCTCACCGCCAACGGCCTCGACCTGACCGACCCCGACACCCGCCTCATCACCTGGCTGCGCCTCCGTCTCCGGCACGAAGGCCCCAGCCCGACCTCTTGAGGGGTGGTCACCCGGGGGGCGGGCGATTGACCTTTCATGCGGTTGGGGGCTTTGAGGGGTCTGTGCCGAGTAGCGCGGCGGCGACGGTGATCAGTTCGGTGTCGGTTGTGGCGCTGTGGTGGGCCGCGATGCCCGAGCGGAACAGGGCGGCGCCTTCGATCAGCATGGTGAACACCTGCGCGCGGGCATCGCAGATCTCGCCGGGCAGGTCGGGGCGCCGTGCGCGCAGCACCGCGGCGACCTGGGCCTGATAGTCCCGGTAGAAGGCGCGGACGGCCGCGGCGACCTCGTCGTCACGCGCGGCCAGCGCCCACATCTCGGCGAACAGGCGGACCGATCGCGGGTCTTCCTGCTCGCTGAGCAACGCCCTGATCATCTCTCCCACGTCGATGGTCAGGGACGGGCGCAGCCGCTCCAGCGACCGTTCGAGGACGCGGCCCAGGACTGCGGCGACCAGGTCGGCGCGGGCGGGGAAGTAGTACTGCAGGTGCCCCAGGCGTACCCCGGCGGCAGCGGCGACGGCCCGCATCGACAGGTCCGCGTGACCGGACTCCTGCAGAATCTCCTCCGCCGCGTCGAGCAGCTCGGCCCGACGCCTGGCCCCCTTCCCCGTCCGTCCGCCTGGGGAGGCGGGCGCGCTCACGCCGCCAGGCGCCGTTCGGCGTCGGCGATCCGCACGTCGACGCCCTGCTCGCCGAGCATCGCGATGACCTGCTCGGGAATCGGTGTCATCTCCGGGAAGATCACTCCCTGGGCGGGTGCGGCCCCGTCGGCGCCCAGCACGCGCAGCAGCCCCATCAGCGCGCCCACCGCGGTCAGGTGAGCCTGCCCCGCCGGGTCGGTGATCATCGCGATACGGGTACGGCCGCGGTGGCCGACGTCGACGCGGACTTCGGCGACGCCTCCCTCGCCGGGCGAGTACAGCAGGGCGCGCCGGGCCGAGGTGAAGCGCTCGCCGCGGCCCCACCGGAAGAACCCGATCCGCTTGGCGACGAGCAGCGCCGAGGTCGAGGCCGCCGAGCTGAACCCGATCCGGGTCGTCGCGGTGCCGGTGCCGAGCGTGAGCGGAAGGGTGAACTGCTCGGGAGTGTCGATCCGGGCGACCCGGGTGGCCGTCGCACCGATCCGGACGTTCCGGACGTCACTCAGCGGCATGATCGTCTGCCGCCGCCCGTCCAGGACGACCTCGTAGTCTAGGCCGAGCCGGTCCATGAACTCGACCGAGTCCGCGCCCGCACGGTCCTTCAGGTCCCACCGAATCGCGATCTCGACACCGTCCGCGCCGCCGAGACCGTCGGCCAGCGCCGCCGCCACGAGGCTCGTCACCCCACCCATCCACGCCGACGACAGCAGGACCGGCGCCTTCGGGCCGAGCAGCGCGGCGACCGTCGCCGCACGCTGCAACCGCGCCGTCCAGCGGGTCACGTCCACGTAGGGGACCCCGCCTCGCACCGCCGCTCGCAGCACCCGGTCGTCGGGGTCGTTGACGACTCCGACAACCGCGCGGACCTTGGCCTGGAACGGCGTCGGATCCGCCAGATCCCAGCGGCGTAGCTGAGCGCCGGTCTCGCGGGCGAGTTCCTGCCCCCGCTCCACCGAGCGACCGGTCAGGAGCAGGGGCCAGCGTGCCGCGGCCATCCGCGCCAGCTCGGCCCCGACGGTGCCGTATCCGCCCGCCAGCAGCACTGGGCCATCTGTATCTAGGACTAGTTCATCGTTCATATAACCCAATATAGGTCACTCGACCTATATTTTGGACCGTGCGCTCGTGAGCTTCTGCACACCGTCCGCGTCGTGGTCGAGGCGACGCGCTGCTGTCACCGGCTGATCGCCTACCGGACCCGCCGGGTCGGCCTCGACTGGTCATTCACTGGGATGGGCCGTACAGCCAGATCTGGTTGAGTGGGAAGAAGATCGCCAGCAGGGTGAGGTTGAGGCAGATCGCCACGAAGTACAGGATTCTGGGGCGCTGGGCGCCCGTGCGTCGCCAGGCGACCAGCAGGGCGGAGGCCACGATGAGCGCCAGCAGCAGGTGCGTGCCGTACCACCAGGGGATCGGCGTCTCGCCCCGGAGCTTTCCGGCGAACAGGTCGTCGGTCAGCGCGTAGCCGACGACCAGGTTGAGGGCGCCCAGGGCCAGCAGCGCGATCCCGGGGAGCAACTGGCGGAAGGAGCGGCTGAGCACCATGCGCAGGACGATCCCCACCAGGAAGATCAATGACGACCACTGGTGGAGCTGCCGCATGATCAAGCCGCCGCGCACCTCGAAGCTGAGCTGTAGCGTCGAGGCGTAGGCCCCGCTCATCTCGATGCCGAGCAGTGGGGCGAAGGGGCCGTCATAGATCACCCGGTCGCTCGGCGTGTAGAAGAACGCGAGGAAGGTGCCGGTGAGCAGGACGATCACGAAACAGTAGACGAGCATCTCGCCCACCAGTGTCTTCTGGAGCCTCATTCGGCCTAGTTCACCACGGATCAGGGCGTGTTGATCTGTTGATGGCTGGGGTGACGAGGTCAGCGTGAGCGGAGGAAGGTCAGGGCGGCGAGTACTCTGCGGTGGTCGTCGGCGTCGGGGCCGAGGTCGAGCTTGGTGTAGAGGCCGGTGACGTGTTTGGCCACGGCGGCTTCCGAGATGTACAGCCGCTGGGCGATCGCGCTGTTGGACCGGCCTTCGGCGACCAGGGCGAGCACCTGGCGTTCGCGGGGTGTCAGGGTGTCCAGCGGGTCGTGCGCGCGGTGGTGGACCAGGAGCTGGTGCACCACGTCGGGGTCGATGACCGTGCCTCCGGCGGCGACCGCGCGTACCTCGTCGACGAACTGGGTGATCGCGCCGATCCGGTCTTTGAGCAGGTAGCCGACGCCGCGGGTGCCGGCGGCCAGCAGTTCCCCGGCCGCGGCCTCCTCGACCACCTGGGACAGGACCAGGATGCCGAGCCCGGGATGCTCGCTTCGCAGCCGGATGGCGGCTCGCAGCCCTTCGTCGCGGAAGGTGGGCGGCATGCGGACGTCCACCACGACGACGTCGGGCAGATCGCGGGCGACGGCGTGCAGCAGTTCGTCGGCGCTGCCGACCGCGGCGACCACCTCACAGCCGAACCTGGTGAAGATCCCGCTGAGCCCCTCCCGCAGGAGTACCGAATCCTCCGCGATCATCAACCGCACGGCAACCGCACCCGGATCACCGTCGGCCCCCCTGCGGGGCTGCTGAGCGACAAGGTCCCCTCGAGAACGCCGATCCGGTCGGCCAGCCCGTCGATCCCGCTGCCCGCCGCGGGGTCGGCCCCGCCGATCCCGTCATCACTCACCTCCACCATAAGGAATCCATCCGATATTTCCGCTTTTATCGTGGCTTTGTCGGCTTGGCTGTGCTTGATCACGTTAGTGAGGCTTTCGGAGACGCAGAAGTACGCCGCCGCCTCCACGCTCGGCGGCGGGCGGTGAGGCAGGCCGAGGTCCACGGTCACCGGGATGGGGCAGTGGCGGGCCAGTTCGGTGATCGCGACCTCCAGCCCCCGGTCGGTGAGCACCGAGGGGTGAATGCCTCTGATCACCCGGCGCAGTTCGTCCAGCGCGGCCTGCGTGTGATCGTAGGCCAGGCCGATGGCCTTCGCCGTACCCTCAGGGTCCTGTCCGACGTCCAGTTTGGCCAGGCCGAGCTGCATGAGTACGGCGGTGAGCTGGAGTTGGGCGCCGTCGTGCAGATCCCGTTCGATACGGCGCCGCTCGGCTTCGAAGGCGTCCACGAGCCGCGCCCGCGACCGGGTCAACTCGATCATCCGCTCCTCGGGAGGCGCGGCGAGCAGGCTCCGCGCCAGCATCCCCTGCACCGCGGCCACCAGAGTGAGCAGGTACGCACCCCCGGCCACCCAGACCAGCACCATGGCGACGGTCAGCACGACCACCACCGGCGGGTCGCCGGCAGGCGTGACCGGTGCGCCGGCGGTGAGCCAGGAATGGAAGGTGTCGACGCCCGAGAAGACCGTGATCCCCGCGACAATCACGAGCAGGGCGTTGACCACGGGCAGGATCGTCACCCACAGCAGCGCGTACCCGATCTCACGCCAGGCGGCCGGGCTCGCGAAAGAGGTCCACGGCTTCGGCTTCGCCATGGGGATGCCCGCCGGATCGATCAGCCGCAACCGCCGCCGTTCCAGGGAGGCGATCGGGCCGCTGAACACTCCGGCCACCACCAGCAGCATGATCACCCCGACCACCAGCGCGGCCTGCCGCCCGAGCGACACCACCAGCAGGATCCCGAAGCTGCCCGGCACGCTGGTCAGCAGATAGAGGAGCGCTCGCCACGGCCACGGCGACCCGAGAAAGCGCAACGGGTTGCCGGTGATCGCCTGCCAGGCGGTTCCGCCGACCCTCATCACCCCTTGATCGTCCGGGTGATCTTACCCTTGGCGTTCAGGAACTGGATCTGCGGGTGACCGTCCTCATCCACCCGCAGCACCATGCGCGGTGTGCCCTTTCCGTCGGCGAGCACCAGCGCCGACGACTTGTCGGTGTTCTTGCCGAGGAAGGCCCGCTGCGGGCTCGGGTACTTCGCCTTGAACGCCGCCATCGCCTGATCCTGCTCCGGACCTGGCGACATCTGCTCGATCTTCTTGTACTCCTCGAACATGTCCGACAGCGGCACGTCGGGCCGGTCGTTGACCGCCAGGCCGACGCCTCGCTTGCCCTGCTCCTGCTCCACGTACCGCAGCACGAGCGTCTGATCCTGCTTGTGCTGGTCGAAGGCCAATTGACCGAACGCCCACGGCTTGCCGTCGGTGACACCGCTGTCGGTGCCGATCCCGCCGGACTCGTCCCCCTCCCCGTTGTAGAAGATCATGCCTGCCCGGGTGCCGGCGTTTCCCAGATCGACCCCGTTCACGACGGCGCCCGGCGACTTCGCCTTGTTGCTCAGCACCAGGCGAGGCTTGCCGTCCGCCTCCACCACGTTGATCCGCTGAACGTCGATCTCACCGAAGGTGGTCTTGCCGTGGGCGACGGCCTCCCCGCTGCCGGACAGGACCACCCCACCGGCCACGGCGGCGGCCACCGCGCCGATCAGGTAGAGCCGCATCCGGCGAAGTTGCCGTTTGACATTCATGATCTCCGTTGAGTTATCCATGCCTTCCATGATCCTGACCGCCCCGGCGGCTGACGATAGGGCTGCCTACCGAGTAGGGCTACAGGTTCTTCTACCTCGGGTGCTCCACATGACCTGCCCCCGTTGCCATACCATTCCGTATGGTACGGTCGAGAGGAGAGAAAGGATCACATGGCGAGCAAACGCGACTGGCTGGAAGCAGGGCTCACGGTGCTCGGTGAGGAAGGGGCGCCCGCGTTGACCATCGAGCGGTTGTGTGGCGCGCTCGGCCTGACCAAAGGATCCTTCTACCACCACTTCAAGGGCATGACGGGGTTCAAGACCGACCTGCTCGAACACTTCGAGGCCGAGCACACCAGCCGCTACATCGCGGGCGCGGAAGTCGCGGGCGATGCCGCGCAGGCCAGGCTGCACCGCCTGATGAACCTGGTCCTCGAGGACGAGGGCGGCAGCCACGACCTGGAGATCGCCATGCGCGCGTGGGCGTCGCAGGACGCCGAGGTCCACGCGCTCCAGCAGCGCGTCGACCGGCTGCGCATCGGCTACCTGCGCTCCCTGTGGCGAGACCTCGGCGGGCCGGAGGCGGACGCCGACCCCATGGCCCACCTGCTCTACCTGGTGCTGGTCGGGGCCCAGCAGGTCGTCCCTCCCCTGCCCGAGGAAGACCTTCGAGAGGTTTACGCGCTGGCCCTGCGCCTCACGCCGGAAGATCGGAGAGAGAGCCATTGAACGGACTGGCCCGCTGGGTCCCCCGGCTGATCATCGCGACCTCGGTGCTGCACTTCGTCTGGGCCTTCGCCCAGCCTCACGCCTGGGCCGCGATCGCCGGCGACGGCTTCCTGAGCAGCGTCGTCGACACCGAGGCGCCCGACTACTTCGCCCGCGAGGCGAGCGTGTGGTTCCTCACCAGCGGTGTCGCGTTCCTGGCCCTCGGCACGCTGGCCCGGCACATGGTACGGACGACCGGGCGGCTGCCCGCGCAGATCGGGTGGTACCTGCTGGCCATCGGCATCCCGCAGTGCGTCATCTACTTCCCTGTCACCGGTAGCTGGGCGCTGGCCGTCATCGGGGTGCTCGCCCTGGTCGCCGCCCGCCGTACCGGCGAGACCGCCACCACGTCGAGGAAGGTGGAGGCACTCTGAGGGTGCCGGGGTCTCCGTGGGATGCCGCCCGGGTGCGTCCCTGCTCCTGCCGGGGCGGTCGAGCAGGGATTCGACGGCCCGGCTCCGGGCCTTGGCGGGTCAGGGCAGCAGGAGCGAGCGCACGGTGTTCCAGCAGGTCTCTTCCCCGTCAAGTCTGCGTGTTGAACTTTTTTGCCGTTGTCTCGCCGACGTCCTGATGCTCAGCGGTGCAAGCCGGAGCCGCGGGCTGCTGGGCCGGACGAAGAGCGAAGAGGGCGGCCCCGGCGTGAGCGTGGGCCTCCAGCGTCGTGTTCCGGGATGGCAGCATGCGGCGGGAAGGCTCAGAGGCTGTCTCTCAGTGTCGGTAGTTGCGAGGCTCCACCAGCGGTGTCGGCGGTGGCGAGGTGATCGTGCAGGGCCGCGTGGCGGAACTGGTAAACGGGGCCGACGGCACGCAGTAGTCCTAGGCGGTGGGCGTCGTCGAGGAAGTCCATGACCCGCCAGGGAAGCCGGCGTTGGAGGGCTAGCCGGGCCACCGCGATGGTGCAGACCAGCCACGCATGATGGTTGCCCATCACGAACCCGGCCGTCAGGCCAACCGCGAGCCCGATCACGAGCCCGTACTCGGGCACGCTGTCGAGCTCGATGAACCCGAGCGTGAGCACGACCGTAAGCCCGACCGCGAGCCCGGGCACGATCATGCGCAGAAGGGTGAGCGTTCTGTCGGCTCGCCAGCTGGAGCGGGGTGTGCTGGTTGATTCGAGCGTGGGCTGTTCCGCCCAGGTGATGAGCCAGGGTGCCAGGGTGATCCCGAGCCAGATGACGGGTCCGAGCATGACCACGAATGCAGCCGTCATCGCGGTCCCGGCCGTGCTCCCGGCCTCAGGCCCGGCCGCGAGACTGCCCACGATCAAGACCGCGAGTCCGGCCGCGAGCCCGACCACGAGCCCGACCACAAGCCCGACCACAAGCCCGACCACGAGCCTGACCACAAGCCTGACCACGAGGGCGGCTATGTTGAAGCGGAAAGAACGGAATGTTCGTCCGCGCAGGCGCAGGTTTGCATAGCCGGGTTTTTCGTTAACCCAAGATGTGGCGCGCACGAGCCCGAACACCAATCCGATTATGAGCCCGGGCCAGGTCCAGCTGATGAAGACGATGACGAGCCAGAATGTGAGTTCTCTGGCTCCGGTCATGGGTATGAGCCCGGGCGGCACCCCGACCGCGAGCCCGGTCGTGAGCCCGACTGCTGGTCGGATGTGGGGTGTGGTGCGGGCGATGTGCCACCAGGTGATGTCGCGGGTGGTGGCCGGGGGGAAGGCGCGGGCCAGGTAGGTCAGGTAGCGGCGGGTGGCGTCGGGGTCGAGCCGGTGGCGGGGCCGGAAGTGGTCGGCGGGGTCGGTGCTGGGCGGGCGGGCGGCGATGACAGCGGGGATGACGTGGTCCAGCAGGTGAGTGCGCAGCGCGTCGTCGTCGGCGCCGAGAGGGCCGGTCAGGGGGGCGGGGTCGGCCCCGGAAGCGACATAGACGGTGCGGATCAGCCACAGGCCCAGCGGGGTTGCGGCGAGCCGGGTCAGGCCGGGGACGGTGCGGGATCGCAGTGCGGCCAGGGTGTGGGTCCAGGCCTCGGTCGGGGATGAGGGGAGGCAGGCGGTCAGGTAGTCTGCGGCGGCCTGCGGGGTGAGGGGTTTGGGGACGATGACCGCCGCTGCGGTCAGCGGGCGGCCGGCGTCGTGGACGGCGGTGGTGAACTCGGCGCGGCGGCTGGTGAGGATGAGCTGGTCGCGGGCGGTCAGCGAGGCGTTGAGCGCGGCGATCACCTGGGCGCGCGCGGGGGCGGAGATTTCGTCCAGGCCGTCCAGGACAGGCAGGATGTGGCCGCCGTCGGCCAGCGCGGCGGCAGCGCCGGCGCCGAGTTGCGGAGCGGCCAGTGCCGGGTAGTCCTGTTCGAGCCGGTCGGCGAGCCAGTCCTGCAGCCGGGGATGAACGCCGGGATCCCAGCCGGAGACCGGCAGCAGCACCGGCACCGGCACGACCTCCCCCTCGCCGGCACGAGCCTGATCGGCGGCGCGGGTGGACAACAGCTGCAGCAGCAGTTGGATCGCCAGGGTGGTCTTGCCCATGCCGGCGCCGCCGGCGATGACCAGCCGCCGCCGGATCAGGGCGCGGAAGGTCTCCGCCAGAGCCGCCATGTCGTCGCTGCGGCCGGTCAGGGTGAGCTCGGCCTCGCTCGTGATCAGACGGGGCTGGCTCATCACTGTCTCGTCGGCGATGAGCTGCCAATGCACCGGGATCGGTTCGGGATCGTCGAGCAGCCGGTTGCGGGCCTCGTCCTGCCATTGCCGACGCACCAGATCGGCCAGCACATCGGCGGCTCTTGTCACATCGGCGAGATTGCCGGCGACGGTGTTGCGGCGCCTGGCCCACGTCACGACGGCGGCCGTGGCCACCGCTGCGGCGATCGCGACCGCAGCCAGGTCAGCCAGGTTGACCTTGTCGGTCCGGTCCAGCGCGCGTCCCACCAGCACCACCGTCGCGACCAGCGCAACGATGGCCAGCAGAGCGGCCGTATTCCACCAGCGGATGGGACGTCGGCTCACACCGATATGATCGCCGCCGTCCAGCACCCGCGGCATGCATCAGGGCCCATCCCGGTGCCGAATCGTGACTATCGGCAGCCCGCCGCGGTCATCACCGACGCCCTCTTAGCGCCGACGGCGCAGCGGCGTGACGTTCGGTTCAGGCAGGCCCAGCTGCTCCCGCAGTTCCTGGTTCTCCAGGGTGAGCTGGTGAATTGCCCGGATTAGGGCGGGGACATCCTCGCGGATTTGTGCAAGTTCTTTGTTCTTGTTCGCGATCGTCTTCTTCAGCTTGATGATCGTCTCGCGCAGCCGCACTTCGACGTCCGGGGTGGCTCCGCGGGCTTTGACGCGCTCGTAAAACTCGTTGCGCAGGTCGCTGTGGCGCTGCGTAAGGGCGTTCCTGGGGACCTCCGCCTCCTAAGAAATAACCCCGGAGTTCGCTGAGCACTCTCCGGCCTCTGTCGGCCCTGTACCAGGGCTTCCTCCTTGGATCTATGCCGGTTCTGGCATGTGAAGAGACTTCGGGAACCCTGAAGGTCCATCGTTCCTCGTGTTCGTCCTGCAGCAGCAGTGAAGGCGAGGAGGCCGGGGTTGGCGCTGGCGGTGGTGAAGGATCTGCGGGTCTCGAGGGCTCCGGCGACGGCGGAGGACTTGGAGGCGCTGGAGACCGACGTGCTGGCGGGGTTCGTGCTCGCTCGGGCGGCGGCGGGGCTGTCGGACGGGACGATCTCCTCGGACGTGGTGCACCTGGAGCAGGTGCGGGCGTGGTTCGGACGGCCGCTATGGGAGATGGAGCCCGCCGACGCCGACGTCTACTTCGGGAAGGTGCTGCGGAGCACGGCGAAGGGCACACGCCTGTCACGGGCGCAGGCGCTGAAGACGTTCTTCCTGTTCCTGGAGCTGCGGCACAAGGTCGAGATCCACCAGATGACCGGCCGCATCGTCGAGTGCCCGATCGACGAGATGAACCGGCCTCGCGGCCGTCAGGGCCGTTCTTGAAACGGCTGGACTGAAGTTGACGGGATCCCGTCTGATCGTTGAGATCAGACGGGATCTTGTTGTTTCAGGGGTTTCCGAA
>NZ_JBEYZF010000053.1:0-28358 GCF_040645915.1 Nonomuraea sp. NPDC046570 | reverse complement strand
AACCTCTCCCCGCTCCCGGCGACCAACAACATCGATCACCCTGGCATACGGAGAAAGGTCACCGCGAGATCGTCAGAAAAACACCAGTCACCTAGGTCACGTCTGACAAATCCTGGCCCTGCGGTGTCCGGGAAGCGATTCCGTCGTCAACGCGGCTGGCCGTACGGGCAAGCGTCCCGCCCAGCGGTTTCTCGATGACGTTGAGTAACCGCTTCACGGATTTTGTGCCAGATCCAGTTGCCGTCTACAAAGTCATACACAAACGCTCTTCACCCCGCTCTCGCGCCAGCCTCATCCGCCGGACCTATCCCGCGATTACGGCGAACAGGAGGGTCCCGGGTGTAGCCAACCGCCAGCCGGAACAAGTGGCTTGGGGCCCTTTGTCCGGCGCGTCAGGCCGGAGGCCGGCGGTAGGCCACCGTCGGACGTGCGGCGCGAGGCCGCCCTGATCGCCGTGGTGTTCGAGGCCGAGCCGGACCTGGAGGTGGCGGGACCCATATGGCCCGGCAGCCGACGCGGCAGATGTCGCAGCGCAGATCTTCCGCCGCGGCGGTGCGGTGGCAGGCCCGAAGCTCGGCGGTACGGGTCTGGCACTGGCACGGGGCCAGGCCCATGGCGCTCACTGACCGGCTCCGGCGAGTCCCATGATGGGCTGCATGTAGAAGCAGACGGACCCGGTCCTGCACTCCCAGCGGGCCGGTGCCGCGTTGGCAGCGCTCGCTCCGATCGTTGCCATGGCCAGAACGGCTAGCGCGAGTATGAGGATACGGCGCATATGACTTCCGATCGGAGAAGATCAGCAGCCGGATCAAGGTGCGGCCGGAGTTCGCCAGGGCCGACCTAGCGCAACTCCCGCTTGAGGATCTTGCCGGTCGCCGTCATCGGCAGGCTCTCGCGGAACTCGATGATCCGCGGGTACTTGTAGGCCGCCATGTTCTCCTTGCACCAGGCGATGAGCTCGTCCTCGCTCGCCGTCGCGCCGGGCGCCGGGATGACGTAGGCCTTGACCTCCTCGCCGTGCGAGTCGTGGGGCACGCCGACCACCGCCACCAGCGAGACCGCCGGGTGCGTCATCAGCACCTCCTCCAGCTCGCGCGGGTAGACGTTGAAGCCGCCCCGGATGATCATGTCCGTCGTGCGGTCGACGATGGCGTAGTAGCCGTCCTCGTCGCGGGTGGCGATGTCACCGGTGCGGAACCAGCCGTCCCGCAGGACCTCCTCGGTGGCCTCGGGCCGCCCGTAATAGCCCTTCATGACGTTGTGCCCGCGGATGGCGATCTCGCCAGGGCCCTCGCCCTCGATGGTGTTCCAGTCGCCGTCCACCAGCCGCATCTGCACGCCCCAGACGGGGAAGCCGATGGTGCCCGGCTTGGTGGGTCGTCCGAGCTGGTTGAAGCTGGCCACCGGGGAGGTCTCCGACAGGCCGTAGCCCTCCAGGATCGGGATGCCGAAGGTGGCCTCGAAGTCCTTGAGCACCTCGACCGGGGAGGCGGCCCCGCCCGCCACCGCGACCCGCAGCGTCGAGGGCGCCTCGGCCCCGTCGGCGTGGATCTTCGACAGCAGCGCCCAGAACATCGTCGGCACCCCGGCGAACATGGTCACCTTCTCCCTGCGCATGAGCTCCAGCGCCTCGCCGGGCTCGAAGCGCGGCTGGAGTACGAGGGTGGCGCGGCGGCGCACGCTCACGTTCATGACCGGGATCTGGCCGAAGGAGTGGAAGAGCGGCAGCACGGTGAGTGAGACGTCGCCGTCGGGGTCGGTGGGGAACATCTCGTCGCTGACGATGGTGTTGGTCAGTATGTTCATGTGGGTCAGCTCGGCGCCCTTGGGCTGACCGGTGGTGCCGGAGGTGTAGAGGATGGCCGCGGTGTCATCCGGCTCGGTCTGTACCGTCTCGAATTCCCCGGACATGCCGCCCAGCGCCGCCCAGAACGACTCGCCGTGCTCCGACTCGGTGGCCAGCGGCGTGGCGGGCAGGACGAAGAAGTGCTCGCAGCCCTCGACGGCGTCGAATGCCTCCCGCCCGCGCGCGCCCATGGGCAGCTCGGGGGAACCCTCGAAGCAGAAGAGCGCCTTGGTGTCGCTGTCGGTCAGGTGGTAGGCGATCTCGCGCGGCTGCAGCAGCACGTTGAGCGGGACCACAGTCGCCCCGGCCTTGAGAATGCCGAAGTACACGAAGGGGAAGTAGGGCAGGTTCGGGCAGAGCAGCGCGACCTTGTCGCCCTTGCCGATCCCCCGGGCCGCCAGGAGGTTGGCCACCTGGTTCGCGACGGAGTTCACCATGGAGTACGGCAGGCGCAGGTCGCCGAAGACCAGGGCGGTGCGGTCTGGCGCATTGCGGGCGCTGTCTTCCAGAATGATCGACAGATTGAGCATCGCGGCCCTTTCCTCAGGGGTTCTGCCGTGGCTGCGTCTTGGGGGACGTCCGTACGTCCCAAGGATGCGCCGCCGATGCGGTCTTGGCTTGTACGAACGTGTCGATTCAGGGCAGCCAGTCGATGGCGGCGGCCAGCGTGGAGGGCGCGGTTCCGAAGTTGTGCCTGAAGACCCGGGTGAAATGTGACCCATCGGTGAATCCGGCGCTGTGGGCGGCCATCGTCAACGTCTCTCCCGCGGCCACCAGCCTGATCGCATGCTGAATGCGCTGCCAGCGCACATAGGGTCGCAGCGGAATCCCAACTTGTGCGCTGAACAGATGCGCCAACCGGCTTGGAGACAGGTGCACCGCGGCCGCAACCACACCCAGACGCACCGGCCCCCCGATCAGGAGGGTGGGGATCACGGCTATCGCCATCTCCACCGCCGGGTGAATCGGGATTTCTTCGGCACCACGTTGGCCCGTCCAGTCCTCGACGATCTTCAGGGCGGCCGCGGCCTCGGCGGAGTGCTCATGGCCGCTCGAGGGTTTCGTGAACGTGAGCGGCGCCGCCACCTGGCGGTGTCCCAGGCTCGGGCCGGCGTGCGTGAGGTGGGGGAAGGGCGGACCCCAGGTCAAGGCGCTGACCCCCGCACCTGAATGGGTGAGAAGGGAACGGCCTGGCGAACTGCCGGGGTCGAGTTGAGCCAGCAGGACCCCGCGAGCTCCCGTGAGTACGGCGTGGCCGGTGTCGGGAGGAATGACCGCGGTCCGGGTGGTCAGCCGCCGGCCGTGGGCGTCGGCCACGGTGAAGGGCTCTGCGGAGACGATCAGGTGGACCGCATGGTGTGCGTGCAACTGGTTCGTACCGATGGTTCCGCCATACAGCAGGACGCCAGGGCGGAGTAAACACCAGCCGCGCCAGAGATGCGACATCACGCCTCCTTCTCCGGATGAGATTGTCTCAGCCTCTGATCGTCGTGGCGGATGCCCTTTCGTGAAGGTGCCGATCTCGGGCTCCGCTCAGCGGATGGGTGCCGATCTTCCGGCCGCTGTCATGGGCTGTCGCGTTTGGCTTGGCGCCGCGCTCCACTGGCCAGCGTCTTGGCCTGGCGACGCCGCAACGCCGCCGAGTCCGGGCGGCGATCGGCCTGCTGACTGGACATGGGTGACGTGGCCGGCCCGCCGGCCTGCCTGGGAGGTGGGATGGTGTGCTGCTGGCGGGCCGCGGCCAGCCGTTCGGCCTTCAGTTCCTCGGCGCTGCGCCTGGCCGCCATCGCCAGATGCCGGCTGACCTTGGCCAGCGCGTCTTCGAACACTTCGGCTTTCTGGGCGTTGCGCTGGTTCTTCGGTCGGGCGATGCCGCGGCCGCCGAGCTCCTGAACCCGGGCGCTGGCTTCGCGACGGTACAGCTTGACGTACTTGTCGCGTGCACGCCGTACGCGGGTGTGCAGCTCGACGAGTTCGTCCTCGTCCAACGCGGCGAGTCTGTCCCGATCGGCCTCTCGCGCCAGCGCCATTTCGGTCTCGGTCAACGAGTTCAGCAGAGCTTTCATCACTGTGTCCTCGATTCGTCCTCAGGTCCGTGGGAGGTCTCGTACGGGCTTTGTGCTACTGCCCTTCATGTCACGGGAGGGGGCAGGGACGCTACCAGGGCCTTTTATGGCAAAGGTGATTTCTCGGGCATCTCCGCGTCGAGAGCCCCTCGAGGTTCGTTCCGCTCGACAGGGGATCGAGGCCGTGTGGCGCCTCCCGCTGCCGCGCGAGCCCGGCCGGTGGGGTGGGTTGCAGTGAGGCGCAAGTGGCTTCCCACCGGGGACTGCGATCTTGTCTTCGGGCACGACATCGGCGTAGAGGAAGGGGATCGATGAGCGGGAACAAGCGGATGCTGGTGGCCGGCGTGTTAGCGGGCCTGGTCGCCGGGGGTTCGGGGGTGGCGGTCGCCAATGTGTCGGCTGACGATGGGGTGATCAACGCGTGCGTCTCCGCCAACGGCTCCGTACGGATCCTCTCGAACGTCACGCCCACGCCGGGCCCGACTGCCACGCCGACCGTGCCGACCGGCTGCGGCACGGATGAGAAGAAGGTCTCGTGGAACCAGGCGGGTCCCGCTGGCCAGCAGGGGCTGAAGGGCGACGCGGCGGTTGCCGGTTCGGTCGGCTCGGTGCGCATGCTGTACGGAGGTTCGGCCATGCTGGACCCGCTGCAGGGGAAGGAAGTGTTCAAGGTCGCGCTGGAGCCGGGCTCCTACAGAGCTGACGCGCAGATCGCGATCTCCCCCTGGGGCGACTCCCAGGGCAAGGAGTACATCGGCGACTGCGTGATGGCCATCAACGGCCGCGGCTTCCTCGCGAACTCGTCCACCACCAGTCACCGCCTCTACCTGCAAGTCCACAGCGTCTTCACGCTGACGAGCGCCGACACGCTCCGTGTCACCTGTACGGGAGGCCCTCGAGACAAGTCTTTCCCCGTGCGGGTCGGCGGGCTCAGCTCGGTCACCGTGCAGCAGGTTCCGGCAGCCAGCATGGAGTACTACAACGGCTGACGCGATCAGTCCGTCCTGTGGCAGCCGGCGGAGACCGCAGTCGGTGAACAATGAAGCACGAGCAAGCCGAGATCAGCGCTGGTCGTGACCTTCGTGATCGTCGCTGTGTTCGCCGGCATCCTGGCTTTCCTCTGGAGGGAGGAGGCCAACCGCTCGGCCACCGCGGTGTCCGCGCTCGCGGGAGTCGCCGCAGTAGGGGTCGCAGTCTGGGCGGGTTCCTGCTGGCTAGTGGCGCCGGCGGGGTGGAGCGAGGTGTTCGGTGACGGTGGCGATGAGTCAATCGTCCACATTGCGGATCGTACGCCGGAAGCGTCGCCTTCTGACCTATATGCGTTCGCGTCGCGGTCCTCGATCGGGCTAGCGTTGCTTCCGTTATGCGCCAGGAGGAACGTGCCCTGGCTGCGCCTGTGAGTCAGCAGATTGGAGATGCGGGATGACTTCTCAGCTCGTCGCGCTCTGCTTCGATGCGAACAACCCGCTCCGTCTCGCGCGCTTCTGGGCTGGAGTCCTGGGCTGGGAGATGGCCGACGACCCCCACGATTGCTTCGCGATCCTGCCGAGCGATGACACCGGGTTCCAGATCCGATGTCTTCCGACCCAGGAGAAGAAGACCGGCCCGAACCAGATGCACTTCGATCTGACGAGCACGTCCCTCGAGGACCAGCAGCAGACGGTGGCGAGGTCGCTCGAACTCGGCGCGCGGCACATCGACATCGGGCAACGCCCGGAGGAGGGTCATGTGGTGCTCGCCGACCCCGAAGGCAATGAGTTCTGCGTCATCGGGCCGGGCAACAACTTCCTTGCTGACTGCGGATTCATCGGAGCGCTTGCGTGCGACGGTTCGCAGGAGGTCGGGTACTTCTGGAGCGAAGCGCTGGGCTGGCCGTTGGTCTGGGACCAGGACCAAGAGACCGCGATCCGCTCGCCGCACGGCGGTCCGAAGATCACGTGGGGCGGCCCGCCAGTGGCGCCGAAGACCGGGAAGAACAGGCTACACTTCGACCTCGCTCCACCTACGCGCGGTGATCAGCAAGCGGAGGTCGACCGTCTCGTCTCCCTCGGAGCGACTCAACTCGACATCGGCCAGCGTGGGGTCAGTCGGGTGGCGATGGCCGATCCGGACGGCAACGAGTTCTGTGTTTTGACCCCCCGATAGCGTGACCAGACCGGGGGGCGGCGCCTCCGCCCCCCGCGGCACGGTGTGATGCGGTCCGTGACTCCCGCTGCCCAGTGATCCGGAACGCCTTCGGGCCATTCGGGCGCGGGCTTCACGGCACGGTCAGCACGATCTTTCCGCGTACGCGGCCCGTGGCGCTCAGCTCGTGCGCCCTCGCAGCGTCCTTGAGCGGGAAGACCGCGTGCAGCGGCACGGTGAACCGGCCTTCCTCGGCGAGAGCGGCCGCCACGGCCAGGCCTTCGTAGCCACGCACCTCGCTGCTGCCGGGTCCGACGGTGTAGGACAGCCGCACACCGTGCTCATGTGCGGCCATGTCGGCGATCGACACGACGCGTTCCGGGGCACCCGCGATGGTGACGAGATCGGGCAGCGAACCCGAGCCGGCGGTGTCGAGCACCGCGTCGACACCGCCGGGTGCCAGTGCCGCGACCCGCTCGACGAGGCCGGCACCGTAGGTGGTGGGCGTCGCGCCGAGGCCAGCGAGGAACTCGTGGTTGTGCTCGCGAGCCGTCCCGATGACCGTGGCTCCGCGGGCGACCGCCAGCTGAACGGTCATGGTGCCGACACCCCCGGCCGCCCCTTCGACCAGCAGCGTCGTACCTGCCGTGACGCCCAGTTCGATCATGGCGCGGGTGGCGGTCTCGACGTTGGCCGCCGCGCCGCCCGCCTGCTCCCAGCTCAGCGCTTCCGGCTTGGCCGCCCACGTCGTGAGTACGGCGAACTCGGCACTGGCGCCGCCAGCCCCGGCGATGTCGGTCAGCCCGAAGACGGCGTCGCCGATCGCGACGCCGGTGACGCCGTCACCGATCTCGTCGACGATGCCCGCGGCGTCCACACCCGGGATGTGCGGCAGGTCGAGGGGCGCGCGGCTTTGAAACAGCCCGGTGCGGAGCTTCCAGTCGGCGGGAGTGGGTGTACTGGGACCGCGGCACCGCCCACCTGCTGCCCCGCCTGCTCCGGCTGCCGGACGGCAGCGCACGCACCCATGGCCCGCTGTTCTTGTCTGAACGGCGTCCCGTGCCTGCTCGCCGCCCGGCCGCCGCCGACATCTGCCCGCACACCGGCCGGGCCCGCCTGGGCTACGACCGCGCCCGCGTCCTGCTGGAGAAGTATGCCGGGCTCGACCTGCACCAGCTGCGCCACAGTGCCGCCACCCATCTCGGTGAGGCCGAAGTGCCGCTGCAGCTCATCATGGGCAAGGCCCGGCACAAGAACCCCCGCACCGCCCTGCGCTACGTCAAACCCGGAGCCGAAGCCATCGCCAAGGTCACCGAGGTCCTGGCACCCCGACGCCGTACCCACTGATCAGGAACTTCTCCGAGGGGGAGGGGACGCTGCCCCTTTCTCTCATGCTTGGTCTGCCCCCCAAGATCATCCCAATGTGGGTTTTGGGCTTATGTGGGCTGACCCCCACAGTGACCACTTCCGCGACGCCATGGCCACCCTGTGCGCGATCATCACCATTGCCCTGGCCGCCATCCTGTGGGGGATCGCCGCCACCACGACCGCCACCACGCTCATCCGCGCCCTGGCCGCCATCCTCGTCGGACCCGCAGCCATCCTCATCCCCGCGGGAACCGCCGCCATCGCCTGGCGGCTCACCCGCCCCGGCCGCGGCCCCCACACAGCAGCCGGATCGGCGATGATCCTCACCGCCATCCTGGGCATCGTCCACACCCTGGCCGGCATCCCCGCCATCTTGGACGGGCGAGGCGGCGGCCTGATCGGCTGGCTGCCCGCAGCCGCGCTGTCGTTCCTGCCAGCGCTCGCGGCCGTCCCCGTCCTGCTCCTGCTCGGCCTGCTCGGCTACTCCGTGGCCGCCGCTGTCCCGCTGCCCGAACTCCCTGCCCGCGCCCGGGACGCCGCCCGCCGCGCCGCCGGGCGAGCCTCGGCGTGGAGGGACGCCCGCCGCGCCGCCCGCCCCGAGCCGGTCGACGAGCCGGAATGGGAAGACGACCCCGCCGACGAGGCCGCCGCAGAGGCGGTCCCGCCCGCGCCGCCTCCCCACGACGAGCCCCAGCCCGCCGCGCTACCCCCCGCCCCCCAGCCGCCCGGCACCGGCCACACCGCCACCGCCGGTACGGCGGCCGCCGTACCGGCCGCGCCGCAGCAACTCGCCATCCCCCAGCAGGAGCACACGCTGCCGCCCCTGAAACTGCTGCACCCCGGCAGCGCCCCCCGGCCGCAGACCAAGGCGAACACGACCGTGGTCAACGCGCTGACCGGCGTGCTGGAGCAGTTCGGCGTCAACGCGCAGGTGATCGGCTTCACCCGAGGGCCGACAGTCACCCGCTACGAGATCGAACTCGGCCCCGCGGTGAAGGTGGAGAAGGTCACCGCGCTGACCAAGAACATCGCCTACGCGGTGAAGTCCGACGACGTGCGGATCCTGTCCCCGATCCCCGGCAAGTCCGCCATCGGCGTGGAGATCCCCAACGCCGACAAGGACCTCGTCGCGCTCGGCGACGTGCTGCGCTCGCAGGTGGCCCAAGCCGACTACCACCCGATGATCGTCGGCCTGGGCAAGGACGTCGAAGGCCGCACCATCGTCGCCAACCTGGCCAAGATGCCGCACCTGCTCATCGCGGGCGCCACCGGCGCGGGCAAGTCGGTGTGCGTCAACGGCCTCATCTGCTCCATCCTCATGCGCGCCACCCCCGAGCAGGTGCGCATGGTGCTGGTCGACCCCAAGCGCGTCGAACTCAGCATCTACGAAGGCATCCCGCACCTCATCACCCCGATCATCACCAACCCGAAGAAGGCCGCCGAAGCCCTCGAATGGGTCGTCGGCGAGATGGACCGCCGCTACGACACCCTGGCCGCCACCGGATTCTGGCACGTCGACGACTACAACAAGGCCGTCCGCGCAGGCCGCGTCAAGGCTGCCCCCGGCAGCGAGCACACGCCTGAACCGCTGCCCTACCTGCTGGTGATCGTGGACGAGCTCGCCGACCTGATGATGGTCGCCCCGCGCGACGTGGAGGACTCCATCGTCCGCATCACCCAGCTCGCCCGCGCGGCCGGCATCCACCTGGTGATCGCCACCCAGCGGCCCAGCGTGGACGTCGTCACCGGCCTGATCAAGGCCAACGTGCCCTCCCGCCTCGCCTTCGCCGTCTCCTCCCTCACCGACTCCCGCGTCATCCTCGACCAGGTCGGCGCCGAAAAGCTGGTCGGCCAGGGCGACGCCCTGTTCCTGCCGATGGGAGCCAGTAAACCGATCCGGCTGCAGAACGCGTACGTCTCGGAGAAGGAGATCGCCGAGATCGTCGCCCACTCCAAGACACAGGCCAGCGGCCCGCCACCGCTACCCGCCCTCACACCCGCAGCGACCAAACCGAAGACCGGCGACGACATCGGAGACGACCTGGAGGCGCTCATCCAGGCGGCCGAACTCGTCGTGACCACCAAGTTCGGCTCCACCTCGATGCTGCAGCGCAAGCTACGTGTCGGCTTCGCCAAGGCCGGACGCCTCATGGACCTGCTCGAACAACTCGGCGTGGTGGGCGCCAGCGAGGGATCCAAGGCGCGCGAGGTCCTCGCCAGCCCCGATGACCTGGCAGAGATCCTGGCCGGGCTGCGCGGCGACCAGCCGTAGAGGACGAGGCGAGACATAAGCCCACCTGCCCCGCCACGATCGCCCGAAGCATCCAGCCCCAACCCCGTGGAGCACCTGTGAGCGACCGCCACCAGCGCCTGACAGCCGTCCTGGACGCGCACCTGACCCCGTACCTGCGGTTCACGCCGTACGCCGCCCGCGAAGACTTGTACGGCCGGATCGCCGGGAGCCTGGCTGTACTGCTCGCTGCCAGCCCGCGCACCGACCGCCAGCAGCGCCTGACAGCCGTTCTGGTCGCGCACCTGACCCCGTACCTGCGGTTCACGCCGTACGCCGATCGTGAAGACCTGTACGACCAGATCGCCGCGAGCCTGGCCGGACCGCTCGCCGCCAACCCGCGCACCGTCCTGCACCCCTACTTTCACGGCCCGTCCGGCTGCCGCCAAGCCATCGGCGCCGCGGTGTGTGGGCTCGCCCGCCACGACGACGTCCACGCGTGGCCGTTCGGCGAACCCGCCGACGTCCCCCAGCGTGCCTGGTACACCCTGTGGTGGCGCATCCTCAACCCTGCCGCCCCCGCCGCGGTGTTCGACGAGATCAACCCGGTGCGCAGCGAGTCCTGGGAGCGCGAGGACTGGGCGACGACCGGTGAGAAGGTCGTCACGCTGTGGCAGAAGATTGACCAGTCGGGATGGTGGGTCTTCTACGGCGGATGGGACGCCGACCAGGTGCGCGCCGCCTGGCAGGCCGACCGCGACCGGCTCGCAGCGGCGGGCGGTTTCACGCCGCTGCCGTTCGGCCCCAGGGGCGTCCCCGACGACGACCTGGTCACCCCGCCGCGCGAGCACACCGACGACGACGACGAGTGCTGGTGCTGATGTCCACGCTGCTCGCCGTTCACCGGCCGGGCGGCCGCACCAAACGGTGCGATGCCCGCTGCTATGACGCCCGCGAAGTCGAATGCGACTGCCTGTGCGAAGGGTTAACCACGGGATCGGCGTCGAGGCGGCGATCCGGCAGACCCGCGAGCGCCGCAAGCAGTGGCTGGAGCGTGAACGCCGCCAGGACGACGACATCATCCACATCGAGGTGAGTCTCGTCGTTCAGGCCGACGCCCTGTTCTAGCGGCGCCGCTTGTACCGTAGCTAATGGCGACTACCCCGAGCCTGCGGAAAAGCGTGGCCGCACAGGGGGAGAGGAAGTTCCGGGGGGCGATACCACGAGCTGTACGGGGTCGAGTTCCGGCTAAAAACATGAGCACCTAGATGAGATTGACCATGAATGTCAATTCTTGCTTCTCGGCAGTAAGAGGTGATGATCTCCATGTGCCTGCTCAAACCTACAGAAAAGGTGCAGTGAGTGAGTAAACACCGCCAGTTATCCATCGTTGTCGGGATCGCCGTCGTCCTCACCCTCGTGAGCGTCACCTCAGCGTCGGCCGACATCTGGCCCTTCAAGGGTGTTCCGCCGGACAAGGCAAGCCACAGTTACTGCTACACCTCGTCGGTCAGCGCCACGAGCAAGTCCTACATTCCCGGCGCGATGAACTACCTCAACGAGCGCACCGCCATCCCGGGAGTGTCCTTCCACTCCTCCTGTGACACGCAGAACTCCGACGGAGACGGCTCTCCCGCAACCGACGTCGCCTGGTTCGACATGTGGGTCGACGGCGCGTACGGGGAAGCCACTTGCAAGATCCGCACTGCTTCAGACTCCGGCGTCTGTGATCAGGCCTTCGTGAAGCTCAACACCGGCACACTCAACGCCGCCGCCCGCCCCCATCAGCAGTACATCAAGACGAGCTGCCATGAACTGGGGCACACTGTCGGACTCAACCATTACTCCGCCCTCGCATCCCCGCCCGAACCTCCCGCCGGCGATTTCAGCCAGCCGCACGACTGCATGATGAGCGGCGACGTCGACAAGATGCCCGACCCCACCGGCTCGTGGCTCTGGCAGTACAACGACCACCACGTCAACCACATCAACGGCTGGTGGTCGTGACAATGCGAGGAGAATCCCCCGTGAGCAAGCAGTTCGTCGCCGCTCTGGCCTTAGCCGCCGCCGTGACCGCGTGCGGCACCAGCACCCCGGCGCAACCAGCACAGCGAGGCGCCGCGCCCGCCGCCGCCGCCGCAGAGCAGAAGGGTTCGCTCGACACCTCCCCGCTGCGCGTCGTGGAAAGCGACTTCCCTGCCGCGGAATCGCCCGAAGAACTCGCTGCCAAGTTGCCTATCGTCGCCGCCGGTGTCATCGACGGCTGGCAGCAAGGACCGATCCTGGAGAGCTACCCGAACGGCCCCCTGGACTACCGGGTAGTGCTCCGCGTCCGCATCACCGAACCGCTCAAGGGCGTTGCCGGCCGTTCCTCGCTCGCGGACGGGCTCGTGTACATCGCCCTCGACCAAGGCGCAGTCATCCGCGACGACGCGGTCCCAGTCGACCAGTGGAAGCCCGAAAACAGCGTCCAGGACTTCTCCACCGCGATGCCGTCCGGCACCCGCATCCTCGTGTTTCCGAACGAGTTCCCCAAGAACGCGCTTGGAAAGGTCCGCAACACCGGTGACGCGCTTCCCGGGCGAGCGAGGCTGATGTCCGTGCCGCCCCAAGGCATCGTGCTGGAGGACCCGGAGCTTAAAGCCCGCGCCTCAGGGGACCAGACCGCGCTCGTAGGCGGCAGGGAGCCGCTCAATGTCGGTGGCGCCGCCTGGCTGGAGCCGAAGAACATGAACGACCTCGTCACCAGGCTGCAGCAGCACGGATTCACCGAGTAAGCCGAGACCTACGCATTCAACTTGGGTAGTGGGCCAGCCCCAGCTCCCGCAACGCCGAGGCGACCGTCCCGTAGCCGAACCCTGTGCGCTCGGCGATCTCCCGCCGAGACAGCTTCTCCTCCTTGAACAGCCGCTGCACCTCCGCCCGATCCAGCCGTCCGCGCGGCGCGGGCACGTGCAGGCCCGCCTGCTCGGCCACCAGCCGAACCGACCTGCTGGTGGTGCGGTGCTCCTTCACGATCCGCTGCACCGGCTTGCCCGCCCTGACGGCTGCCACGATCGCGTCGCGCCGCTCGCCTACCGGCAGGCGAAAGGCTCTCGGGCTGGCGGGGGTGCGCATCTGCACCCCCGCCAGGCGAAGGTGTACGGACAGCCGCTGGAACGAGCAGCCGAGATGACGGGCAAGCGGCCTCAGCCGCCACCCCTGCTCGTAGAGGTGGGCGGCCTTGGCCACATCAATTTTGGTGCGCGCTTGAGTCACGCCGCAGAGGATGCAGCCCCGCCAGGGCTTACGTCTCGGCTCGACCCGCTGGCCTGCCCCGGTAGCGTCGAAGCGTGCCCGGCGGCGATCAGTGTCTCGCCCAGGTCCTCTCCGGTCGCCGCCGACTCCACCCGAGCGAGGTAGCGGCCGTATCGCTCCTTGCGGTCCTTCAGGGTCCGCACCAGCAGCTTGGGGCCGTGCTTGGCCAGCCACGCCCCCGCGAACTCGGCGGCGGCCTCTCCCCTGGGGGTGCCGAGTTCCGGCGCGTACACGCCGACCAGCCGCACCCGCTGGCTGGTGTAGACGCCGAACCCTACGTCAACCATCAGAACGAACGTGTCGCCGTCGACGACACGCTCGACGATCGCGGAGTAGGTGTACAGGTCTGGTACGGTTCGCGCCGTCACGGTCTTGGTCATGCCCGGGAATGTGGCAGGCGGCCGGGGCTTGTGTCCCCGTCCGCCTGGCCTACCTCACCCACTCACAGGTCACGGAGTGGCGACGTAGTCGGTGAACTGGCCGATGATGAAACTCTCCGGCCTGGGCACGGCCAATCCGACGCGGCTTTCCGCGACGATCGTGATGGCCGACCGCTCGATGTTGTCGGAGTTCTCAGTCGAGATCGACACGGTGGTCTGCGCGCGGTCGTACAGCTTGGCGCCGTAGCCGAAGCTGCCGAGCACGAACCGCTTCTCGACCATGGCGGAGGTGTCGATGAGCTTCATTCGCCACGCGCGCTTCTCGCCGCCGAGCGCGATGGACGTGGCCACCATGTAGTTGCCGTTGGCGTCCTTTTCGAGCTCGAATTCCTCGAAGTCGTAGGGGTGCAGGACGACGCCGTTGGGCTGGAACCAGCTCAGCATGGACAGGGTGGCGGCGCGGCGAACCTGCGCGGACATCCGGTCGGTGGCCAGGCCGGTGTACTCCTGGACGCCCGGGGTGTTGAACAGCCCTTCGAGGTTGTCTCCCTCACCGTCGCCGAACAGAATCTGCCAGTCCTCTTCCATCTTGACGCCGTCGACCATGTCGCGGTCGAGCAGGTCACGAAGCTGAGGCTCGTCGTCCAGGACGTTCTTGTGGGCGTCCTGCATGTGGCGGATGTTGATGATCGGCGCCCGGAACGGCTTGAAGCTCGACTTCGAGCGGGGCGCCCGCCCGAACCGGTCGGTGGGCAGGCCGGTGGCGGGGGAGACGTCATCGGCGGCGACTCGCTCGGCCACCGGTCGCGCGTTGTTGACGAAGCCCATGTGCCGCATGAAGTGGATCATGTTCGCGGTCGTGCGGACCGCCGGGAACAGATCCCTGACCCGGCCGGGGCGCAGCATGCGCTCCTGCATGCCGGCGTTCTCGGCGTGCCCGAACCCGTTGATGTCGATGGTGCCGCCGGACGCGGTGAAGATGTCCTTCTTCTCCAGGTCGTACACCGACTCGCCGATGATGTGGGCGCGGCCGAGACGGTTGAAGCCGTCCGCCTTCATCTCCCGGAACGCCTCGGAGTCCAGGAAGTGGTCCGACAGGCTCTTGGCCTCGACGAGCCGCCTGTGGCTCTTGGTCTCGTGTCCGGCGTTGATCTGCGCGGCCACGGAGGGCGCCTCGGGCTCGTCGAGGTAGGCGAACGCCGACGCGGTCTCGGTCTCCTCCTCGATGAGAGCCTTGATCTCCCGCATGGCGCCCAGCGCCTTGCGGTAGTCGGCGGCCTGCTCAGTGGAGACGACCATGTGGCCCTTGCCGGTCTCGTCCTTGAACGAGGCGGAGATGCTCTGCACCTGCTCGGCCTTGGCCTTGAGCGCGCTCTTGAGCTCGCGGACGCGAGCGTTGTCGACCGTGGTGGTCATGACTGGTTCCCCCTGTGCTGACATGTGCGTGCGTGTGGTGCGGGTTGCGCACGCCCGGTCAGCACCGGGACATCGGACCCCCGTCGACAGGGACTGGATCACAGGCGGGGTGTTTACGTCACAGCTCGACCGCTAAGCCGTGAAAGTCGGCATTCGCGCCGATCACGACAGGTCCGCGTACACGTCGGCGAGCAGATCCATGCCCTGGCGAAACTCCTCCAACGTCAGCGTCTCCTCGTCGCGGGGGAGGGCCTTGACGCCGGTCGGGAGCGCGGACGGTGCGGTGCTGTCGGGCTGGATGGGCGCCTCGGGCGGCATCGGCTCCAGCTCGTCGTCGGGGTTCTCGGTCGCGTGCTCGGGGTTGTGGCCGGCGGACTTGAGCACGTCGCTGATCGCGGTGAGCGCCGTCATCAGCTTGCGGAAGTTCACCCCCGACAGCACCTGCCCGGCCTTCACCTCCACGCCGCCGCGGCGGTCGATGAGCGCCTTCACGGCATGGGCGGCGTCATCCACCAGCCGGGCTGCCGCAGCGGTATCCGAGCGCGTCTCGTCGCCGTCCAGGCTTTCGCCGAGCGCAAAGGCGGTGACGTCCCCGCCCACCACCAGGTGCACATCGGCGAAGGCGACGTCGATCGCGGGTGCCACCGGAATACGGCAGAAACGGGCCGCGGGACGACATAACCGCAGGTCAGCGTTGAGCCAGCGCTTCGTACGCAGTTGAGCGACCGATCTTGAGCGTGCGGGCGGCCTCAGTGACCAACTCGCCGTCGGCGACTTCCACGGGGCTGGGGAACCTGCGGACAGCGGCTATCGATGAGAATGATCTTGGTTGTGGGTATTGGTGATCCGTCGGTTCATCGCCCGGCGGTTCGGCGTCGTCGGGCTGCGCGGATCTCGGCGTCGGTGACCTTGTCGTCCAGCAGCGCGTACAGCTGGGTGGTCTCGGCAGAAGCGTGGCCGAGACGACGGCGCACGGCCTCGATGGAGACGCCGGCGTTGATGAGCTCGGTGGCGTGGGCGTGGCGCAGCTGGTGAATGTCGATCTCGACACGTGCAGCGGCGCAGTAGCTCTGCCAGCGGTGGTGGGCGGCGTCGTAGGACAGCGGACCACCGCGGCCGTTGATGGAGGCGCGAAACAGCGGCCCGGCGGTGTAGCCGGCGCGGGCCAGGTAGAGCTTGAGCAGAGCGACGTAGCCGCGATCGTCCAGCAGCACGGTGCGCACGCTGCCGCCCTTGCCGTGGATGCGGACGTGTTCGTCGTCCAGGCGAAGGTCCAGGTCTTCGACGTACAGCCCGCAGACCTCCGAGGCGCGGGCGCCGCACACGTAGGCGGTCTCGAACAGCACCCGGTCGCGCAACCGGTCCAACGGCACGTCCTTGCGCGGCCGCCGCGAGCAGATCACCGCGAGGACCTTGGCCACGTCGGCGGCCGCGGCCGGGCGTGGCAGGGCCTTCGGGACCTTGACGGTGTCGATCCGATCCATCGGGTTGGCACCCAGGAGGTCGTGGCGAACCGCCCATCTGGTGAAGGAGGCGATCGCGGCGCGCTTGCGCTTGCGGCTGGCCGGCGACAGCTCGGCGAGCTCGGCCAGGTAGGCGCGGATCGGCGTCGCGGTCAGCTCGCCAATCTCCTCGCCGTGGTGGGCGGCAAAAGCGATCAGGTCGCCGCGGTAGGCGCGCCGGGTGTGCGGTGAGGTGCTGGCGTTGGCCAGGTCGGTGAGGAAGTCGTCGAGATGGCGGGCGAGCGGGTGGGCACGGCCGAGCTGCTCGGCGATGACCGGATCCATGCGGTACGCCTCCACCATCCGCCGAGTTGCCAGATAACCCGGATACGAAGCGTGCGCGCCGGACGGTGGTCGCCCAGCTCGCGCTACGTCGTTGATCGCTATCTTGCCAGATAACGAACGTTATCCCGCAACCAACTCGGCATCCTATTCCCGAAACTGACCCCCAGCCACAAGTAGTGATGGGGGCGTAGCTCGCCGACGGCGGTCGACAGGTAGCGGCTGTTCCGCAGCGCGACGGACTGGATCAGGCGAGCAACCGGTCGACCAACCCGTCGAGGTAGTCAGGGGTGAGCGAGCCCGCGCCGAACAGGACGCGCATGTAGATCGGCGCCAGGAGATGGTCCAGCACCTCCAGTACGTCAGGCGGGTCCTCGCCGCGGCCGCGGGCGCGGTCGAGCATGGCCTGCAACTGCCTGGTGCGGTCGGCCAGGAGCTCGTCGCGCGCCTGAAGGCCCTGCTGACCCTCGCCTGACAGCGCGATGGTCAGCCGCACCAGCGCCAGGCCGTCGGGTCCGGTGACCTCGCGGGCCACGTTGGCGGCGTGGGCCCGCAGATCGCCGGCCAGGCTGCCGGTGTCAGGCATCGGCGACTGCGCGTTGAGCCGGGTCAGCAGCACATCGCTGAGCAGGGCTTGGAGGTTGCCCCACCGGCGGTAGAGGCTGGTGTCGGCCACGCCCGCGCGGGCCGCGATGTCGCCGACTGTGAAGTTTCCGTAGCCGCGCTCCCTGACCAGCTCGGTGACGGCCTGGTGCACTGCCGCGCGGACCCGGGCGCTGCGCCCGCCGGGCCGCCTGGCCCGCCCCTGCTCATCCATGCTCCTACCTTAACGCAGTCGAGACTTGCGTTAGAGCCGTCGAGGGCCTATGTTAACGCAGTCATAAACTGCTTTTAGGAGGGACGTACGTGAAAGCGTTGCTCGCCCTGACCTGCGCAGGTCAGTTCATGGTGCTGCTCGACAACACGATCGTCGGCGCCGCCCTGCCCGACATACAGCAGCGGCTCCACACCGGGCTGACCGGCCTGCAGTGGATCGTCGACGCCTACGTGCTGCTGGTGGCCATGCTGCTGCTGTCGGGCGGCGTCTTCGCCGACCGGTTCGGCCGCAGACGGGTGTTCCTGGCCGGGGTGGTGGTGTTCACGGCCGCGTCGGTGGTGTGTGCGCTCGCGCCCTCGATCGGCTGGCTGATCGCCGGGCGGGTGCTGCAGGGCGTCGGGGCCGCGGCGCTGAGCCCCGCCTCACTTGCGCTGCTCACCGCCGCGTATCCCGCCCCGCAGGAGCGCGTCAGAGCGATCGGGTTGTGGGCCGGGTTCAGCGGCATCGGCCTGGCCGCCGGACCGCTGGCGGGCGGGATCCTGGTGGAGTCCTTCGGCTGGCCCGCCATCTTCCTGGTCAACGTGCCCATCGGGGCGGTCCTGCTGCTGGCCGGGCTGCGCGTGCTGGGAGAGTCCCGCAACCCGAGCGCGCCGCCGATCGACGTCCCCGGCACGGTCCTGTCCGCCGCTGGTGTGGGCGCTGTGACCTACGGCCTGATCGAGGGCGGTTCCCGAGGCTGGACCTCGCCGGTGATCCTGGGCAGCTTCGCCGCCGGGCTGGTGCTCCTGGCCGCGTTCGTCGTGGTCGAGGCTCGTGTGCCGACGCCGATGCTGCCGCTGCGGCTGTTCCGTCAGCGGCTGTTCACGGTGTCCAACACGGCGATGGTCGTGGTCGGGTTCGCGCTGATGGGGTCGTCGTTCTTCTTCTCCCAGTTCTTCGTCTACGTCCAGGGCACTTCGATCCTGGTCGCCGGGCTGCAAACCCTGCCCGTCTCGCTGGCCATGGTGATCGTCAGCCCGTACGCGGGCCGGTTCGCGGCCAGGTACGGCTTCCGTGTCGTCGTCAGCATCGGCCTGGCGCTGGCCGGGCTGGGGCTGCTGGCGCTGGGCTTCGTCCACGCCGATACCGGCTACGGGAACGTGTGGTGGCGGCTGGCGGTCGCCGGCGTCGGGTTCGCTCTCACCATGTCGCCGCTGACCGGGGCCGCCATCCAGGCGGTCAGCCCGCAGGAGGGCGGCCTCGCCTCGGGCGTCAGCAGCACCACCCGGCAGATCGGCGCGGTGCTCGGCGTGGCGGTGCTCGGGGCGATCGTCCACACCCGGGAGACCGGCGGAGCCTCCTTCGAATCCGGCCTCAACAGCGCCTTCCTCGCGGCGGGTGCCGTGACGCTGGCCTGCGCCGTATTCACCGGCCTGTGGCTGACCGCGGCCCGGACGCCGAGGGGCGTCCGGGCCGAACAGTCAGGAGGCCAAGCAGTCAGTGAGCCGCCGCTGACAGCCCCTTCCAGTCGGCCCACGTCTTGAGCGCTCGGCGTAGACCTGCTGGGTCATCCGCAGCCCTCCGGTGCCGAAGAACACCGGGAGCGGCGAGCGAGCCGCCGGTTATGGGGCGAAGAGGACTTGGGACTCGAGGTCGAGTCGGGTGGTGGGGTTGGCGGCCGGCGGGGTCAGGTTGAGGATCCAGTTGCCGAACCGGCGGATGACGTGGGTGATGTAGGGCGAGATGGTGGCCAGGTCATCGAGGTCGACGGGGTGGCCGTCGGCGGCGATGGCGTTGGCCGCGTCCGTGATGTCCTGAGCGGTCGAGTAAATGACGCAGTTGGCCAGCAGCTCGTTGAACTTGATGATCTTCTCTTGGTAGTCGGGGTCGTTGTGGCCGATGAGCTTGCCACCGAACATCAGCCAGTCGGCGAAGTTGTGGAAGGACTCGTTTCGGTTGGTGACCTGGGTGATCTGCTCGCGAAGGTCTGGATCCGACAAATACCGCAAGAGCGTGATCGTCCTGACCGCGCGGCCGAGCTCGCGAAAGGCTCGGTAGAGCCGGTTCTTGCGAGAGTGGTTGCCCAGGCGGCGCAGCAGAGTCACTGAGGACAGCCGGTTCTCCCGGATCGAGATCGCGGTACGGAGTAGGTCCGTCCAGTGGGTCTCGATGAGAGTCCAATCGATCACCTCATCGCCGAACAGCGAATCGATGTGCTGGTACCGGGTGCCCGGGGTGGGCCGGTAGAAGATCAGGTCGTGCCAGTTGCGAATACGGGGCAGCAGGTCGAAGCCCATGAGCGCGGCGAGCCCGAAGACCGGCAGCGACTGGCCTTGAGGGGGGTCAGCCCACATAAGCCCAAAACCCACATTGAGTGGATCATGAACGGTGTTCCGCTGATCGGCGGCCAACGAAGCCCTTGAGAGGAATCTGAAGGTCTCGGTTTCCTTACGGTGTGGACTTCGGCGTGTGCGCATCCGCCAGGGCCTCGTAGGCGGTGGAGCGGCCGATCTTGAGGGTGCGGGCGGCCTCGGTGACCGAGACGCCGTCGTCGATCAGGCGGCGCAGTGTGGCCAGTTCGGCGGGGCCGATAGCGCGGGGCCGGCCGGTCTTCTTCTTGCCGGGCAGCATGGCACCGGTAGCCTCGCGGCGCTTGGCGGCGGCGATCCCCTCGGCCTGGCGCTCGGCGCGCAGCTCCAGTTCATACTCCGCGGCAGCGGCCAGGACCGCGAACATGAACCGGCCCTCCTTGGTGTCCAGATCGAAGTTCTCCGTCAGCGACACCACCGCGATGCCGCGGTCGCGGAGATCATTGACCGTGGTCAGCACGTGCCCCGCCGAGCGGCCCCACCGGTCGGACTTCCAGAACTTCAGGGCGTCGCCCGCCTGCGGAAGCGCCAGGAGCGCCTCCCACTCCGGCCGCGCGACACCGCGCTTGCCCGACTCCTTCTCCATGACCAGCTCGTCGTAGCCGCTGGCCGCCAGGGCATCAAGCTGAAGCTGCGGGTTCTGGTCACGCGTCGAGACTCGTGCGTATGCCCAGACGGTCATCAGCCACCCTCTCGGCGATGTCCAGAAACGTCCACTTTTCCAGACGATACGGCAGCCGTGATGCGTCGATCGGGCAGACGGTCCCTGCCATGCCGCCTGCCCGAGCCCCATCGTGCCGTCTACTCCACGATCGGCGCGCTGTCGGCGACGCTCACCTTCAACTGCGCGCTCGACGACACCACGCTCCCCACCGGAGCATCGGCCAGCTTCGCGTCCACGACCACTCCCCGGCGTCCGAGATAGTCGTAGGTCTTCCGGTCGAAGATGTACTCCTCCCTGACTCCGTTGGGCGAGACGATCGCCGCGGCTATGCCCTTGCGCCCCGCGGCGTCCTGCGCCTCCTTCACCGTCACCACCCCGGGAATCGTGGCCGCCGCGCGGAAGAGCGCGGCCCGCTGCGCGGCGGGCAGATAGGACTCATCGAGCAGCCCGCCGACCCGGTTCCACGCCTCGTAGTCCTGCAACCCGTCGTTGGGCACCTGCGTGTAGAGGTGCTTGCGCATGCCGTCGGTGTCGGTTGGCAGCTTGCTGACGTAGGCGTAGTCGTTGCGCAGGAACTCGGCGCGGTCATCGAAGTCGGCCGCCCGATCCGGACGGCCGGGCTTGCCCACCAGCGCCTGCTCCGCTCGTGCGGCCGGCGGGAGCGTGTGCCCCGGATACGGCAGCGGCGCCAAGAGCTCCTCCTGCAGGACTCCCTTGACCGCGCTGCCCTCGACCGGCAGCCAGATCGTGCGCTTGGAGCGCGACAGCCAGACCCCCCCGTCCCCTCCGGACGTGCCCATACTCTGCGACTCATAGACGAGGAACTGGCCGGGCCTGGGATGCAGCTCCGGACGGCTGCCGGCATGCTCGGCCGCCCGCGACAGCACCTCCACGGCCGCGACCGTGCGGATCATCGGCGGAGGCGGCACCGGGGCGGGCGGGCTCTGGACGACGAACACCGCCGTTCCCACCGCGGCCGCCAGACCCCCTGCCAATGCGGCGCGCAGTGCGAGTCGGCGAAAGCCGGAGCGGGCCGGGGCCGATATGCCGGCCATCAGGCGCTCCGCCTCGGCGCGCAGGTCCTCCTGCGCGGGGACCTCGGAGCGGAAGCTGTTGAGCTGGGCCAGCTCATCCATGGCGAACCTCCTCGATGACGAGTGCTGTGGGGTCGGTCCCGCCCAGTTCCTTCCGGATCTTCGCGCGGGCCCGGTTGACGCGCGAGCGGACCGTTCCGACGCGTATGCCGAGCGCCTCGGCGGCTTCGGTGTAGCTGAGGCCGCCCCAGGTCACCAGGAGCAGCACGTCGCGGTGCCCGGCGGGCAGCGCGGCAAGTGCGGCGGCCAGGCGCTGCCGCACGGCCTGAGCGCTCAGCCGCTCGTCGCTGCGCGAGGTGAAGGGTTCGGTAACCGGGTCCACACCGGTGCGAGCCAGCAGGTTCAGCTGCCTGGCCTCGGTGCGCTTGTGGCGGCCGATGAGGTTGGTCGCTATGCCGTACAACCAGGGCAGGGCGCTGTGCCTGACCAGGTCGTAGCGGCCGCGTTGGCGGAAGGCGGCGAGAAAGGTCTCCGCCACCACGTCCTCGGCGACGTCGAGTCCGAGGCGGCGGACGACGAATCTCTTGATCTCAGGCGCGTGTCTGCGGAAGATCTCCGCGAACACCTCGGGCTCCTGCCGGGACCGCGTGATGACGGCGGAATCGGCGGGGCTCGTTTCTGACATGCTCTGGCCTCTCGGCTCACGGATGGGACACCCCTACTTACCCGCTCGCGACCGACCGGTTCCCGCCATCAGGTCCGGACCTGGCGGGCTTCTCGATGAGGGCGCGTACGTCGTCATCACCGGTCGCGACCAGGTCCGCCTCGACACCGCAGCAGAACGCCTGGGCTCCGAGCGGGTCCTGCCCGTCCGCGCGGGTACGTGCTCCACCACCACGGGCGGCATCTCGCGGGCCTTGGCGAAGCGGCCCAGCCGCTGAAAGCACTTGAGCGCGAGCGTCAGCGCCAGCAGGTGCTCATCGGTGTCGGTCTTCTCCCGCGCCCACGCCAGCTCCTCCTGCGAGGGGGAGTAGAAGAGGTACAGCTCGCGCGTCATCATCAAGCGCGGGAACACCCGATAGGCGGTCCGCTCGACGGACGTCACCGCACGTGCCTCCCGGCTCACCCAGCCAACGGACAAGACACGCCGTAGCGAGACGAACACGGGCGCAACAGACGAAGAAGATCACAGCTTTATCAACCCACCCGCTCGCCCGTTCAAGATCATCCCAATGTGGGTTTTAGGCTTATGTGGGCTGACCCCCTTGAGTGTCCGCATGGATGGTGTCGGGCTGGATCTCCGAGGCGTTCTTCAACAGCCCTTCGATGATGTAGACCGCCTCCCACACGCCACATGGGATGAAATGGGAGAAAAGCGCCACATAGGTATTGGAGATGTGTCTGTAGGCCAAACCTCCATAACCTCCATACCTAATGTGGCTCTCCGCAAGGAGATTGTTCTCCCACGTCTCGATCTGGGAGCCGTCGGCGGCCACGGCCTTGCCATCACCCCAGACCGAGGCGATGTCGAGCTTGTTGAACTCGGTCGAGGGCGCTGGCGAGGATCGCGGTGAGCTGGTCGGGGGGCAGGGCCTCGGCCTGGACGGTCGCGCTCATGTGGGCGCCGCGGTGGTCGGCGGCCTTCTGGGGTGCGGTCGGCAGGTTGTAGCGGCGGATCTGCTCAGGTGTCACGGCCAGCCGTGTGATGGTCGGGGCGGCGGCGCCGAGTTGGTCGACGAAGGCGAGCACGTCTTCGGCGGCCGCGTCCAGGATGGACAGGCCGGACGGGTCATGGTCGCCGACGACCGTGGTGGGGGCGTCGTGACTTTTGTGCGGCTCGCCGTAGCCGTGGTGCCGAGTTGCGGGCCGATGGCTCATCCCGGTCTCCAAGACCCGGTCAGCCTCACGCTGCCGGGTCTTCTCACACCGCCGGGGCTAGTGTCCGGCCGGGCGCTCGCGCGCGTTGTTGATGCGCAGCGCCTCGGCGAGCTGGTCCTCCAAGATGATGATGCGACAGGCGGCTTCCACCGGGGTGCCCTGATCGACGAGTTCCCGGGCGCGCGCGGCCAGGCGCAACTGGTAGCGGGAGTAGCGGCGGTGCCCGCCGCCGGAGCGCAGCGGCTCGATCAGTTGGGCGGCGCCCAGAGCCCGCAGGAACGTCGGCGTGACACCGAGCATCTCCGCGGCCGCGCCCATGCTGTAGGCAGGGTAGTCCTCATCCTCGAACCGGTCTTCGGCCGTAGATCCGGCCGTGTCCGCGATCCTGCCGTGAGCGAGCGTGTCTCCACCGGCAGCCGAGCGACGTTGATCCATACAATCCTTTCCCTATACGCGCACAGGGGGCCCCGACGCGTGTCGCGTCGGGGCCCCGAAGAGTTCAACACCATCTACCGGCCTTCTGGCCGGTTTACTGTTTTCCGCGTCCGCCGTACTGTCCGGCGGTGATGCGGGGATCGCGGATGCGTGACCGGAGACCACCTGCCTATCTGTGGAACTGCGGTACCCGAGCGGCGAGACACAGCCGGCAACGGGCGATCCCGATGGCGTTCAACACTCCCTTCATTCTCTCTTCGCGACCTACTGTCCGACTTCACCTGTGGCAGCGCGTCCACGATCAGGGCCCCTTGCTACTGCGCTGGCCCGTCACGTCCGACCTTCCGCCAACTACCAACTGCCACTTCACCTGCGGCAGCGCGTCCATGGTCAGGACCCCTAAAACTGCGCTGGCCCATCCCATCCGACCTTCTGCCATAACTGCTACTGCAACTTCACCTGTGGCAGCGCGTCCACGATCAGGGCCCCTTGCTACTGCGCTGGCCCGTCACGTCCGACCTTCTGCCGTCAGCTTCCACTTCGTCTTGCTCCGGGCAGTTCATCGTGGTGCCAGTACTTCCGCTGCCCGGTCGATCCGTCCTTGCGATGTGAGAAACATTAGCCTCAGCGGCCACGAATGTCTACTTCGGCGAGTATAGATTTTCGGTGTCGGGCGCGGCAGTCTTCCGGTGGCGCCGTGACCAGCGGGAACGCCGCATCTCTGCCCGGATCCCGCCAGGGCGAGGTCGGCTCCGGTGACGCGCTGATCCGCGTCATGCGGATGGTGGCCGCCGCCCTGTCCGGGATGGCCACCGCCGCTCACACCCCGATCGACCCGATACGAGGCGACGGGGAGGCGGCCGACGCGGGGCAGGCGCTCATCAAGGCGGCGGCCGCGCTGCAGGAGGCCGCCAAGGAGGCGCACGCGCTGCGCGCGATGGGCGAGCTGATGACCATGACCGACTGACGACCGACTGACGACCGACTGATCAGACCTGCTCTTCGGTGGTGAACAGCTGCAGTTGCTCGTCGGCGGGTTCGGTGTGGGTGATGAGGCAGCGGCGGCAGGTGACCGCGCCGCGGTCGGGGTGGGCGGCGCCGGGGTCCCAGCCGCTGACGCCGACCATGCAGGCCGGGCCGGGCATGCGGTGCCCGCCGAGCCAGCCGGTCATCGCGACGGCGTGGACGATGCCGGAGGAGCGCACCCGAAGGTTGGAGCCGTCGGCGTAGGCGGCCCGCGCCGTCTCGGCGATCACGGCCAGCGCCTCGTGCACGCCCGGCGTCGAGCTGGTGTCCGTCAAGGGGTTGTGCACCTCACCAGGGGATGACGGGTCGGCCCCACGGTAGCGGGACGAAGTGCGCGTGGCCTGACTTCCTGCCACGGTCCCGGAACCGTCCCGTTTCGGGTGTTCATGTCGCTACCGTGCGCCGTCGCTGCCGTACAAGGCCCCCCACTCGGGTCCATGTCACCAGCCGCAAAGTAGCGCTGAGTAGCTATCATTACTCTGTGTGGTCGCAAGGTTGGTCATCTCTCAGTGTCGAATAACGGTCGTCTGTCGACACTCGCCGGGTCGATCACGGAACCGCAGGTGAGTGCTGTCGATAACTCGTGTCGAAAATCAATGTCGGTGAACGGTTCGTGGATTAGATTTCGACAGTGCTCTTCGGCTACGCGCGGATCAGTACCGCCGACCAGAACCCCGACCACCAGATCGACGCGCTGCTGCGCGCGGGCGTCGACCGCAACGACATCCATCTGGACAAGGCCAGTGGTGCCAAGGCTTCTCGGCCCAGCCTCGATCTGGTTCTCAAGCTGCTGCGCGAGGGCGACACGCTGAAGGTCACCCGGTTGGACCGGCTGTCGCGTTCAGTCCTGCACTTGGTCACCCTCGGGGCGGACCTGCGGATGCGCGGGGTGGGCCTGCATGTGATCGAGCAGGGCATCGACACCGACACGATGGAGGGCCGCGCGATGTTCGGCATGCTGTCGGTCCTGGCCGAGCTGCAGCGCGAGCTGATCGTGGCCAACACGATGGACGGCCTGGCCTCCGCCCGCGCCCGCGGCCGGGTCGGCGGACGCCGACCCAGGCTCACCGCCGACCAGGCCGCCCTCGCCCAGCAGCTGTACGACACGCGGGACAAGACCGTCCAGCAGATCGCGGACTTGTTCGGGGTGCCGCGCTCGACGGTGTACGGGCACCTGAAGGGCGACGCCGTACGCCGCCAGCAGAAGAAGGCCCCGGAGGGGCCGTAGGTGGGACGCGGGGTCGGTCAGTCGGCCCGCTCGGGGGCGGGTCCTGGTAGGGGCCCGAGGTCGAACTGTTGGGAAGATGCGGAATCGGGATGTAAGAAAGCCTTCCTTCGGACCACTTGCTCTATGAACGTTTGTCCCCAACCGAAGGAACCGGCTTGCCAAACCCCCATGAGCGCTTCACCGCGCTCTACAACACCTACCAAGCGCGGGTGTACGGCTATGCGGCAAGTCGCGCCGGATATCAACTCGCGGAGGAAGTGGTCAGCGAGACCTTCCTGGTGGCCTGGCGGCGTCTGGACAGCATCCCCGGCCACGCGCAGTTGCCATGGCTCCTCCGCGTCGCTCGCAACATTCTGCGCGACAACTTCCGGCAGGCCGCCCGGCGTGAATCTCTGGAAGCCGAACTGAGAACGTGGATGGAAGAGGCCGTCGCCGACGTGGGCGAACACGCCACCGAGCGCGTCGCCGTACTCCGCGCCCTGGTCGGCTTGTCTGAAGCCGACAAAGAGATCCTGACCCTGACCGCCTGGCATGGCCTGTCCACCACGGAAGCGGCCGAGGTACTCGGCTGTACCAAGGCCGTCTTCTTCGTCCGCCTGCATCGAGCGCGCCGTCGACTGCAGTCGGCGATCGAAGCCACCGGTACCACCGCATCCCGAAAGCCCGTGACCGTTCCAGGAAGGAAACTGCGATGAGCCGCAAGCCCGACCCGATGCACCTGCTTGCCATGGCCCGCCCGGCTTCGCTGGATCGCGGATCACGCATCTCCGCTGACGACATGCTGTTCATGGCCACCGCCGAGGCACCAGGAGAATCCTCGCGCAGGCCATCGCGCCCGAGACGGACCCTGCTGGCGGCACCGGCCTCGCGGCCCCGGTCCCGCCTGTGGGTCCTGTGGGCGCCGCTGTCCACGGCGGCGATCGTGGCCCTGGTCTTCGCGCTGGTGACGAACCTGGCATCGGCCCCTGCCGTGCTCAGCCCCACGAGGACCAACCAGGAGCTGTTTGACCTGGCCGACAGGATCGAGAAACTCCCCACAGAGAGCGGCGCCTACTGGCGCGAGGTAAGCCTCGACGGCAACCACCTGTCCAGCGGCGGCTACACGCTCATGGTGGTCGGCCGCCACGAGACCTGGCAGCCACGCGACCCCAAGGATCTGGGGCTCACGCAGGTGTGGCGGCAGGTCAGCGCCCGCCCGGCCACGGCCGAGGACGAGCGCGCCTGGCGGGCGGCGGGAGCTCCCGCCCGGGTCAAGGGGCACTGTGAGAACAGCGGGCCGTGCGATTCGATTCCGATCGCCGATGAGCCGAAGGACTGCAGGTACACCTTGAGATTGGATCCCACGGGAACCTATCCCGACGCGACGGTCAGCAATTTCACCATGGCCGATCTGGCGGCGATCCCCACCGATCCGGCCGAGCTCATGAAGCAGCTTCGCGCCTACCACGAGATCTGGAACGGCCGCGGCTTCACGCAGCCTTTCGAGAAGTTCCTGCCTACCACCGTGAACCTCCTGGGCATGCCGCTCAGCCCTGCCCAGCGCGCCGCGATCATCCGCGTCCTGGCCGGTCTGCCGACCACCAAGGTCGTGGGCACGGTGACGGACCCGCTGGGCAGAAAAGGCATATCCATCGACTTGGGTGGGGAGGGGGGCTCCCTGGTGTACTCCAACAAGCCGCGCAAGGATCTGCCGGTCTACCACAGGCAGATCCTCGACCCGGGGACGGGGGAGACACTCTCCTCCGTTTCCTACGCGGCCCGCACGGCTCTGGGGGCGACTAAGGGTGAGGTCATGGGCTACCAGGCCCGCGGCCCCGAGTCGGGATGGACCGGGCGGCCGGCTTCTCCCCCGAAGGGGTGCAAGAAGGGGAAGTGAAAGAGTGCGGACCCCCGGCGGTGGTGGGCGCGCGGCCGGGGGCCGCGTGGTGGACGGCTCAGTTGACAGGCGCGTTCATGTCGGTCTTGATCTCGGTGGCGGTGAGGGCTCGGTTGTAGATGCGGACGTCGTCGATGAGGCCGTCGAACCTTCGCCCTCGTGTTTCGGGAAGAAGGGCGTTCCGGTCCCCGGCATCGCCAATAAGCCGACGATCAAGATCTGGACGAACGCGGGGCAAGAATCCCTCCCTGACCTCGGCAGGGCCGTTCTTGAGACGGCTGGATTGAAGTTGACGGGATCCCGTCTGATCATCGCGATCGGGCGGGATCTTGTTGTTTCAGGGGTTTCCGAATCGGGTTCGTCCTGGTTTGGGGGCCGTGGAGCGGGTGTCTGGGAAGGCCCGGGTGGTGTCAGGCCGCTGGTGGGGGAGTGAGATCCGGCCGTTGGGCATGGCGAAGCCGACGGTGAGCGGGGCGCTGCGACGGGGTGGCGGGTTTTGCGGCTTATGGGGCGGGTGGTGGCCTGCTCTGGCCTGCGGGTG
>NZ_JBEYZF010000052.1:0-30022 GCF_040645915.1 Nonomuraea sp. NPDC046570 | reverse complement strand
GCGGGGTGAACTCCACGCCGAACTCCCGTTTGATCAGCTCGGCCACCATCGCGCGGGTCCACAACCCGAAGTCGAATTGCAGTTGGCGGGGGTTGCGCCCGATGATCCAGCCACGCAATTGTGCCAGTTGCCGTTGGCTCAGTGCCGGTACGGGTCCTGGTGGCATTCTCACGGTCAGCGCGGCCGGTCCGCCTTCCTCACGGAGCTTGATCCAGCCGAATATTGTTGATCTGCCTACGCCGAGATGGCCGCGGCGTCATCGACGTGCATGCCGTTATCGATGGCGGTGAGGACGAGCATCCGGGTGTCTTGAAGGTCTCGCCGAGGGATTCGCTTACCCGACTCCTTGGTCACACTGAGAAATATTCCAGTTACTCAATATCGGCGCCCAGGAAACGACTCAACTGGTCCAGTAATCCAATTTCTCATCAGTAACTGCCGACCTTCATTTTTCAAGGGCTGAGTGGGAGCCAGATAGGCGAGGATCAAGGCTCGGTGGGCCAGCCTCGTAGCGGCTTGGCCCTGGCGCGCAATGCTTCGGCGGGACTCTCAGTGCAGAAGAGGAATCACCGCAACCCAAGCACTGAAAGCGGCGCGACAGCATGACCTTCCGCCTCTTAGGCGGACCAATCACCCTGGTCGGGTAGCGGAGACCGTGGTCAGAGGGTGGTGGACGGTAGTCGAAGTGAGCCCGTGTGTGGGGACGTTGCTGTCAGCGCTGCTGTCACCTCCGTTGGGACCGGCCAGATCGTTCTGCTCTGTAGGACCATGTCCTCATGTCAGTGAACCGCTCCGGGATCGGTGGAGGCGCTGGTCTGCCCCGGAGCGGTTCAGTACAGCATCCGCACGAGCAGCTTATAAGCCATGTGTCAACGGCCGAGTGCGTGCAGCCGACTACGAATTGATCTCTCCCGGCGGCGTCTGTCTCTTCGATCCGCAAGATCGTGTAGTTCGAGCCGGTCCGGCACGTCCCTGCCGGCACGTGGCCTCACATGGAGGCACGTCGATGGCGGTTGCTCCTCATACTGGGGTTAACGGCCCCGGGGCGTGCTGTACCGCTTGTGCTAAGACGTCCTCCGTCCTCGACGGCGGGGCTGCTCCGTTGGGCGTCAAGGACCGCCGAGGTAAATCACGGCATGGAAGTAGACGACCCTGCGCCGCTGGCACTCGGTGACCTTGGCGAGGAAGACCGTGCACATGGTCGCGAGCCTCCTTGAGTGCCAGGTCGCCGAGCTCGGACAGGTTCCGGCGCTAAGAGGTCCTAACAAAATGATCTAAGGGGCGTGTCCAGAGGCCCTCTGGATCGTTGATCTCTGCATGAAGAAGGGTGAGCAGTTGCCCTGGATCGTGCCGGACAGCCTATGGGAGCGCATCGAACCGCTGTTACCGAAGGGTGGAGCGGCGACAGCGTCATCCCGGCCGCAGACGGCTCGATGACCGGCTCGCCCTGCAGGGCATCTTGTTTGTGCTCTACACCGCGATCCCGTGGGAGTTCCTGCCCCAGGAGCTGGGCTTCGGCTCGGGTATGACCTGCTGGAGACGCCTGCGCGACTGGCACCAGGCCGGAGTGTGGGACAAGCTGCACCAGCTCCTGCTCGCCGAACTGCACGCCGGCGGCCAGCTCGACTGGTCCAAGGCGGTGATCGACAGCTCCCACGTCCGGGCGCTCAAGGGCGGCCCAAAACCGGCCCGAGCCCGGTCGACCGCGCCAAACCGGGCTCGAAACACCACGTCATCACCGACGGCCACGGCGTCCCCCTCTCCATCTCCCTGACCGGCGGCAACCGCAACGACGTCACCCAGCTCATGCCGCTGATCAAAGCGATCCCGCCGGTGCGGGGCCGAGTAGGGCGACCTCGCAAGCGACCCGACTGCCTATACGCCGACCGCGGCTACGACCACGACAAGTACCGCCGGTTGGTCTGGCACACCAGCATCAAACCCATCATCGCCCGCCGCGGCAGCCCACACGGCTCTGGCCTGGGCATCCACCGCTGGGTCGTGGAACGCACGATCGCGCTCCTGCACTGGTTTCGCCGCCTGCGCATCCGATGGGAGATCCGCGACGACATCCACGATGCCTTCATGACCCTCACTGCCGCCATCATCTGCTGGCGACGCCTATCCCGCTGATCATTCTGTTAGGAGTTCTAACTAAGTCGTCGGCGGACCGCTTCCGAAGCGCTGGGGGCCTGGCAGGCTGGCCCATCACGGTCTCGACCGACCCGTGCAGCATCCACGCATCACTCGGTAGCCAGCAGCTCAAGATGCTGGTATTCCGTCTCCCGGCTCATCACTTGAACCAGTTGGCCATGCGCGGTGCTCGTCCCGGTACAGGCAGAGCGTAGATCATCCGAATCCGGAAACTGGTGCACGAAAGAGGTGGCGCCCGGTCGTTGTCTGCGGAAGCCTGGATCATGTGAGCAAGGCACACCCGAAGAAGCCGGGCCTGTACGACGGCTTCGAGGGCTACCGGACCGCCAGCGAACGGGACCTTAAACATGTCCTCACGGACGGCCTCGTAGTACTCGATGCCAACGTCCTCCTTAATCTTTACCGCTACACCAGCAGCACCCGAGCTGACTTCATAGAGGTGCTTAACAAGATCGGGGACCAGCTATGGATTCCCCACCAAGCGCTCGACGAGTTCTGGCGGAACAGAGAAAACATAATCCGTGACCCTTCGAATGCCCGCGATACAATCAAACAACTGGAAGCAAAACTGAACGATTCGTTGGGCATCATAAGAGGCTGGTCGAAGCGAATCGCGCTCACTGACTCCGTGGCTGCCGAACTGGCTAACAAACTTGATAGCGCTTTCGTCGACGTCACCGCAACGATCAAGCAAGTCGCTGACCGGGAATCTTCTGAGCTGTCGCGAGCCACCCACGAGGACCCGGTCGTGAACGATCTAGAGCGGCTCATCGCGGGTAGGCGAGGCGAGTCCTTTCCCGACGAAGTCAGAGCAGAGCTGATCCAGCAGGCGATGGAACGAATGGAAAATTCAATCCCGCCGGGCTTTAAGGACAAGAATAAAGCCAAGGGCGACGAAGGTGTGGCCAGGGCTGCCGGTGACTACTTGCTATGGGTGCAGGTCATCGAAGAGGTAAAAGCCCGCAAGGTCGATGTTCTCCTGGTTACCGGAGATGTCAAAGAAGACTGGTGGAGAAAGGAAGAGGGGGAGATTCGCGGCCCTCGTCTCGAACTTGTCCAGGAGATGAAGCTGCTCACTGGCCGCCAGCTTCTGATGTTACGGCCTGAGAGTCTACTCCTGCACGCTAAAAAACTTCTCGCCATCGAGGTCAGCGATACCTCTGTCCAGGACATCAACCGCGTTGGCGAGTACCTCGTCAAGGAGAACAGCGAAGACTGGCAGGAGGGCGAGACTGAGGACGCCATCGACTCCCCCAAAGGTCCCGGTGATCGGTACCTTCTCGATAAGCTGCCTGAAGGCCGCAGCGGTGACTACCTGGAGATAGTTATCGATATGGCCACCCTTGTGCAAGATTCATCGGACCTCGACGCCTACCTTGACGCTTTCCAGGAACGCTTCCCCAGCATCACACTTCGTAGTGTCGCGCGTCGGCGCATGCGCGTCCTTGTCTCCCTCGGCTTGGCCGATATACAGGGTAGACAAGTCAGGCTGACCGATCTCGGAGAGAGATTCACTCGCGAGAGGTCTATCTCCATCATTCAACAGAGCCTCATCGACCGCATCGCTGGCGCGGCCGAGATTGTCGATCTTGCCAAACAGCACGATCCCGAAAAGGTTCGCTCCCTTCTCCTTGCGATGCCGCCTGCGAGCCTCAGCGCAACTCAAGCTAAACTCGTCTACCGCTGGCTTCAAAAATTCGACATGATCCAATAGCTTAACAAGCAACTATCGGGGCCTCATTGGCTTCGAAAGGATGTGGGTGCCCCTCGTGGACGAGTGCGTGGGGCGGTGCCGGTCGCGACCGGCCGGAGAGCCGCAGCGCGGCCGGTGTCCGTCCCTGCGCACGGCGGCCCGCAAAGCGGGTCGCCCTTGATGACGTACGGATATTTGGCTTTCTGATCTTGATGTGGTCGCGGTCTGGTCTCGGCTGAGCTGGTGCGGTCTGTTTAGGTCGGGTTCTTGTAGTGCTTGGCGGTTGCCCAGACGTTTTCGAAGCTGGTCAGGTAGGTGGCCGCTGCCGCGTGTGGCTCGGCGGCTCGCAGGTGGATGACAGGGGCCTGGGTTGCGAGTGTGCCGTAGGCGTGGGTGTTGATGAGGATGTCGTCGTCTGCGCGGTAGATCGAGTTGTAGAGCACGGTCTGGTGGAGCCGGACTTCTGCCTGGTCGATCCCGATGAGAGGGCGATACAGGGCGAGGGCGTTTCTGACTCGGGCGGCCATGACGGTGGGGCCGATGGCCTCGTCGATGCCCCGGGCTGCTACCTCGGGGGCCTGCGCGTCGCCCAGAAGGATGCGTACGCGCACGCCCGCGTGAGCCTGTTGCGCCAGGAGGCGGATGATGCCGGTGTCTTCGGCGAGGAACAGACCGCTATAGGTGAGGATGCCGATCTCGCGTGTTGCCGATTGGAAGAGGTGTCGCCAGGCGGCTTGTGGGACGGCCCAGCGGTGCGGGTAGACGGCCTGTACCTCGCCGGAGATCGCGCGGCGCCTCTGGGCGTCGGGCCACAGGTCGGCCTCGTCGATGTGGAGGAGGTCGGCGACGGCCCAGCGGTGACGTGGGTGCGGGATGCGGCCGTTGAGCCAGCGCTGCACGGTCTTGGGGTCGACGGCGAGATGCGCGGCGACGTCTACGGGCTGGAGGCGGGCGTTGATGAGTGCGTGGCGAAGGTTGTCATTCATGTGTCGCACCTCGCGTTGGATCTGGTGTCCTGCCAGGGAAGCTAACACGAGACGTCCCTAGACGTCCCTGAATTGCGGTGTGAAGGTTCCACGCCGCAGGCGAGTCTCGACGTACACAAGCCGTGACGGCGAAGGGACAGCCCGGTCATGAAGAGCATCAAGGAACGCCAGCGCGCCTGCCAGGAGACGTTGCTGGCAGCGCTGCGGAACGCATTGGCAGAACGGCAGGTGCCTGCCGCGTTCCTCATCGAGGACGACGGGCGTCCAGGCGTGGAAGTGCTCGACCAAGCGGGCCGGCCCCGTCGGGTCTATGTCCACCTCCAGTTCCGCTGGTTCCACTGGGGCGACCAGCCGGACGAACGAGTCTCCTGCATGCAGTTCCTCCGTGCTGTCGAGCGAATCCAGCGAGCCGCCCAGATGGGTTGGCGCGAGGAGGAGCAAGGAGAACTCAGCTTCAGCCTGCACAAGATCGCCGACGCGTACCGGTTCTGAGATCACTCGACGGTGAGCACGTGGCTGACCGGTTGGCGGGTCTTCACGCAGATCGTCGACCGGCTTCGAGGACGGATCGAGATGATCATGTACCCGGCGGGGTCGATGTTGCCATCAGAGGCGGCACTGTGCGCGGAATTCGGGGTCGCGCGCAACACGGTACGGCGAGCGCTGGCCGTGCTGGAGGACGAAGGATTGATCCTGACGATCCCCGCCAAGGGCCGCCTGGTCCTGGGCGGGAACAAGCCGGGAGACGAGCCGTACCTCTATCAGGCGATCGCCCGTGACCTGCGCGAGCAGATCGAACGCGGTGACCTGCCGCCTGGCGGTGCCGTGCCCAGCGAAGCACAGCTGCGCCGATGTCACGGCGTGTCGCGTAGTACGGCCCGCCAGGCGCTTGCCGTACTGGAGCGTGAGGGACTGATCGTGGCCGAGCACGGCAAGGGCCGGTTCGTACGCGAGTGAGACGTCCTGAGACGTCCGGGCCAACGCTCTGGTTCGATCACGGCATCACCCGCCTATCGTGAACAACATGGGACAAGCCGAGTGGGCTCATGACCTCGCCAAAGGCCTGTTGGAGACGACACTGCCCCGGCGCTGGGCGCACACCCAAGGGGTGGCCGCCCGCGCGATGTCGCTGACCTCCATCCTCGGCAATGAGGCCGACACCCTGATCGCCGCGGCCTACCTGCACGACATCGGTTACGCCCCCGATCTCACCGATACCGGCTTTCACCCTCTCGACGGCGCACGGTATCTGCGTGATGTCGTCAAGGCCGATGACACGCTGTGCCGCCTGGTCGCGCATCACTCCTGCGCGGTCAACGAAGCGCTCAACCGCAACCTCTTCGACGCGCTGACGAGCGAGTTCGACGAGGAACGCCCGGAGCTGGTCGAGGCGCTGACCTACTGCGACATGTCCACCGGCCCGGACGGCACCCACCTCGACGTCACCGAGCGCCTGGCCGAGATCCATTCACGCTACGGCCCCGAACACCTGGTCTCCCGCTCCATCACGGCCTCAACGCCGTGCATCCTGGCCGCCGTCAAGGCTGTCGAGGCAGCGCTATCCGATGTACGGCAGGCCAGTTCCGGCTAGGTAGTGCTCGATTCGCATCCGCATCGACCGGTCCATCTGCAAGGACGTGACCTGTCCGCGGGGCACCCATCGGACTTCGCGCGATTCGCTGCTCGGCGTGGGCTCCCCGCTGACGGCCCGCGCGGTCAGGACGAGGGAGAACTCTTGGCGGGCCTCGCCGTTGCTGGTGTAGAGGAGCACGTGCCGGGGGTCGCTGTAGGTTCCGACGAGCCCGGTGATCTCACAGACGATGCCGGTCTCCTCGACGGTCTCCCGTACGGCTGCCGCCGGAATCGACTCACCCAGATCGATGGCCCCACCCGGTACGGCCCAGTTGCCGTTGTCGCTGCGCCGGATCATCAACAGGTCCCCGGCCTCGTTGGTGACCACCACGTTCACCGAGGGAACGAGGCTGTTGGCCTTGGGCGCGGCGGGGTCGTCGAAGTAGTCGATGCGGCGGCTCATGCTCAGGACCCTACGGGTACAGCCCCGGCCCACACGCGCTCGAAACTCTCGGTGTAGGTGTTGACCATGTCGCCGCCGTGCACCCTGCGCACGTGGAAGACGGGCGCGTTCCCGGCGGGCACGCCGTACACGTGGGTGTTGACGAGTAGGTGGTCGTCGGCGCGGTAGATCGAGTTGTACAGCACCGTGCGATGCAAGCGGATCTCGACGTTCTCCCGCCCCAGCAAGGGACGGTAGAGCACCAGCACATTGCGGATCTTGGCGGCCATCCCGTCGCCGATCTCCTCATCCGCTCCCCGCTGCGCCACCTCGGCGCAATCCGGGTCGCCGAGCAGGATCCGGACCCGTACCCCCGCGCCGGCCTTTTCGCCGAGCATGCGCACCATGCCCGCGTCGTCGGCCAGGAAGAGCCCGCTGTAGACGAGGACGCCGATCTCCTGCGACGCCTCGGCGAACAGACGTCCCCACGCGTCCCGGGGCACTGCCCAGCGGTGCGGGTAGACGCGGACAAGTTCGCTCTCGGACGCGGACGCCACCTGATCGCGCGTCAACGCCTCCGGCCACAGGTACATCTCATCCGCGCCCAGGTAGGAAGCCACCGCAAAGCGATGCTTTCGGTACGGCTCACGCCCCTTGGTGATCCACCGCTCGACCGTCTTGGGGTCAACCTCGATCGCGTTCGCCAGATCGCCGATGCTCACGCCCTTCTCCAGAAGGGCGGCGCGTAGCCGTTCGTTCGCCATCTCACCTGCTCCGGGGGACGTCCGGGGACTCCGCCATCGTAGGCCGGACGTCTTGAACATGTCCCGTCGTGTAGTGATCTCGTCCTGACTCTCCGTCGCATCCTCGGTCTGCAAGCAAGAACCCGGACCGAAAGGAGAGGTGATCACATGACCGAGGAGATCTACCCGGCCCCCGCCTGCGAGTGCGGCGCACCGCTGAACGAGGGGCAGGCCCGCTGCCGCAAGTGCCTGGCCCGTGATCGCTGGCTCAAGAAGCAGGCGGGTAAGCGGCGCGGCGAGACCCGGCGCCCTCCTCGCGGCCCGCAGAGCGGCGGCAAGGCTGGGGTGGTCTGGTCATGATCGCGCTCATCATCGCCGCGATCCTCGGCCTGGCCGTACTCGTCGGTTTCGCGCTGATCGTCGTGAGCATCCACCGCGCTGACAGGGCGATGAGCTCGGATGTACGCGCCCGGATGGCTACGAGGGGCGTTCAGTGGACGTAGAAAGCTGCTCCTCGACCTGCGACAGCCGTACCGACAGCTCCTGTACGGCAGAGCGTAGTTCGGCCACCTCGCCCGCCAGATCCTCTGCCGGCTCCCCGGCGTCGCGGACGAAGACGCCCTTGCCCTGCTGGCCGATCACCAAGCCCTCGTTGCGCAGGATGCCGACGGCCATCTTCACCAGCGACAGCGACGCGTCGTACTGCTCGGCGAGTTGCTTGGTGGAAGGCAGTGGGGTTCCAGGCGCGAGGGCGCCGCCGCGGATCTGCGCGCGCAGATCGTCGGCGATCTGGAGGTAGCCGGGCCGCCCGGTGTGCTTGACCATCGCCTCACATCTCACCACACCAAGACAGCCACGCCAACATTGACAACTGAGCCAACTAGGTTAACTATGTTGGCTACGACGAATAAGGAGGTCACAGCCCATGCGTTCCGTCCCCATTCCTGTGGATGTCAGCAAGCTCACCATCACCTGCGTCAAGGCCCCGGCTCCCCGCGTGCTTAACCGCGACACCGGCGAGATCAAGACCGACAAGAACGGCAACACCGTCTACGAGGTCACCGTGTCGGTAGAAGACGAGTTCGGCCGGATCGAACTCGTCAAGATCGGCATTGCCGGGGAACCGCCCATCAGAGCCGGAGACCCGGTCAACGCCGTCGGCCTGCTCGGCTACGTGTGGGAGATCGCCGGACGGTGGGGGATCGCCTACCGCGCCTCGGCGCTGCTCCCTGCCCGGGAGGCCGCCGATGCCTGACCTGCTGCCCCTGCTCGCAGCCCTGGCCGCAACCGCGGTCGGGCTGTGGGCCTGGCGCCGCTTCCACCACCCGTCCTTCTGGCTCGCCATCGGCTTCCCGCTCACCGCCCTTTCTGTACGCGCGTCCTGGCGGCGAGTCGCGCTCGGCTGCGGCCTCACCAAGAAGCGCCAACGCTGGTGGTTCACCCTCACCCCCGGCGCGGTCGCCTCCACCGGCATGGTCAAGGTCCGGCGCCGTTTCCAACGGGTCGCCGTCGACACCAAGCCGTTCATGTGGCTGCCGCTGCCGACGCGCTACGGCTGGCGTGTCACCCTCTGGACCCTTGAGGGGCAGATCCCCGGCGACTACGCCGACGCCGCCGAACGTCTCGCCCACTCCTGGGGCGTGCACGCGGTCCGGGTCTCCTCACCTCGACCTGGCCGGGTGGTGCTCATGGCGACCATGCGCGACCCACTGGTCAGCATCGACCAACTCCCAGCCTCGCCCGACCTGCTCAAGGTCACCGTCGGCAGGCTGGAGACCGGTAAGCCCTGGGTCGTCGACTTCCGCACCGTGCCGCACTGGCTCAACGCCGGGGCCACGCAGTCCGGCAAGTCCAACCTCGCCAACGCCCTGATCGTCGGCCTGGCCCCTCAGCCGGTGGCGCTGGTCGGCTTCGACCTCAAGGGCGGGGTCGAGTTCACTCCCTACGCGCCTCGGCTCTCAGCTCTGGCCACCTCCCGCGCCGAATCCGTCGACCTGCTGACGGACCTGGTCGGCCTCATGATCGACCGAATGGGGCTGTGCCGCCAGGCGTCCGCCCGCAACCTCTGGCAGCTCCCGCCCGCCCTTCGCCCGGTTCCCGTCGTGGTCCTGGTCGACGAGCTGGCCGAGCTGTACCTGATGGCCGACAAGAGCGAGAAAGACGAGATCGCCCGCACCTCGACCGGCCTCCTGCGGATCGCGCAGCTCGGCAGAGCCTTCGGCATCTACCTGTTCTGCTGCGGCCAGCGCATCGGCTCAGACCTCGGCCCCGGCGTCACCGCGCTCCGAGCGCAGTGCTCGGGCCGGATCTGCCACCGGGTCAACGACCCCGAAACCGCGACCATGACCCTCGGCGACCTCGACCCGGCGGCACTTGCCTCGGCCCGCACGATCGCCGCCGAGACACCAGGAGTCGCGATCGTCGCCTCCTCCGATGGCCAGTGGTATCGAGCCCGCTCCTTCTACGTCAGCGAGCAGACCGCCGAACACGCCGCTCGCGCCCACGCCCACCTCACCCCGCCCTGGGACGAGATCACCGCCCACCTCCCTCAGCCCATCAACGCCTGAACCACGAAAGGGGGTGCAACGATGCGACGCTTCGCCTGCTGGCTGCTCGACACCGGCCCGGTCCTCGTCCTGGCCGTCATCGCGGGTGCCGGATCGTTCACCCACATCCGCGACACCGCCGCTGACCACGGCCAAACCGGCTGGATGTCCTGGGCGGTCGCCGTCTGCATCGACCTCACCTGCGTCATGGCCGCCCGCGAACGCCAACGCGACAAGAAGACCGGCCGTCCCCGCCGTGGCTGGATGTCCTGGCCCGTCCTCGTCCTGGCCGGCGGCGTCGTCCTCTCTCTGGCCGCCAACCTCGCCCAAGCCGACCCGACCGTGTGGGGCTGGATCACCGCCGCCACCCCAGCGGGCGCGTTCCTGATCGCCGTCTCCATGCTCGAACGCCGCGCGGGCCTTCCCGCCCCGGTTCCCGTCCCGGACTTCGTCCCCGTCCCGCAGACCGAGGACGAACCAGTAGACGGCGGCCCCGCCCCGGCCCTGCTCGACTACGCCCGCCGCGTCGCCGACGAACACCACACCAAGCACGGCAAACCCATCACCCGCGACGCCCTCCGCTCCCGCCTGGGCGTCTCCAACCAACTCGCCGCCGACCTACTCCACACCCTGCGCACCGCCTGACCAGAAAGGGGAACCAACGATGATCAACCGAACCGCCCTCATCACCGGCCTGCGCGACCTGGCCGCCTTCCTGGAGGCCAACCCGGACCTCCCCGTCCCGCGCGGCGCCACCGTCCACCACTTCCCTCGCCGAGTCAACGACGTCGACCTCTGCGCCGAAGTCGACCAGATCGCCGCCCACCTCGGCACGGTCGTCGACGCCGAGGAGATCCCACACGGCCACTACTCCACGTCGATCCACTTCGGCCCGGTCGAGTACAAGGCCGTAGCCATCCTGTCCGACGCCCGCGCCCGCTACGCAGCTCACGACAGCTACCACGGCTGCATCCAGCCCGAATAGGAGACCCGATCATGCGAATCCGCCTCGACGGCACCCGCGCCGAAATCGTCGACGCCCTGTTCCGGCTCCGCCTGAACTTCACCGTCCGCGGCGTCTCCCGCGCCTACCCCGACCGCGCCAAACCCCACGCCTGGCGGGTCTACGTCAACACCCTGCCACGCGAACGGAGGTGACCACCGTGACCCGCTACGCCTGCTGCACCTGCGGCGGGACCGGCCTCGACCTCGACCGTGAGACCTGCCGCGACTGCGACGGTACCGGCATCGACAACCACGGCGCGCAGTACCCCCGGGACCTGCAAGCAGTCCCTTAAGAGCAGCGCCCCCGGCCTGGCCGCACATCCGCCAAGACACACGCCAGGTCGGGGGCCATCCCTTCACCCGAACGAGCGAAAGGAGGACTCCATCTTGCCCGCAAACACCACACATCCGCACGCCATCACGGGCCTGATCACCCGACTCAACGCCCCCGACTACGACCGCTGGGCCGCCCAGATCCGCGCCACCGCAGGATGCCGACAGCCCATCCACCTGCGCGGCAAGGTCGAACACTACGACGCCGCCACCGGCGCACTGCTCCACCGCTACACCACCCGCAACGAGCCTGACGGCGTTCTCCGCCTGCCCTGCAAGACCCGCCGCGCCTCCCGCTGCCCGGCCTGCGCCGAGACCTACCGCGCCGACACCTACCACCTCATCCGAGCGGGCCTCATCGGCGGCAAAGGCGTCCCCGACACCGTCACCACCCACCCCACGCTCTTCGTCACCCTGACCGCCCCATCCTTCGGCAAGGTCCACGCCCGCAAGGAGAAGAACGGCAAGACCCTGCCCTGCCACCCTCGCCGCGACGCCAAGACCTGCCCGCACGGCAAGGTCATGTCCTGCACGGACAAGCACCACAAGGACGATCCCCGCCTCGGCGAACCGCTGTGCCCCGACTGCTACGACTACACCGGCTCAGTCCTGTTCAACGCCCTGGCCCCACTGCTGTGGAAACGCCTCGCCGACTCCCTCCGCCGCCACCTGGCCAAACTCGGCGGCCTGACCCTTCGCGAACTCCGCGACCACCTCACCGTCTCCTTCGCCAAAGTCGCCGAATACCAACGACGCGGCGTCGTCCACTTCCACGCCATCATCCGCCTCGACGGACCCGGCGGCCCCGCCCTACCCCCACCAACCTGGGCAACGGCCGACGCCTTGGCGCAAGCCGTACAACACGCCGCCCGTGTCGTAAGCGCCCTCGTCCCCGCCCTCGACGAGCAGCCCGCCCGCCTCTTCAAGTGGGGCCAACAGCTCGACATCCGCCCCATCACCCTCAACGGCGACCTCACCGAACAAGCCGTCGCCGGCTACATCGCCAAGTACGCCACCAAGGCCGCCGAATGCGTCGGCACCCTCGACCGCCGCATCAACCCTCTCGACAACCTCGACGCCTTCAACCTGCGCGAGCACCCCAAGCGCCTCATTCGCGAATGCCTCCGCCTCGGAGCACTCGACGAACTCCAGAACCTCCGCCTCGCCCAGTGGGCCCACATGCTCGGCTTCCGCGGCCACTTCTCCACCCGATCCCGCAACTACTCCACCACCCTTGGCGCACTCCGAGCCGACCGCGAAGACCACGCCCGCGACCACGAGATCACCACCGGACGCCTCCCACTCTTCGACGAGGACACCGTCCTCGTGATCAGCGAATGGACCTACGCGGGCAAGGGCCACTCAGCCGGTGATCAGCTCTTGGCCGCAGCCATCACCGGCACCAGGAGCCGCCCATGACCCGGCTCCTCCTCACCGTGCCTGAAGCCGCCGAAGCCCTGGCCATCTCCCGCAGCAAGCTCTACGAACTGCTCACCTCCGGCGCGGTCACCTCGCTCCGCATCGACGGCTCCCGCCGCATCCCCGTCACCGCCCTGACCGACTACATCACCCGCCTGACCACGAAGGAGGACGCAGCATGACCAAGACTCTTGTTGGCACCCCTGACGACCAGCCTCGTAAGAAGAAGGCCACTCCCAAGCTGCGAGATGGCGTGATCAAGCGCGGCAACACCTGGTACTACGTCATCCGCGTTAAGGACCCCGAGACTGGCCTGAGCAAACCCCGCTGGGTGGGCGGCTTCGCCACGGCCGACGAGGCCAAGGAAGCTCGTGACGAGGGACGTGTTCAGGCCCGGCGCGGTGAGTACGTCGACCGCAACGAGATCACCGTCGCCGAATTCCTCGACATCTGGATCGAGGATCACTCGATGGAGGTCAGGCCGGGCACCCTGGAGGACTACCGCGCGGGGATCCGCCTCTACATCACGCCGTTCATCGGCAAGATGCGCCTCCAGGCGGTACGGCCCGCCACGATCACCAAGCTGTACCGGGACCTGCTCACCAAGGGCAGCAAGAGCGGCAAGCCGCTGAAGGTCTCCACCGTCACGCACACCCACGCGATCCTCCGCCGCGCCTTCCGCGACGCCGTCCTCGTCCACGAGTACATCAGCAGCTCACCAGTCGAGAAGGCCAAGCGTCCTCGCGCCGAGATCAAGGCTCCTGGAACGGTCTGGACCGCTGGCCAACTCCGCACCTTCCTGACCGTGGCCAAGGAACACCGACTCTTCGCCTTCCTCCACCTGGCTGCCTACACCGGCGCCCGCCGTGGCGAGCTGCTCAACCTCCGCTGGTCAGACATCGACCTCGATGGCAAGCAGATCACCATCAGCGGCTCTGTGGGCGTCGTCGAGGGGCAGCGCCTGGAGGGCTCCACCAAGAGCGGCAGAACCCGCATCGTCACCATCGACGACACCACCGTGAATGTGGTCAAGGACCACCAGAAGGCCCAGCAAGCCGAGAAAGACCGCCTGGGCGACGACTGGCAGGGCGAGGACGATGACCACGTCTTCCTGACCGCCTGGGGCGGCCCCATCTACCCGACCACGGTCACGAACCTGCCCCGCAAGCTGATCGAGACCCACAACAAGACCGCCGCCGACAAGCTCCCGATCATCCGTCTACACGACCTGCGCCACCTGCACGCGACCATGCTGCTCCTGGCGGGCGTCCCCGTTCACGTAGTCGCGGCCCGCCTCGGACACGCCGATCCCGCGATCACCCTGCGCGTCTACGCCCACGTAATCCGCTCGGCAGAAACCGCGGCCGCCGACATCTTCGCGAAGGCCGTCTATCCAGCGTCACCTTGATACGTTCTCTAGCCTCCAAACGATCTATCTGTTAGAGGTCGATTGGAGAACCGCATGGACACCTCCGCCCTATGGACTGAAGCCATCAAGGCTCTGCCCAGCCTGGGTATCGCCCTGGTGACGCTGACCTTGGGCTGGCTCGTGGGAAACCGACTCACCGCGCGCTGGGACGAACGCAAGAAACGCCGAGAGCTGGATCTACTGGCTCTCGGCGTCTTCTACGACATCTACGGGCAGTTCTTCGCAATCTGGAAGCTCTGGAGCGCCATTCCTACTGGAATGTCCGACGCGGAAGAGTTCCGACGAGGGCTGCTGGAGCGGGCTGCAGAGATTGAAGGACGCCTGGAGTCACTCCTCGTCAGGATCGCCACCGAACGAAAGCTCTCCGATCGAGACGGCATCCTCTTGGGATGCTTCCGTCAAGCTGTTCAAGGCCTTCGCGAGTCGATCAGAGACAGCGTTCCGCTCCGCTCCAGAGTCTTCCGCGTGAGTGACCAGAAGCTGGTGACCTGGGAGTGGGCAGGCTCCGAAGATCCGCCCTATGTGGCGTTCAAGGCGCTGGCCGCCTTTGTGGGCGAGCTACTGACGAAACGTCACCAAGCAGTCGAGTCCACAGCAGTCTCGTCGGCTATTCGTAAGATCACGAGCAACCGACTGGAACGTATGTGGCTCGAAGAGACGTTCAAGCTGCTCGGCTTGACCAGCCCCGCATGGCCTGTCCTGTAGCGCCTGTTAGCAGGGGTGTTAGCAAAAGGGCCCTCGCGATCTTCGCGAGGGCCCTTTGACCTGGAGCCGCCTTCGGGATTCGAACCCGAGACCCCTTCATTACGAGTGAAGTGCTCTGGCCGACTGAGCTAAGGCGGCGTGCCATACAACGCGTGAGAGTCTACCAGGATCCGCCCCCGTGCTTGGAACGTCTGGGCTCAGTTGATATCCGGCACGACGCCCCATCACCGGCGCCAGGCCCTCGTCACGCCTCGCCGCCATAGGTGGAGTCGTAAGCCTTCCGTGGTCCGCACACGCTCGCCTTTGAGCAGGCGCAGCGTCGGCCGCCGTCGTTGAGCCGTACCACCACGGAGTCGGACGGCACGTTGTGCCCGACCACGGTGCCAGGCCCTTCGGGGGTGTCGACGGCCAGCCCCACACGAGGGGCGGAGGCGCGGAACTCCTGGTACAGGGGGTGTTCGTACTTCAGGCAGCACATCAGTCGTCCGCACGCGCCGGCGATGCGCAGCGGGTTGACCGGCAGGTCCTGGTCCTTGGCCATGCGGACGGAGACGGGCTCGAAGTCCTTCAGGAAGGTCGCGCAGCACAGGTCGCGCCCGCACGGCCCGATGCCGCCCTGCAGCCTGGCCTCGTCGCGGGGGCCGATCTGCCGCAGTTCCACCCTGGCCCGCAGGTTGCGGGCCAGGTCGCGGACCAGCGCCCGGAAGTCGACCCGGTGCGGCGCCGAGAAGTAGACGGTGTAGACGTTGTCCTTGTCGAGGTAGTCGACGCCGACCACCTTCATCGGCAGCGTGTGGCGCTTGATCAGCCGTTTGGAGACGCTGCGCGCCTCGGCCCGCCTGCGCTTGTTGCCCTCGTCACGGGTGAGGTGCTCCTCACCGGCGAGTCCCTCGCACACGGGCAGGCCGTCGATGTCATCGCTGGTGTACTGCGGCGCCCACACGCACTCGGCCACCTCAGGCCCCGCCTCGGTCGGCACCAGCACCTTGTCGCCGACCTTGGGGCTGTGGCCTCCGGGGTCGAGGTAGTAGAGCCTTCCGTAGCGGGTGAAGCTCACGGCCATGATCATTCCCATGGGCTAGAGCCAGCCTCCTGACGGCCTAGGGGGATCCGTACGGCCACCATACGTGTCTCCCTTGTCAGGCGCGTCAGTAAACGTCCGCGGTGGCGCAGGTGTCCCGAAGCCCAAGAAAGCCTTTGATCGTTCCCAGGAAACCGGCGCGCTCCATCAGGCACTTGGTGTCGATCACGTTGGCGACCCCCGGCAGGACCTCGACCGCGGAGATGAGCGAGGCCGCCTCGGCGTCGGGCTTCAGGTTCACGCGGAACGAATCGGGCATGTCGGCTTCCGTGATCATCTCAAAGTCGTCCGGGAATTCGCGGCGGAAGTTGGTGTAGGCGGTCCGCAGGTCCTTGAAGACGTACGACTCGATCTCCGGCCGGGCCTTGAGCGCGTCCTCCACGGCGGCCTGTTCCTGCGCGGTGATCTTCTCGCCTCCGCAGTTCGGGAAGGGGGCCTCCGCCTTGCACAGGAAGATCGAGACATCGGCCCGGGATCTTCCGTCCGCCGCCAGGTACAGGCCCGCCATCATGACTGGGCGGTCCTCGGGAACCGGTCGCAGCGCGATGGCGCCGGCGAGGACGACCGCCAGGCCCACCGCCACGAGCCGCAGGTCCACGCGGATCCGCCGCCGACGGGCCGTCAGCGGTTGCAGCGTCTCCGTCTCGACCGTGGCGCCCGCCGAGGCGAGCGCGTCACGCAGGCGGTCTTCCACCGGACTGTTCATGATTCCTCCTCAAGGGCTCGGCCGAGGGCCGCCAGCCCGCGCGCGATCGTGGACCGCACGGTGCTCGCGCTGATCCGCATGGTCTCGGCGATCTCCTGATCGGCCAGCTCGAAGTAGTAGCGCAGGGTCAGCGCCTCGCGCTGGCGGCGTGGCAGCGCGCCCAGGGCCCGCAGCACCTCACGACGGTCCTCGCCCACCAGTGCGGCGCTCTCCGCCGACCACACGGGCGGCTCGTACGGCACCGGCCGCCGGAACACCGTCGCCCTGCGCCGCAGCACCGACCGGCACCCGTTGAGCACGGCCGATCGCACATAGGCGAGCGCCCTGTCCGGATCTCGCAACCGGCCACGCCCGGCATGAGTGCGCGCGAACGCCTCCTGGACGACGTCCTCGGCACTCGCCCGATCACCCACCATGATCAGCGCGAGCCGTACCAGGCCCGCCTGATGTTCGGCGAAGATCGCGGCGACATCCACCGGCGCTCGCGGGGGGAGCAGTTCCACTTTCACATCACAGAGACGCGTGGGAATGCGGTCTGCTGCTCGCGCGGGCGAGAAAGATTCAGGGGCGGCGCAGGCCCAGCATCATGGCCTCGACCGCGATCTGCGGGTTGACGTTGGCCTCGAGGCGCTCGCGGCAGCGCATGATCGTGTCGATCCGGCGCAGCGTCTCCTCCGGCGTCGAGGACTGGGCCAGCCGGTCGAGCTCGAAGCGGTGATCGTCGTTGGCCAGCTCCACCGAGGCGCCGAACTGCATCGCCAGCACATCCCGGTAGTAGGCGACGAGTTCGAGCAGCGCCTCGTCGAGGGAGTCACGCTTGATGCGGGTGGCGCGCGACTTCTGCCGGTCCTCCAGCTCCTTCAGCGCCCCGGCGCCGCCCCGGACCAGCCCGCGGTTGAGCCCCTTGCCCGACGAACCCTCGCCGTAGATCTTGCGCAGCTCGCTGGTCTCGGTCTCGTTCAGCGCGGCCGTCGCCACGCCCGCCTCCTCCTCGGCGGTCTTGACCAGGCGTTCGGCGGCGCTCACGCACTCCCCCACGCCGGTCAGCGAGGGCGGGATGGCGAGGACGGCCTCGCGGCGCCGCCGTACCCCCTCGTCCAGGGCGAGGCGGCGGGCCCGGCTGATGTGGCCCTGCGACGCCCGCGCGGCGAACCGCGCCATGTCGTGCGGCACGCTGTCGCGGGTGGCCAGCACGTGCGCGACGGCCTCGGTGGACGGGGTGGCCAGTGTCACCACGCGGCAGCGGGACCTGATGGTGATCATCAGGTCGTCCGGCGAGGGGGAGCAGAGCAGCCACACGGTCCGCGGGGGCGGTTCCTCGATGGCCTTGAGCAGGGCGTTCGCCGCGGACTCGGTGGCCCGGTCGGCGTCCTCGAACAGGATGACCCGCCAGCGGCCCTGGGTCGGCGCCCCGGCGGCCCGCAGGATCAGCTCACGGGTCTGCTTGACGCTGTAGGACAGGCCCTGCGGGCGTACCGCCTCCAGGTCGGGGTGCGAGCCGATCATCACCTGGTGGCACTGGTCGCAGTGGCCGCAGCCGCCGTCGGGGCAGAGCAGCGCGGCGGCGAACGCCCGCGCCGCCTCCTCGCGCCCCGACCCGGGCGGCCCGGTGAACAGCCAGGCGTGCGTCATGCCCGCGCCGCGCCCGCCCGCGACGGCCTCGGCGCCCGCGGCGGCGGCCCTGGAGAGCACGGCGGTCGCCTGGGCCTGGCCCACCAGGTCGTCGAAGACAGTCACGCGCTAAGGCTAGTCGCGAATGGCGGGCATGGTGCCCGTCGCGTCCTCGGAGTCCTGCGGGACGGGATCGGGCAGGATCTCCCTGATCCGGTCCTGGATCTCCCTGGTGATGTCCCGCTGCGCCAGTGTCCCGTCGACGATCAGGTACCGGTCGGGGGCCGAGGCGGCCAGCGCGCGGAACTCCTTGCGCACCCGCTCGTGGAACTCCAGCGGCTCGGCCTCGATCCGGTCGGCCGCCCCGCCCAGCCTGGTCAGGCCCACCTCCGGCGGGACGTCGATGAGTACGGTGAGGTGCGGCACCAGCCCGCCGGTCGCCCAGGCGTTGACCTTGGAGACGTCCACCGGGTCGAGCGCCCGCCCCGCCCCCTGGTAGGCGAGCGAGGAGTCGACGTAGCGGTCGCAGACCACGATCGCGCCCCGGCCGAGCGCGGGCCTGATCACCTTCTCCACGTGCTCGGCCCGGTCCGCGGCGTACAGCAGCGCCTCCGACCGCGCCGACAGGCCCTTCTCCGCCGCGTCGAGCAGGATCGCCCGCAGCCGCATGCCGACCTTGGTCGAGCCGGGCTCGCGCGTCTGCACCACGTCGAAGCCCTGGTCGCGCAGCCAGATGGCGACCAGCCGCGACTGGGTGGTCTTGCCCGAGCCCTCGCCGCCCTCGAACGCGATGAACAAGCCGGGCAGTTGCTCGGCGACCTCAGTCTCGAACCGCTCGCCGCGCACCGCCGCCAGCAGGTCCTCCGACAGGGAGACGCCCTTCCTGTCGTCCATGTGCCGCAGCGCGAGCAGCCCGACGATCATCGCGAGTACGCCGCCGAGGACCAGCACCAGGTTCGAGCCGTCGAAGCGGTAGGCGGCATCGCCGAAGGCGATCTCGTGGCTGCCGAACAGACCGGCCAGCGGGTTGGCCACCGCGACCACCAGCAGCAGCGTGACCCTGGCCGTGGACTGCAGGAAGGAGAAGGTACGGCCCCGCAGGGCGTCCTCGACCTCCAGCCCGATCAGCGTGTACCCGATGATCCACGCGATGCCCGCGCACGCCCCCAGCGCCACGGTCAGCAGGACCACGATCACCAGGTTGTGCACCAGCGCGATCGCGGCCAGCACCACCCCGGCCACCGTGATCGACAGGCCGAACAGCCGCCGCCGCGACAGCTCGCGCAGCAGTCGCGGCCCGAAGAACATGCCCAGCGCCATGCCGACGAACACCGCGCCGAACACCACACCGTAGGCCGCGTCGCCGCCGCCCAGTGACTCCACGTAGATCTTCGCCACGCCGACCACCGTGCCGCCCGCGGCGAACGCGCCGAGCATGCCGACGATCAGTCCGCGCACCAGGCGGTGGCGGCTGACGTAGCGCCAGCCCTCGACGACCTGCTTGAGCACCGACGGCGCGGAGATCGCGACGTTCCGGCGCGGGATGTCGCGCAGGGTGAAGATGAGCACGGCCGAGACCAGGTAGGCGCAGGCGTTCAGCAGCAGCGCCAGGTCGGTCGGCTCGGTGCCCGACAGGAACGGCACGAGGTTGCGCAGCATGTCGCCGGTCAGCGACAGGATCGCGAACAGCAGGGCGGCGATGGGGGCCGTGCCGTACGTCACGAGGAGGTTGAGCTGGTTGGCCTCCTCCAGCCGCTCCTTGGGCACCAGGTTCGGCACCGTGGCGTCCTTGGCCGGCACCCAGAACAGGTTCACGCACTCGACCAGGAACGTCGCGACGATCACCCACTGGTAGCTGCCGATCAGCGGGATCGACAGCACCACCGCGAAGCGCGACAGGTCGGAGACGAACATGGTCAGCCGCCGGTCGAACCGGTCGGCGAAGGCGCCCGCGAGCGGCCCGAGCAGAATCGCCGGCAGCATCTTGGCGACGAACACGCCACCGATGGCCAAAGACTGCACCTGGTAGCTGTCGCCCTGCGTGAGGTTCCCGGCCAGCGCGGTCAGGGCGAGGATGTTGAGCCAGTCACCGAGGCTGCAGACCGACATGGCCATCCACAACCTGCGGAATGGGGCGATGGCCAGCACGCTTGCTGGTCTGCGTCGGCCGATGGTGGTCATAGTGTCAGCGTATCCAGGTGGTCGCCGGGCAGGAGCTTAGGGAGCGGTCGCTCGTCGCCTGAGGGTAGTGCCTCGGCGGTGCTCGGCGGCACCGAATGCATAACACGTTCTCGTCAGGGCGCCCTGAGTTCCAGGATGGAGATCTCCGGAGGAGCGCCGACCCTTACCGGCGGGCCCCAGAACCCTGCCCCTCGCGTGACGTACACCTGCACCCCGTCGATCGTCGACAGCCCCGACACTGCCGGCTGCTGGAACGGCACCACGAGGTTGAACGGCACCATCTGCCCGCCGTGCGTGTGCCCCGACAGTTGCAGGTCGACGCCGAACCCGGCCGCCTCGCGCACCTGGAGCGGCTGGTGTGCCAGCAGCACCGACGAGCGGGAGGTGTCCCGGCCGTTCAGCGCCTTGCCCAGGTCGGACCCGTCGTCGCCGCCGGTGAGGTCGTTGACGCCCGCGAGGTCGAGCACCGCGCCCCCGTGCGCGATCTCCACCCGCTCGTTGCGCAGGGAACGCACGCCGAGCTGGCCGAGCTCCTCGACCCACTCGGCCGGGCCGTTGGCGGAGAAGTACTCGTGGTTGCCGGTGACGAAGAACGAGCCGTAGCGCGACTCCAGGTCCTTCAGCGGCCTGGCCAGCGGGCCGAGCTCGGCGACCGTGCCGTCCACCAGGTCGCCGACGATCGCCACCACGTCCGGCCGGAGATCGTTGATCATGCGGACGATGCGCTCGGTGTGCCGGATGCCGGTGAGCGGGCCCAGGTGGATGTCGCTGACCACCGCGAAGCGCAGGCCGCCGAGCCGGGGATCGAGCTTCGGCAGCACGACCGTGACCGGCTCGATCACCGGGTCGCCGAGGGCGGTCCGCACGCCGTACCCGACGGTCCCCAGCGCGCCGACCCCGGCGGCCAGCGCGGTGGCCCGCCCGAGAAAGAGCCTCCTGCTCACCAGATCCGGTACGGCAGGCGGCTCCTCCACCGCGGGCGGCGCCGGAGCGCCCACGGTGACGGGGACGGGCTTGTCCGCCACGGCGGGGCTGCTCCGCCTGATGAGGAACGCGGCGACCGCCCGCGGGATCTCCAGCACCACCAGGAAGACCACCAGGTAGAACATCACCGCCAGCCACAGGAAGCCGGGCCAGGCCAGGAAGTGCGCGACCTCGAAACGCGAGCCGATCATCGTCGCGGGCACCAGGACGGCCAGCGCGACCAGGCACCAGGTGAGCACCCGGCGAGTCCGGCCGGGCAGCGTCGTGGCCCGCACCAGCCGCCGCCACAGGTAGTAGTGCACGACGACGACCACGGCGAACATCATTCCGGCGAATCCCAGGACCACGCCGTCATGCTACGAGTCCTGGGCGTCCACCCGCGCACCGCCGCCTGAGAGGCCTCTCAGGACTTGGCGGCCGGCTTCTTGGCCGCGGCCTTCTTCACCGGAGCCTTCTTCGCCGGGGCGGCCTTCTTCTTCGGAGCCGGTGCCCGCTCACGCCGCTCGGCCAGCAGTTCGGCCGCCCGCTCGATGGTGATGTCCTCGACCGTGTCGCCCTTGCGCAGCGACGCGTTCGTCTCCCCATCGGTCACATACGGCCCGAAGCGGCCTTCCTTCACCACGACCGGCTTCTTGGAGTTGGGGTCGTCGCCCAGCTCGCGCAGCGGCGGCGCGGCCGCCGCCCGGCCCCTGCCGCGTGCCTTGGGCTGCGCGAACAGCTCCTTGGCCTGCTCCAGGGTGACCGTGAACAGGTCGTCCTCGCTGGACAGCGAACGCGAGTCGGTGCCCTTCTTCAGGTAGGGACCGAACTTGCCGTTCTGCGCGGTCACCGACTCGCCGTCGAGTTCGCCCACCAGGCGCGGCAGCGACAGCAGCTTCAGCGCGTCCTCAAGCGTCACCGTGTCCAGCGACATCGTCTTGAACAGCGAACTCGTGCGCGGCTTGGCCGCCTCGGCCTTCTTGGCGCGCTTCTTCGGCGCGTCGGCCGCCGGCGCCTCCTCGACCACGATCTCTGTGACGTACGGGCCGAACCGCCCGTCCTTGGCCACGATCAGGTTGCCGGTCACCGGGTCCTTACCCAGCTCCCGGTCGCCGGTCGGGCGGGCGAACAGCTCCTCGGCCTTCTGCGCGGTCAGCTCGTCGGGCGTCAGATCCTCGGGGATGTTGACCCGCGCGCCGTCCCGGTCCAGGTACGGCCCGTAGCGGCCGACCCGGATCATGATGTCGCTGTCCCTGATCGAGAAGGAGCTGATCTCCTTGGCGTCGATCTCGCCGAGGTCGGTGACCATCTCCTTGAGACCTTCGTCACCCTCCACGCCGTAGTAGAAGCGCTGCAGCTCGGGCACGCGCTCCGCCCGGTCGTTGGCGATGTCGTCGAGGACCTTCTCCATGTCGGCGGTGAAGTCGTAGTCGACCAGGTTGCCGAAATGCTGCTCCAGCAGGTTGACCACGGCGAACGCCAGGAAGGACGGCACCAGCGCGGTGCCCTTCTTGAACACGTAGCCGCGGTCCAGGATCGTTCCGATGATCGACGCGTACGTCGACGGGCGGCCGATCTCCCGGTCCTCCAGCTCCTTGACCAGCGACGCCTCGGTGTAGCGGGCGGGCGGCTTGGTGGAGTGGGCGGCCACGTCGAGCCGGGTCACGCTCAGCGGGTCGCGCTCGGCCAGGTTCGGCAGGCGCTTCTCCGAGTCGTCACGGTCGGTAGACGGGTCGTCGGCGCCCTCGACGTAGGCCTTGAGGAAACCGTGGAAGGTGATCGTCCGGCCGGAGGCGCTGAACTCGACCGCCTCGCCGCTCTGCGAGGTGCCCGCGACCTTGACCGTCACCGACTCGCCGACGGCGTCCTTCATCTGCGAGGAGACCGTGCGCTGCCAGATGAGCTCGTACAGCCGGAACATGTCGCCGGACAGGCCCGTCTCGCCCGGGGTGCGGAACTCCTCGCCGGACGGGCGGATCGCCTCGTGCGCCTCCTGGGCGTTCTTCACCTTGCTGGCGTAGACGCGCGGCTTGTCCGGGACGTAGGCCGCGCCGTACAGCTTGATGGCCTGTGACCTGGCGGCCGCGACGGCCGTCTCCGACAGCGTGATGCTGTCGGTACGCATGTAGGTGATGAAGCCGTTCTCGTAGAGCCGCTGCGCGACCTGCATCGTGTACTTCGCCGAGAAGCCCAGCTTCCTGCTGGCCTCCTGCTGCAACGTGGTCGTCCGGAACGGCGCGTACGGCTTACGCGTGTACGGCTTGCGCTCGACGGACTTGACCTGGAACGACGCCTCCCGCAACCGGCCGGCCAGCGCGCCCGCGGCGGCCTCGTCCAGGTGCAGCACGTCGTTGCTCTTCAGCGTTCCGGTGCTGGCGAAGTCGCGGCCCTGGGCCACCCGCCTGCCGTCGACCGAGGTCAGCGTCGCGGTGAAGTCACGCGGCTTCTCCTCGGGCTTGTTGGTGTCGAACAGCGCCTGCAGGTCCCAGTAGTGGGCGGCAGTGAACGCCAGCCGCTCGCGCTCGCGCTCGACCACCAGGCGGGTCGCCACCGACTGCACCCGGCCCGCCGACAGCCGCGGCTTGACCTTCTTCCACAGGACCGGGCTGACCTCGTAGCCGTAGAGGCGGTCGAGGATGCGCCGGGTCTCCTGGGCGTCGACCAGGCGCAGGTTCAGGTCGCGCGGGTTGGACACCGCGTCCCTGATCGCCTGCGGGGTGATCTCGTGGAAGACCATGCGGTGCACCGGCACCTTGGGCTTCAGCACCTCGCGCAGGTGCCAGGCGATGGCCTCGCCCTCGCGGTCCTCGTCCGTGGCCAGGTAGAGCTCGTCGGCGTCCTTCAGGAGCTGCTTGAGCTTGCTGACCTGCGCCTTCTTGTCAGGGTTGACGACATACAGCGGCTCGAACTCGTGCTCAACGTTGACCCCGAGGCGCGCCCAGGACTCCCCCTTGTACTTCTCGGGGATGTCGTCGGCCTTCTCCGGCAGATCGCGGATGTGGCCGATGCTGGACTCGACGATGTAGCCGCGCCCGAGGTACCCGGCGATGGTCTTCGCCTTCGCCGGCGACTCGACGATCACCAGGCGGGTTCCGCCGGCGCTGCCGTTGTTGGCTGGCACGCTGCTTCCTACCTCGCTGTTCGCTAGCTAAATCCCCCATGGGATCCGACACGCCGGGATCCGGCACAAGTCTGAAGGTAACCCGTCTCGCGGGTTTTTCCTTCCCCCGGGGCTACCCACTCATTTCCGGGTCCACCCACCAGGACGCAGAATAAGCCCCAGTGAGCTACCCCGTCCCTTGCCCCACCCTGGAGACTAATCGTTGTGCTGGAGTACTCCTACATGGATGTCTACATCCCGCGTGGCATCTCGCGCGAAGCGGCACGTCAGCTGCTGACCGAACACGCGGAGTACGGACACTGGGAACTGGCCCGCGTCCGGTTGTTCTCCGACGGAAGCCGCCAGGTACGGCTACGCCGCCGCATCATCAGGGTTCGCAGCACCCTGTGACCGGACATGGCTTTGCCCGCCCCGGGCCGCGCCCCCGGAACGGGCAAAGCTTCTATGTCCTCCCGCCCTTCAACAGGGCAGGCGAACCGTCTGGCGTCACCGTCTCACCGGCTGTGAGCGGCGCGGTTCTGGGCTACTTCTTGCCGAGGCGGAAGCGGCGGGTGGTCGCGAACAGCGTCGCCGAGGCGGCGAACATCGCGCCGAGAACCAGGGCGAACAGCGAGGTGGAGTTCATCCCGGTGACGCCGGCGGGCTGCTCGGCGCTCATCAGGCCGAGGTCGCCGACCGGCAGGGCGCCGGCCGCGCCGCCGACGGCCCCGCCGACCGGGGTGGCGGAGACCAGCGAGGTGGCCGGGCCGAGGGCCGAGACCGGGCTGGCCTTCCCGCCCTGGCGGATGGGCGCGCCGGGCGCGTCGGGACGGCCGGGCATGCCGGGCAGCTCGGGCAAGGCCGGCAGGCCCAGCGTGCCGGCCAGGTCGCCGACGACGGGCAGCGACGGCAAGGCCGCGCCGCGCATCTGCTGGTTGAGGTTGCCCGCGTCCTTCAGCCCAGGCAGGGCGGGCGTGACGGGCAGCATCCCGCTGGTCTTGTTCTTGGTGACCTGGCCGGTGCCGCGGGCCAGGTGGTCGTAGCCGTCGCCGGGCCGGTCGACCGGCTTGCCGACCCTCGACCCGCCCAGGCATCCGGCGGCGGCGTCGCCCAGGACGGCGACCGCGTTGCCGCAGATGTTGATCGGGGCGGTGATCGGGGCGATCACCTGGTTGCCGGCCAGCACGCCGGACCGGCCCGAGGTGGTGTTACCGCCGCCGCCCACGCCGTGCTTCGGCGAGACGCTGGCGCCGCCCTTGCAGTGGGCCTGGGCCAGGCCCAGCGCCGCCACCGCATTGCCGCAGGCGTTGATCGGGGCGGTGATCGGCGCGATCACCTGGTTGCCGGCCAGCACGCCCGACTGGCCGGACGTGCGGTTGCCGCCCGCGCCGTGGCCGCCGTTCTTCACCGAGGCGCCGCCCTTGCACCCGGCGAACGCCTGCCCGAGGACCGCGACCGCGTTGCCGCAGACATCGATCGGGGCGGTGATCGGCGCGATCACCTGGTTGCCCGACAGCACGCCGGACCGGCCCGAGGTACGGTTGCCGCCCGCGCCGGTCCCGGCCGCGCGGTTCTCCACCGAGCTTCCGCCCTTGCAGCCCGCGATCGCGTTGCCGACCGCGTTGCCGCAGGCCGTGATGGGCAGGTTGATCGGAGCGATGACCTGGTTGCCGCTGCCGACGCCGAACCGGCCGTCGGTGTCGTTGCCGGTCGAGCCGGGACGCCCGTGGGCGGTCTGGTAGTGGTGGCCGGGCTTGCCGCCCCCACCGTTGGTGACGCTGGAGCCGCCCTTGCATCCGGCGAAGGCCTGGCCGAAGACGGCGACCGCGTTGCCGCAGATGTTGATCGGCGCGCTGATCGGCGCGATCACCTGGTTGCCGCCGAGCACGGAGCTACGGCCGGAGGTGGTGTTGCCGCCGGCGCCGCCGTGGTGGCCGGAGTTCTTGACGGACGCGCCGCCCTTGCAGCCCGCGGTCGCGTCACCGAAGATCGCCACGGCGTTGCCGCAGGCGTTGATCGGGGCGCTGATGGGGGCGGTGACCTGGTTGCCGCCGAGGACGCTGCTGTCGCCGGAGGTCCGGTTGCCCCCGGCGGTGCCGCTGCCCTTGCCGGTGTTCTTGACGGTCGCGCCGCCCTTGCAGCCCGCGTCGGAGCTGCCGAACAGCGAGACCGCGTTGCCACAGGCGTTGACCGGGGCGCTGATCGGCGCGTTGACCTGGTTGCCGCCCAGAACGCTGCTGTTGCCCGAGGTCTGGTTGGGGATGCCGCTGCTCCTGGCGGTGTTCTCCACCGAGGCGCCCCCCTGGGAGGCGGCGGTGGACTGGCCGGCCGCGGCGACGGAGTTGCCGCTGATGTCGACTGGCAGGGAGATGGGGAGGTTGACCTGGTTGCCGCCACCGACGGAGGAGTTTCCGGAGGTGTCGGCGACGGCCGTACCGCCACCGAAAGACATGACCGCTACCGCGAGCAGAGCCGCGGGGGCCGAAGCCTTCGCCCACGTACGCATGAATGCTCCTATGTGGTTCTTGGGGGGAAATACCTGACAGTTCGCGGGCAGACCGAGGCCATGCGAGGTCCCTTTGACCGCACACAGCGGAGACCTCGGGAGATTGACGCGAACCAGAGACGACTGATGAGTCACCCGTCTACGGAGGGGCTCCCTTGAACAGGGATCAGGCCACGCTCCGCCGCCGGCAAGCCCCGATGAGAAGGGGGGCCGACACGTGACGAGGATCAGTCAGGTGAGAAGGAAGGGTCGTCCGCCGCTGTGCGGACGACGGGGGGCAGCACGCACGCCAGGGGGGCGCGCTGAGCCGTGAGCCGCGGGTCGAAGACAGACCTCGCGACATCCCCCATGCCAGGCCCGGAAGGGCCGTTGCCACCGTTGTTGGGCACCAGTCCATTGGCGCCGGTGTTCTTGCTCACGGTGGAAGGTGCTGGAGAGCCGGGCGTCGACTGGCTGGTGAGCCCATCAACTCCGCGCCCGGCCATTGCCTCGGCGTTGTCCATGGCCGAAGCGGTGCCGTGTGCCGTGGGGAAACCGTCCGCTAGGGACCCGGCGACGGCTTGAGGGGAGTCGGCTCCTGTCGCCGCGGTGGTGTCCGCGGCCGCCGGAGCGGCTGAGAGCAGTCCGAAAAGTACGGCGAGCAGCCATCCGGCGGCGAGTAGGCCGCCTACCTTGACCGCTCGTGCGAGAACCTGCCGGGCGCCGGCCGCGAACCGCGCCATCCGGGCGGCCCGATCGGTCATCACACCCTCTTCGGAGACGGTCACGGGCACGCGCCGAGCAGCGAGGGACATCGTCCCCTGCTGCCGCCCCGGCATGCGTGCCACGTGACCTCCCGAGCTCCAGAACCGACCTCTTGCGAGGCCGGTCCGTGAGACCACCCCTCAACGATCCGTAACCGTAGCAGCACCCACAGTCGTCGCAAGAGGTTTTCAGCAGAGACCTAGGAATCGGTCAAGCACCCGGACCCCGAACCGGAGCGAATCGACCGGCACCCGCTCGTCCACCCCATGGAACATCCCCGAGAAGTCCAGCTCAGCGGGCAACTTCAGCGGCGCGAAGCCGTACCCCCTGATGCCCAGCCTGCTGAACGCCTTCAGGTCGGTGCCCCCCGACATCGTGTACGGCACCGCCCGGCCCGCCGGGTCCTCGGCGTGCAGGGCGTCCGTCATCGCCCGCACCAGCGGCCCGTCGAAACCGGTCTCCAGAGCCACCTGGTGCTGAATGAACTCCCTGCGCACGTTCGGCCCGATCAGCTCGTCCACCGTGGCGAAGAACTCCTCCTCGTACCCCGGCAGGAACCGCCCGTCGATGACCGCCGACGCGCTCTGCGGCACCACGTTGGACTTGTAACCGCCCTCCAGCATCGTCGGGTTGACCGTGTTGCGGAGCACGGCGCCGATCATCCGGGCCAGCGGGCCCAGCTTCGCCACCGTGGCCTCGGCGTCGGCCTCGTCGATCTCCAGGGCGTCGGAGACCTCGCTGAGGAACGTCCTGACCGTGGGCGTCAGCCGTACCGGCCACTCGTGGCGGCCCACCCGGGCGACCGCGTCGGCCAGCTCGGTGATCGCGTTGTCGGTGTTCAGCATCGAGCCGTGACCGGCCCTGCCCTTGGCGGTGAGCCGCATCCAGGCCATGCCCTTCTCCGCGGCCTCGATCAGGTACAGCCGCGTGTCGCCCACCGACACGCTGAACCCGCCGACCTCGCCGATCGCCTCCGTCACCCCCTCGAACAGCTCAGGGTGCTTGTCGACGAGGAAGTTCGCGCCGTAGGCCCCGCCGGCCTCCTCGTCGGCGGTGAACATGAGCACCACGTCCCTGGGCGGCCTGCGCCCCTCACTGAGGCGCTGCTGCACCACCGCCAGGATCATCGCGTCCATGTTCTTCATGTCCACCGCGCCCCGGCCCCAGACGCATTCGTCGGCCACCTCCCCGGCCAGCGGGTGGTGCGTCCAGTCGGCCGCGTCGAACGGCACCACGTCCAGGTGCCCGTGCAGGAGCAGCGCCTCACGACCCGGGTCCGTGCCCTCGATACGCGCGATCACGTTCGCCCGCCGGTCGTCGCTCTCCAGGATCCGCGCCTCGACGCCCACCTCGGCCAGCTTCCCCGCGACGTACTCCGCCGCGGCTCTCTCCCCCGGCCCGTTGTTGTCCCCGGCGTTCGTCGAATCGATCCGAATCAGCTCACGGCACAGCTCGACAACCTCGTCCTCGCCCTTGAGCACGGTCATGACGGCCCCTTCGATCAGGTACGGCTCGCGCCCTCCATCCTGCCGCCCGGCATTACCGGTATGACGCAGCCCCCAGAGTTTGCTAACCTTACGGAGCCGACGCGGGATGACGGTCCCGCGTGCAGGCACCACGTCCGGGTGGCGGAATAGGCAGACGCGCTAGCTTGAGGTGCTAGTGCCCTTTGCGGGGCATGGGGGTTCAAGTCCCCCCTCGGACACCAGAGGAACCCCGAGAAGATGCAGGTCATCGACTCGGGGCATCTTCATTTCTGCCTCCAGAACGAGCCGTGACACTCCGCCGCGATCTTGCTCACCGGTGCCGCGGACGCGATCGTCGCAGGCGAGCGACCACAGCGGTGGGCCGTACGCGCCCTCGCCCGTCACCAGCTGGCGGTCAGGCGTCCCAGGTGACCGGGAGGCTCTTGACCCCGTAGATGTCCGCGGTCTCCGGGCGCAGGGCGACCTCTTCGGCCGGTACGGCCAGCCGTAGCGTGGGGAAGCGGTTGATCAGTGCGGGGAAGGCGACGCGCATTTCGACGCGGGCCAGTTGCTGGCCCAGGCACTGGTGGATGCCGTGGCCGAAGGCCAGGTGCCCGCCGTCCTGCCTGCGCAGGTC
>NZ_JBEYZF010000051.1:0-31881 GCF_040645915.1 Nonomuraea sp. NPDC046570 | reverse complement strand
GACATCAAGCCCGAGCCCGCTGGTTCCACCGCCGCGCTCGCCTGGCCACCGCATACACCCAGATCAGCTAACGAATGGCGGCTGCCGTACTAGGGCTGCATATGGCTGCCTTCAGTGGCCTAGAACACAAAAGACCTGCGGCGATGAAGCCGCAGGTCAGATAGCCAAACGCCTGGTCAATCTATGTGCCCCCGGCATGATTCGAACATGCGACACCCGCTTTAGGAGACAGGGGTGCGAGCAGGGCGTTTCCCCAGTTAGAGAGAGGGGCACGGCTCCGTGAACCCGGATTTGCGCATGTATTTGGCATGATCAAGGATTGTGCGCCCGCCTGGCGAGATCGACTCTAGACCTATATAGACCGTCGCGGTACGCCGTGAACGTACGCCTACGGGGCTCTCAGAGCCGCGAGATAGCCTCGCGATCACTCGTGCATGTGTCCGATGCGGGCAGTCAGGGTCCCGCGCACAAGTACCGTCGCCAGCCAGACCCAGCATCCGACGCGACGTCGTGTCCCCTGGACGCCCCGCAGACGGCCCGGCCTACGCTCCGCGTTTGGGGATGGACCCCCAGGTGCGTCGCGGGTATGGGGGTAGTCAATCTAGCCTTAGGGCAATGTCTCTCGCCGAGGGAGCGCGATGAAGCAGCACAACGACCAACCCGCCTACCTTCGCATCGCGGATGACCTCCGTACCCGCATCCGAGCTGGAGACCCACCCGCAGGCGGCTTGCTGCCCTCGGACTCTGCTCTTATGCGTGCCTACGGCGTCGCCCGGGGTACGGCTCGGCAAGCGGTCGCCGAGTTGGAGCAGCTCGGCTTGGTAGTAAGCGAGATGGGCAAGGGGCGCCGCGTTGTTGGCGTTGGGTTGGGCGACCGCGGCCCCGCCACATCACGATATGAGGTGGTAGCTGAGTCTCTAAGGGATGACATCGCCGCCGGCGGGTTTGAGCGCGGCTCACGACTCCCCCGCGAAGCTGACCTGGCCGAACAGTTCAACGTCTCGAAGGGAACCGCTCGGCAAGCACTCCAGATGCTCGCCGCCGAGGGGCTAGTCACGCCGGTGCACGGAAAAGGCTGGTTCGTAGGCGGCGAACAGGACGCCTTGACCCGTACTGGCGAAGTCGCGGAAGCCGTTCGCAGGGCGATTCTCTCTGGTGAGTATGCGAATGGTTCTCGCCTTCCCGGCGAGTCCACGCTTGCTGAACGCCTCGGCGTCGCAAGGGTAACCGTGAGACGCGCCATTGCCCTGCTCGAAGCAGAAGGGATTGTTGAGACAAGGAGAGGCCTAGGGCGGGTTGTTATTCACACGACACGTGACTGACGAAAGGGGTATTTCACCTTGACCGTTAGGATGGGATCCATGTCGCTAATCAGTTGGGCCTTCGGCATCGCAGAGCAGAAGCTGGCGCAGGCTATCCCGCGTAGGTGGTCACACGTGCAAGGGGTGGCCCGGCAGGCTCGAACTCTTCGTGGGGTCGCTGGATCCGATGCGGAACTCCTTGAAGCAGCGGCCGTTCTCCATGACGTGGGATACGCTCCCGATCTCGCCGGGGTTGGATTCCATCCTCTTGATGGAGCTCGATTCCTGCGAACTTTGGAAGCGCCGTCACGGCTGGTCAATCTGGTAGCTCACCACTCCTACGCTGTGCTTGAGGCGCGATTGCGTGGGATTGATGATGAGCTTGACGAATTTCCCGATGAGGGAAGTACGGCAGTCAGGGACGCGCTCTGGTACTGCGATCTCACAACCACGCCTGACGGGGAAACAACTTCGGCTCGGGAGAGAATATCTGAGATAAAGGAGCGTTACGGCCCTAAGAGCCTAGTAACTCAATTTATCACCGAAGCGGGTCCGGAGCTAATGGCGGCTGTCGATCGGACAGAGCGCCGATTGGCGATAATCGCCTCAAGCTAGATGCGGCCCTTCATTGGCCCTCATGGCATGCTCTATGCGAAGGCGCATCGACGGGTGAATCGGGAGCTCGCTAAGCTCTAGGGGCTCTACCCACTGAACGGTTCGTGATTCTGAGCTCGTCTGCAGGTTACCGCTGATAGGGCGAGCTTGGAAGCAGATCGAAAACTCCTGGCGCACTTCACCGTCGTCATATGCGATGACATGGCGAGGGTCAGAGTAGATACCGATCAGGCCTTTGACTTCCACTTCAATCCCAGTCTCTTCCCGGACCTCCCGTATTGCAGCTTGGGTAACTGATTCACCTATGTCCTGCGCTCCCCCAGGTAGCGCCCAGAGGCCGCTATCTGATCGCTCGATGAGGAGTAGCCGTCCTTCCTCGTTAATTACGGCAACAGTCACGGCGACGACAATGCTGTTAGCCTTCGGCGCAGCGGGATCATCGTAAAAGTCAGTCTTCGTCATTTTGCCACCTTGCCGGACTCCCCTTCTTCCATACCGCGTCGAAACTGCTCGCGTAGGTTGTGAACAGATCTCCCGCCGACAGGCGGCGTAAATGGAGTGCTGGCGCGTGCGGGGCCGTAATGCCGAAAACGTGCGGATTGGCGATCATCTCGTCATCAAATCGATAAATCGAGTTATATAGAACTGTTTCATGGACTTGAATTTCTATCCCGTCAACTCCATGGAGAGGTCGGAAGAACGCAAGTGCGTGCTCGATCTTCGCGGGAATCGCGCGCTCGCCGATACCCTCGTCGCGGCTACGTTGCACAATGGCGTCGCTTTCCGGGTTGCCGAACAAGAGCCTGATTCTCGCACCGGCTGAGCTCTTGGCGCGTAGCTTCGAGATCAGAGCATGTTTCTCTGTCATAAACATGCCGACGTATACGAGAATGTCGATCTGCCGCGTGGCCCGGTCAAGAAGGCGGTCCCATAGTTCGGCCGGAACCAAGCTGCGGTGCGAATAGACCTTAACAATCTCGGAGTCATTGACCCGGCCCGCTTGGGCCTCGGTCAAAGCGTCCGGCCAAAGGTAGTGCTCACCCTCCTGAAGCAGTGCCGCGATCCGATGGCGGTACCTGGGGTATGGCGTACGCCCCTGGGTGATCCAACGCTCGACAGTCTTCGGGTCCACGGCCAACTCTTCCGCGAGCTGCTCCGGTATCAAGCCCTTGCTTAGCAGTGCGTCTCTGAGCCTGTCATTGCCCATCGCGTTGCGCCCTTCGGGGACGACTCGGGACGTCCTCACGATACGACAGACGTCCGTGGCTGTCTTGCTTTGCGGTGAAGCCGTCCCTCCTCGTTCAGGCATCTTTGGGGCCAGACGAAGGGGATGCGCACTCACAGAGAGCGCCCTGGCGAAGGGATTCACCCCTAAGCCTTGACACCCGGAAGCTAGACATGTTCTATATCTCTCAGAACCTGTTCACCGGTTCACGAGCTCAAAGGGGCGCAACATGCGCAACATGATTCCGACTCACAAACCTCGTCGCATCCTGCTCCCGTTCTTGTTCCTGACCGCCGCACTGTTCTTCGTCATCTTCGCCATCAAGGACCCCATCCGGGCCGCAGGCTCCGCCACGAGTGCGTTCAACGCCCTGGTCACGGTGGCTACTGCGCTGATGACGTTCGTCAGCAATCTCGGCTGACCATCCGCCTGTACTTCACGTTCTGCACAGCCGGAAATCCTGGGAAGGCGGCGTAAGCCGCGCGCCGGTGGGCTGAGCACTTGATCTTTGACAACTGAATCCGGGCTACCGCCTCCCGCTGAAAAGGCGGCCCGTGCAGGGCTTTGACCTGCGCTTCTGGTTTCGTTCAATGCCCCGGGGCGTTCCCCTACCAAGAGCACGCCCCGGGGCTCCTCAAGAGAGGAGATTCCACCATGTCATCTGCGATCCGTCGTGGCCAGCAGTGGCCGGATGGTGCCGACACCTTCAAGAGCAAGCCCGTCCGCTGGTGCAAGAAGCACGGTGGGCAGTACAGCGACTCCGCGTGCCCGCGCTGCCAGGCCACCCCCACCCCCTGTGAAGGGATTGCGTCATGAGCCAGACCGGCCGCGGCACGTGCCCGGACTGCGACGGCAACGGCCAGATCACCGGCACGCCGGCCGCTAACGGGCTCGCCCTGGCGGCGACCTGCCCCACCTGCGACGGCACGGGCCGCACGTAAACGAATCTGACCGCTGCGGGTGCCCGCCCGGCCTGAGTGTCGGGCGGGCTTCCGGGGCAGTCAGCTCCACAACCACCCAAGCAGCAGGGAGAAGCCATGACCGCTGCCATCCCGACGATCGACTACGGCACGATCAACCGCGACCGTCAGGGCCGCTTCGTCAAGACGTACACGCTGTCGTACGGGACCTACGTTAAGGGCACCGACAAGGTCGTCAAGCTTGTACGGCACCTGCCCGCCGACGGCATCGAACGCATCGGCGAGGCCATCAGTAAGGCCGCCAAGCGGGGCATCGCATGGGACATCCAAGTTCTCGACAGCGACGGCGTCGACGTCACCTTCGACTTCGCGTGCCTCCGGGACTGACCGGCGCTCATAAAGCGCGAATCTTCCGCTTCAACCACACCTAACGCTTCTAAACGGGCGCGCTCCAGCGTGGTCAATCCGCCAAGACCATCCCACGCCGGGCGCGCCCGCCTACCCCTGCTCATCCACAGATCAGAGAGGCAATCCCATCATGACCCATCGCCCTACCCACCCTTCGCGCATGTCGCCGGACGAGATCGAGGCGACATGGCATCTGGAGGGCGGCGAGACGCCGCTGCCGGAATGCGCCTACGACCCTGACCTGCATACCGGCCCGCGCTTCACGATCGAGGCCGCTGAAGAGCGACTCGCCCGTGAGGCGGTGGCCCGCGAGGTCTGCGCCACCTGCCCGGCCCGGCGGGCCTGCGCGCTGTATGCCGGCGAAACCCGCCCGACCTCGGGGATCTGGGCCGCCCGGTCCGCCGACGAGTTGCGCACGCTCGGGAGGGCCGCATGAGCCAGGTATCCGCCGGTATCGCGGTCTACGACCCGCGCGCCGAGGAAATGCATCTGAACGCCCGGTCGGGCTGGCTGTTCCTCACCGTCGCCCGCAATCACGTCTGGTTCGCCCTGAACCACTCCACCAGCGATGGCGATGTGGAGGCCGAGGCCGCGGCGATGGACCGGCTGGCCGAGCTGGCCGTCGAGGCCGCCGCCCGTCTGCGCGCCCTCGCCGCCGCCCCGGCGATCGAGACGGCACCCCCGGGGAGGGCGGCATGACCGGCGACGTCGCCGCTTTCGCTGCGGTGTTCGTGGCTCTGTTCGCCGCTCACAGCGTCGGTGACCACTGGGTGCAGACCCACAAACAGGCGTGCGGCAAGGGCGCCCCGACCGTGGCCGGCCGCCTGGCCTGCGCCATGCACGTGTGCACGCTCGCGCTGACCAAGCTCGCCGCGCTCGCCGCTGTCGCCGCGGTGACCGGCCTGCCCTTGGACCTGCTGCCGCTGCTGCTGGGGCTGGCCGTGGACGGGCTGTCGCACTACTGGGCCGACCGCCGCACCACGCTGGCGCGGCTGGCCGAGCGGATCGGCAAGGGCGACTTCTACCGCCTCGGCGCCCCACGGCCCGGCACCGGCGACGCCCCGCACCTGGGCACCGGCGCCTACGCCCTGGATCAGTCCTGGCACATCGGCTGGCTGTTCGTCGCCGCGCTCATCATCTCCGCCTGACCGGCCCCCCGCCCCCCTTCCGGCATGCCATGCCGGCAGCCGGTCCCCCACGAGAGGACACCTCATGCGCAGCAGGATGACCCCCGGCCAGGCCGCCGCATTGAAGGCCAAGTCCGAGACGGCCAACACCCTCAACGATCTCGCGCAGGCGGCCAACGGGCACGGCGTGACCAGCGTGCAAAGGCGCAGGGCGCGGGCCGACCTGGAGAACGCGGTCGGCGCCGTGCGGGCCGACAAGTTGCAGGAAGACGCGCTCCGCCGCGCGGGCGCCCGCCCCAAGGGCCTGGGCCGGTTCTTCACCTGACCCGTCTGGCCCCAGCGGTGCCGACGTTGCGGGTTCTCCTCCCGGACCTCACACCTTGTGCGGGGTCTGGGAGCGGGAGCCCGGGGCGCCCGCCCCACACCACAAGGAGGACACATGGCTACCTACAACTTCTCCGGTCGCGGCACGAACGTCGCCGGCGGCAACCAGACCGTCGTTCAGTACTTCGAGACCGAGGACGACGTGACGCTCGCTCAGAGCGTGGAGAACCACGCCAACGGCTCGCAGACCGTGACCCAGGTTTTCGGCAGCAAGAAGAAGTAGCCCCCGGCTGAAAGCACGGTGCCGACGCTGCGGGTTCTCCTCCCGGACCTCACCCCGTGTGTGGTCCGGGAGCGGGAGCCCGGGGCGCCCGCCCCACCGACACAAGGAGATCGCCACCCATGTGCTGTGACAACCACAACCACGAGTGCCGCCGCCCCGCCCCCGCTCCGGTCAAGTGCGCCAAGTGCAAGGGCACCGGGCAGTTCGTCCCCGGCGTCGGCGGGACCTGCGAGGTCTGCAAGGGCATCGGCCAGGTCATCCCGCGGTCGGCGTGACCCGTGCGGGGGACGCCGCTGTTCATCACCGCTCCACTCCCGCCTAAAGGGACCCCGCCCATGCCCGTCTCAAACCCGTTCGCCGACCGTACGCCCTGGTACGAGGACGACCCCGCCACCTGCTGTACGTGCGACGGCGTGGGCACCGGCTGCGACTTCTGCGGCGGGGAGGGCATCGTGCCCCGCTGGGTCTACGAGGACTGACACCGGTCACCGCCGCCGGGCTCCGGCCCGGCGGCGGTGACCCGCGACGCAACCGAGAAAGGGACCGCTCATGACGCACCGTCTGGCCGAGGTCGCGCAGCTCGCGGCCGACATCGCCCGCCTGGCCCGTCTGTCGCGCGCCGAGTTGCTACGGGAGACCGGCGCCGCCGAGAAGGCCGAAGTCCGCGGAGGCGAGAGCGACGCCGACCGCGCCTACCGCGCCGCCCTGGAGAAGGAAACCGCCCGGCGTGCCGGCCACCGCCGCAAGGACGCGCCGCGGAATGCAAGTAACCGGCTCTGACCAGTTCCCCTCTCGAAAGGATCACCATGACCAGCGCGACCGAATGGCCCCCCGGAACCATCGCCCACGCCGGGCTCGCTTACGACTACGTGTACCTCGCTGGCGAGTACGTCGCCGGCCCCGCTGGCGACACCCCGGCGATGCGTTCCGCGCAGACCGCCATCGCCTACGCCCTGCTCGCGATCCACCACGAGCTGGCCACCCCCTGGTGGCGGCGCATGTTCCGGCTCCGGACGCGCTCGCCGAAGGTGTTCCAGCCCGCCCCTGAGCGCGAGCCGGACGCGGATCCGTGGGAGGTCCGGTGACCCCGCACGAGGAGGCCATGGGGCGACTCGCCCAGGACCTGACCGGCGACCTCGACAGGCTCAACCGCTGGCAGTCCGCCAACCCCACCGCCGCCATCAAGGACGACGAGAAGAACCCCCCGAAGCCGCAGGGCGAGCGGTGACCGTCCTCGCGCCCATCTGCCCCAGTTGCGGCAGCGCCAACACCATGCACGGCGGTTACGACCGCGACGACGAGGGTCGCCTGGCCGACACCTGGCAGTGCCTCGACTGCGACGACTGCTGGAACACCCCGGCATAGCCCGACCAGCAGACCTCTGGTGCGAGTCCCGGACGGGCACGCACCACCACCCCATCTACCGAAGGAGATCAACCATGGGCGACCCCATCCCCGGCGTGCTGTACCTGCCTGGCGACCCGGGCAAGGACCCCGACTGTGAGGGCTGCCGGCACGGCACTGTCCACGTCCACGGCCGCTGACGTTGCGGGTCCCCGCCCGACCAGCGCGGGCGGGGTGCCCGGAGCGTCCGCTCCACCCATCGCAGCAAGGGGAAGCACATGAGCAGTGACAAGGCAGGCAAGATCGTCCGGTTCCGCACCAACGGCGGCAACGTGACCGTGTTCACCTACGGCAGCGACGGCGACTGGGGCTCGTACGTCTGTCGGGGATGCCACGGCGGCTCCACCTCCTTCGCGTCGGGGGCCGAGTTGCATGCCAAGAGCTGTAACGCCGCCTGACCGCACGCCCGGTCGTCGCGGGTCGCTCATCCGTCTCGCACTGGGAGTCGACTGCCGACCTGCGATGGCACGGGCCGCAAGTAACCGACCACGCCGGGCGCGCACCCGCAACCCCATCCCATCCAGAACGGAGCACACACATCATGCCCGCAACCCCGAGCGCTGACCGCCCTAGCCTCAAGCTGTGGTGGGCCGTCCTGATCCTGGGCTGCGCCGTCTCGGTGGTCCTCAACCTTTGGCACGCCCTGACTCTGACCAGCGAGGCGGCAGCGAAGGCGGCCAAGGCCGCCGGGGAAGCGTCCGCCGCGACGGCACATCCCGTCCTGGGCATCATCTTCGCCCTGGTCCCGGCTCTGTTCGCGGCCATGCTCTCCCACGGGCTGATCAGCCCCATGGCCGCGAAGTGGTTCCGGGGCGCCATCTTGAGCCTGTTCGGGGTCAGCATGCTCACGTCCATGGCTTCCCAAGCGGCCGTGATGCGGCCGTACGGAGGCGGCTACGGCGCCGAGTGGGCCATCCCGTTGGTGCTGGACGCCTCTTCGTTGCTGGCTCTGCACTACATCACCATGGCGGCCACGACCGTTCGAGAGGCCGCCGCCCGCGCGGAACTGGAGGCGGATCTCGACGCCGTCCGGGCGGAACTCGGGGCGGAACTGGCCGCCGCCCGCGCGGAACTGGAGGCGGAAGCCAAGCGGAACTCAAAGGCGGAACTGGCCGCCGCCGAAGCGGAAGTACGGGCGGAACTCCGTGCGGAACTGGAGGCGGAGTTGGACGCCATCCGGACGGAAGCCGAAGCGGAGATCCGCCGCCGCGCCGAGGCCGAAACCGAGGCTCGCGTCCGTCGCGTCGTGGTCGAGAGCGAGGCCCGTATCCGTCGCGAAGTCGCTGAGGAGATCAAGCCCAAGACCAGACAGAAGGCTATCGAGGCGCCCGCGAAGAAGTCCGCCAACGATGGCCTGACCAGCAAGGACAAGGCGCGCATCCTGCTCACCCAGAACCCGGGCATGACCGGCGCCGAGCTGGGGCGGGCCCTGGGCAAGACCGACCGGTACGGCCGTCAACTGCTCGAAGAGATCCAGAAGGAACAGGTCGGGGCATCCACCGGCGACGGCCGCCTGCGGGCAGTCAACTAGCGGCCGGTTCCGCCCCTCCGGGCGGCGAGTTCCGCCCGCTGAGTTCCGCCCGGACTTCCGCCTCGACGCTGGCCAGTTCCGCCTCTGACTTCCGTCCCACTTCCGCCTCCAGTTCCGCTTCTCCGGGCGGCGAGTTCCGCCCGCTGAGTTCCTCTCACATGGAGATCAGTTCCGCCATCAAAGGAGACCTCATGTTCCGCTCGCTAGTCCGCCCCACCACCCCGAGGCCGCGCGACGAGCCGCGAGGTGCGGCATGAACGCGCTCGCGCTTCTCCTGCTGCTGGTCGTTTTGGTGGCTCACTCGGTGATCGAGTTGCGGCCGGCCGCGCGCACCCCCGGCCAGATCGCCGCCCGGATCGCCGCCGCCCCTGTGCGCGGCCGGCTGGGCTGGCTGGCCGCCGTACTCCTCATCGCGCCGATCTACGCGGCGGCAGTGGCCGCCCGCACGGGTCTGTGGTTCACCCTCGTCCTGCTCGCGTGGGCGACCTGCGCACTCACCACCATCTTGGCGATGGACGGGCGCGCCGTCCGCATCGCCCGCACGGCGGGAGGACGGGCATGAGCGCCCACCGAAACCGCGACCTGTCCAACCCGCTTCCGGAAGGTGGTGCCACCATGGGCGAAATCGTCAAGTTCCCGCACCTGGTCCGTGACGCGAGCCAGGCTCCCGCGCTGCCGCTGCCGCCCGCCGAGACCTCGGTGAATGACACGGCTGCGCTGGAGGGCACGGTGGTGCCCCGCACCGCCACCCCGCCCGCCTCGACCGCCGCAACGTTCCCGGCCAGGCTCCTCGGCCACGTCGTGCGGGTGCGCCGCTCCGAGCGCGGCGCCAAGGCCGCCCGCGGCGCGCTGGCCGCCGCCGTCACCGTAGGGCAGGGCTGGCATTCCTGGCTGGTGCGGGCGGGGGACGCGCTCACCCTGGGCGTCTACCGCCGCCAGATCCGCGCCGCCGAGGCCGCCGGGGATCAGGTGGCGTTGGCCGAGTGGGTCGAGCGTAAGCAGCGGGCGGCCGACCAGCGGCACGCCCGGCTGGTGAACCTCCCCAAGATGGTGCTGGGCCTGGCCAAACTCGGCGCGGGCGCCCTGGCCGGCGCCGGGGTGCTGGTGCTGGGCATCTCCACCACGGTGTGGGCCGTGGGTGCGGGAGAGTTCCTCGCTGTTCCCAAAGCGCTGGCCACCGCGCTGCGCTGGGCGTTCGACGCGGTGGCGTTCATGTCCACCCCGGCCCTGGTGGCCGCCCCTGCCGCGCTGATCTGGGCCGCCTACCGTGAGGGCCGCCGCCGCGCCGACACCCCGGCCTGGGTGGTCGCCGACAGGACGGACGGCGGTGACGGGCGGGAGGTGATCCCCGATGAGGGCGCGATCCTCAACGCGTTGCGCGAGCTGGGGATCTCCAGGTTGGACAAGGCGTTCAAGGGCGGGTGGCGGCCCCGGTTCGTGCTGCCGACCGAGCGGGACGGCAAGGGCTATCACACCCAACTGGAGCTGCCCCCCGGCGTCAACGTTGAGAATATCAACGACAAGAAGAAGCTGCTGGCGCACAACCTCGTGCGCTTCCCCGTCGAGGTCTGGCCCACCGAACCCCGCAACCTGCCCGGCGTGCTGGACCTGTGGGTTGCCGACCAGGGTGCGTTGTCGGGTGCGGTCGACCCATGGCCGCTGCTGCGCGACGGTGGCGGCGACTACTTCCGCGGTGTCCCCGTTGCCGTCGACATCCGTGGCCGGACCGTCAACGGCCGCCTGTTCGAGGCCAACTACGCCGCCGCCGGCATGATGGGCTCGGGCAAGAGCACGCTTTTCATCACGCTGTTGCTGGGGGCGCTGCTCGACCCGCTGGTCGAGGCCGACGTGTTCGTGATGGCGGAGAACGCCGACTACGAGCCCATGAAGCCGCGCCTGCGCACTCTGCGGACCGGACAGGGCAGCGACGTCATACAGGCGTGCATGAGCGCGCTACGGGATGCGTACAACGACCTGACCGTGCGCGGCAAAGCGCTCAAGGAGCACGACTCCCGCGCCGTCACCCGCGAACTCGCCGAGAAGGACGCGCGACTGCGGCCCCGCGTCTTCGTGATCGACGAATGCCAGGCCCTGTTCATGCACGAGGAACTCGGCGAAGAAGCCGCGGAAATCGCGGTGAAGCTGATCACCACCGCCCGCAAGTACGCCGTCACGGTGCTGTTCGCGACACCGGAGCCGTCATCGGACTCGCTGCCCCGCAAGGTCATGGCCGTCACCAGCAACAAGGCGTGCTTCGCCATCGGTGACCAGCGCTCCAACGATGCCATCTTGGGCACCGGCTCCTACCGGGAGGGGATCTCCTCTGTCGACCTGGAGCCGAAGACCGACGAAGGGCCCGGCGACGTCGGCACGTTCATGGCCCGCGGATTCACACCCAAGCCCGGCCTGCTGCGCGGCTACTACGTGTCCCAAAGCGACGCCCGCGCGGTCGTGGAGCGGGCCATGAAGGTGCGCCAAGACGCTGGAATCGGCGCCACTCAGGCTGCCGTCGAGGCCGCCCGCGACCTGTGTGCCGACCTGCTCGACGTGATCGGCGCCGAACCGGTCCCCGCCGCCCAGGCGCTGGCCGCCCTCAAGGCCGCGCATCCGGGTCACCGCCCGTATGCGGTCATGCGGGACCGTGCGGACCTGGTGCGCGCGCTCGCCCAGCTCGGAGTCAAGGTACCCGGCACCAAGAACCGCTACCCCATCGATCCAGTCACGATCCGTAACAGCATGGCGGAACTCGCCACCGCCGACCGCAGTGAAGAGGATGGCGCGGGTTAAGCCTCGACCCAACCCCGCCCCCACCCGATTTTCGGGGGTTCACGGGCCGCCTGCTCAGGCGTCGTAACCCGCCTAACTCTTAACTTTCCGCAGGTCGGCGCCACAGCGAGGCCGGTTGTTGTCCGGGTTAGAAATTTAACCCGCTCCCGGCCATTTAACCCACCCCCGAACCCGCAGGCAGGCACCTGCCGTGACCCAGCACACCCAGCAACGGTCACCCACAGTTACCGCGAGCTAGCCAGCCTCTCACCTGAAAGGACCGACGATGCCCTGCCCCGACTGCGGCTCCACCAGCAGCACCATGTACGAAAACGACACCGTCGAGGTCTGCGACAACTGCACGTTCGTCCTCTGGGAGGACCTGGGATGACCACGTACACACACCCCGACGTCCTCGACAAGGGCGTCGCGCAGGGATGGGCCGACCCGATCGACGACCCCCGCGACATCGCCTGGCCGCCCCGCCAGGCCGCCGCCGCGATCCCGTTCGAGGTTGTCGACGGCCGCCCCGTCAACCCACACGCGCCGACCGGCGTGCGGTATGGCCGGAACGAGCTCGGCCACTGGGGCGAGAAGCAGGCCGCCGACGCCATCGTCACCGCCCGTCTCGCCGGCGGCCGGCATGTGCTTCTGGTCGAGCGGGATGACGGCCACGGCTGGGCTATCCCTGGCGGCTGCGTCGACCCCGACGAGGACGCGCTGAGCGCGGCGATCCGCGAGCTGGCAGAGGAGACCGGCCTGAGCGTGCCGGGCGTGTCCTGGGTGGTGCAGGCCGCCCGCTACGTCCCGGACCCCCGTGCCAGCGATGAGGCGTGGATGGTGACCACGCCCGCTATCGCCGATCTCGGCGAGGTGGACGAGCTGCCCGCCGTAGTGGGGGCGGATGACGCGCGCCGGGCCGAGTGGGTCCCGGCTGACTCCTACGCCGTGCTGGCCGCCCATCTGGACGCGACCTACCGCGGGCACGTGTTCGCCGCCCACCAACCCCTGCTGGCCGAACTGCTCGGCTGACCAGCCCGCCAGCCCATCCAACCGGCCGCACCCCACACGCCATCAAGGAGACATCCATGTCCACGACCGACGCCACCTCGGCTCTCGTCCCCGTCACCCTCGACACGCTGTCAGGTCGCGAACTGCGCGACCTGATCGACCCCGTGATCGTGCACGCCGACCCCACCCCCGAGCAGAACGCCGACCTTCCCGAACTCACCCTGGTGTCGGTGGAGGTGTACGGCGGGATGCTGTACCTGGCCGCCACCGACCGCTACACCCTGGGCGTCACCCGCCACCAGATCCCCGACGACCAACCTCGCGCCCGCGGCGCCATAGCGGTACCCGCCGCCGCCCTGCGCAAAGCCCTGCGCTCCATCGCCGCCCGCGACCTCATCCGGCTCAGCGTCGACCGCGACGGGCTGAGCCTCACCCACGCCGACACAACCGCACTGACCCACCGCGTCCCGGCCAGCCCCATGACCTTCCCTCTCAACTGGCGCCGCCACCTCGGCGCCTGGATGCGCACCCCGCGCGCCGACGCGGCCCCCACCGGACTCAACCCCGCCTACCTGGCCCGCTTCACCCACGCCGCCCGAGGCGGCCTGCCCCTGGAACTGCGCACCATCGGCACCCCGTCCCGCCCCCAGGTGCTCATCACCTGCGGCACACACTTCCTCGGCGCCGTCAGCCCCATCCGGCTCAGCGTCCTGGACGACAACGGGACCCGCTGCGATGACCCGCTGACACCCTGGCTGGCCGTCTGCCCGCCCGCCGCGCTGACCGCTCCCCGTAAGGCCGCCGCATGACCGCCCCCGTGATCTCTGCCGCGCTGTGCCCGTCCGACAGTGCCCTGTCCACCTTCAGCTATGGCGGGGGCTGGCAGTCCACCGCCGCTCTCGCTCTGGCCGCCCGGGGAGAATTGCCGTTTCGGGTGTTCCTGTTCGCCAACGTGGGCGACGACTCCGAACACCCCGCCACTTTGCGCTACATCGCCGAGCACGCCGCGCCGTTCGCCGCTGCCCACGGCATCACCCTGCACCAGCTCAACCGGACCCGCCGCGACGGCAGCACCGAAACCCTGTACGGGCGACTGACCAAGCCGGGCTCACGCTCCCTGCCCATCCCGGTGCGGATGAGCAACGGCGCACCCGGCACCCGATCCTGCACCGCCGACTTCAAGATTCGCGTGATCGGCAAGTGGCTCAAAGCCCACGGCGCCACCGCCGAGCAGCCCGCCACGGTCGGTATCGGCATCAGCGTCGATGAGATACACCGCGCCAACAACCGCCGCTGCGAACCCCACGAGCGGATCGTCTACCCGCTACTGGATCTCGGCATCCGCCGCGCGGACTGTCCGCGCATCATCCGCGCCGCTGGCCTGCCCGTCCCGCCGAAATCGTCGTGCTGGTTCTGCCCCTTCCACCGGCTCATCACCTGGGCCGACATGCGCCGAGACGAACCCGAGCTGTTCGCCAAGTCCTGCGCACTGGAAAGCCTGCTCAACAACCGGCGCGCCGAACTCGGCAAGGACTCCGTCTGGCTCACCCGACATGCGGCCCCGCTCGCCGAGGTGACCCCGACCGATGACGTGCTGCCGCTCGACTTCGGCGACGGCGCCTGTGACTCCGGATGGTGCTTCACATGACCACACCCACCTTGCGCTACGCCCTGGCCGCCGCCGCCCGCGGCTGGCACGTCTTCCCTGTCGCGGTCGGCGACAAGGTGCCGCTGAGCGGGTTCCGGTGGACGCAGCACGCCACCGCCGATCCTGAGGTGATCGGCCGTATCTGGGCGCGGAAGCCGTTCAACGTCGGCATCTCCTGCGGCCCCTCCCGTCTCGTGGTGGTGGACCTGGATCTGCCCAAGCCGGGCGAGCAGCAGCCTGCCCGGTGGAGCCTGCCGGGCGTCGGCGACGGCGCCGACGTCTTCGCACTGGTGTGTGAGGAAGCCGGGCAGCCGGTGCCGCTGGAAACCTTCCAGGTCCGCACCCGGCGCGGCGGGCTGCACCTGTACTTCACCGCCCCCGACGGCCCCGCCCTGGGCAACACCAGCGGAGACGATGGCAACGGGCTCGGCTGGAGGATAGACACCCGCGCCGACGGCGGCTACGTGGTCGGCCCCGGCAGCTTCGTCAACCTGCCGGACGGCACCGGAGCCTACGAGCCGATCCACGCCCCTGCCCCCGCGCCGCTGCCCGGCTGGCTGGCCGAGCGGCTGCGGCCGGCGCCGTTGCCGCCGCAGCGTCCCGTCGTGGTCGCCCTCGCCACGGGCCGCCGCGGCTCCTACCTGGACGCCGCGATCCGCGCCAGCCTGGAGGCGATCGCCGCCGCACCCGAGGGGAGCCTGAACACCACCCTGTACGGCGCGGCGGTCGCGCTCGGCCAGCTCGTGGCCGGTGACGCACTCGACGCCACCACCACCGAGAACCTGCTTCTGGACGCCGCCGTACGGGCTGGACACCCGCACACGCCCGCCCTGCGGACCATCCGCTCCGGGTTCCGCAACGGAGCCAACCGGCCCCGGAGCGTGCCCGCATGAACGACTCGACACGCGTGCAAGTCGGCTCCGGACCGGAGACCATCCGCGTCCTCAAAGCCGCGCTGGTGGACAAGCTGCTGCCCGACACCTACGTCTCCGGCGGCGCCCTGGTCCACATGGAGACCGTCTCCGGCGGCCAAGCCAGCCCCGCCGCCGACGAGGACTCCCCGCTACCGGTCACGGCCAGCCCGCTCACGCCCGCCACGTTCGCCGGACTGCTGGCAGAACACGCCTACGTCTACCGGATGCGCTCCCGGAAAGACGGCGCGGGAGGGGTCGAGGTGTTCGAGGAGGAGGTCACCCCGCCACGGGAAATCCTCTCCTCCGTGCTGGCCGGCAAGACCTGGCCCGGCGTGGCGCCGCTGCGCGGCGTGATCGGCGCACCCGTCCTGCGCCGCGACGGCACCCTGCTGCAACGCCCCGGCTACGATCCCGTCACCGGCCTGTACCTGGCCGCCAAAGTCGCCCTACCGCCCGTGCCCGACCGGCCGAGCGCCGAGCAGGTCCACACCGCGCGGGACTTCCTGCTAAACCGGTTCCTGCGTGACTTCCCCTGGGCCAGCCCCGCCGACCGCGCCAACTACCTCGCACTGCTGGCCACCCCGATCCTGCGGCACTACACCCGCAGCCTCACCCCCTTCGCCCTGATCGACGCGACCATGCCCGCCTCCGGCAAGTCCATCCTGACCGGCGGCCCCGGCATGCTCTACGGCCAGCGGGTCATGCCCTGGGCCTACACCGAAGAAGAACTCCGCAAGAGCATCACCGCCGTACTGGCCGAACAAGTCGGCGTCGTGGTCTGGGACAACCTCGCCGAAGGCACCGTCATCGACTCGCCCACCCTCGCCCTGCTGGTGACCGCCGGCGTCTGGTCAGACCGGCAACTCGGCGCCTCCCGCAACATCGCCACCGTCAACGACCGGCTCTGGATGGCCACCGGCAACAACCTCCAAGTAGGCGGCGACATGGCCTCCCGCACCGTACGCGTCCACCTGGACCCCAACATGCCGCGCCCCGAACAGCGCGACCAATCCCGATTCGGCATCCCCCACCTCGACCAGTGGATCACCGTCCCGGCCAACCAGCTCACCGTCCTATGGCACCTGCTGATCCTGGTCCTGGACTGGACCAACCAGGGCGCGCCCCGAGCAACCGGGATGTCGATGCGGCAGTTCACCCCCTGGGCACAATCCCTCGGCGGGTTCCTCGCCCACCACAACATCAGCGGGTTCCTGGCCAACGCCGCCGACATCCGCGACATCGACGAAGACGAATCCCGCTGGAGGGCGTTCCTGTCCTGCTGGCACACCCAGCACGGCCAACAGCCCATGACCGCCGCCGACCTACGCCGCTCAGGCGAACCCTCCCGCATCGGTTTCGACGAACACGACACCTGGGACGGCCAGTTCATCACCACCGCCACCGGCCGGCCGCCCAACGCCCTCGCCCTGGGTCGGCTCCTCACCGGGCAGATCGGCCGGTGGCGCGGCGACTACGTGATCCGCTCGGCCAAGAACGAGCGAGGCGACCGCAACGTCTTCTGGGTCGAACACCATGCCTGAGCCAACCCCCCAAACCGCTGAAACATCTCCGCATCTCCGCAACCAGCCGTTGACCAGCGCAAACAGTTGCGGAGATACCAATCTGTCATCTCCGCACATCTCCGCATCTCCGCAACTTCTGCGGAGATGGACGCCGTTTGCGGAGATGAACCGATCGGGAAATCTCTATCTCCGCATGCATCACCCCAGCTCAAAGCCACTTTTGCGGAGATGCGGAGATGCGGAGATGTTTCAGCCCTCCCCACAAGCGCCGCACCTCGAACGCCCCCGCCCTGCCCACTTCACCGCAAGGAGATCGCCCATGCCCAGGGCCGAAAAGCTCACCATCGCCGCCATATGCGAAGACCTCGACATCGCCCGATCCACCTTCTACGACTGGCGCCAGAAGGGCCGCGCCCCCAAGTGCATGAGACTGCCCAACGGAGACCTCCGAGTCCGCCGCGCCGAGTATGACCGCTGGCTGGCCACCCTGGAGGACGCCTCCTGATGAAGGACATCACCTACGACGTGCGCGTCTACAAGACCGAGATCTACAAGGGCACGAGGGCCACCACCTACTACGTCCGATGGAAGGCCGGAAGGTCGTGGCGCAAGCCGTTCCGCAACGCCGCTCAGGCCGACACCTTCCGGGGGGAGATCCAGGCCGCTGCTCGCAGGGGAGAGGCGTTCAGTCTCCTCACGGGCGAGCCCGTCTCGTGGGAGCGAACGGACCGCCCGGACATGAGCTGGTACGCCTTCGCCTGCAAGTTCGTGGACATGAAGTGGAAGGGTGCCGCCGCGAAATACCGCCAGGACATCGCACGTGCGCTTACCGCAGCCACGCCCGCCATGTATGTTGGCGCGCGCGGCAAGCCTGATGATCGCGAACTCCGCTCGGCGATGCATCGGTGGGGCTTCAACACCAAACAGCGAGACAATGCCGGCGATGGGGCAGCCGTCGCGCTGAAATGGCTCGCCGCCAATACCAAGCCTGTCTCCGCGTTGATTGACGAAGCGGGGCTTGTTCGTGACCTATTGGACTCGGCAACGTCTCTGCTGAACGGCAATCGGGCCGCCGCCAACACCGTCCGCAAGCACCGAATGCTGCTGTCCAATGCCCTCGACTACGCCGTGGAACTCAAGCTCGTGCCTGACAACCCACTCAAGGCGTTGAAGTGGAAGCCGCCCGTCAGCACGTATGAGGTGGACCGGCGAAGCGTCGTCAACCACGTCCAAGCCAAGGGATTGCTTGCCGCCGTGGAAGCCCAGAGGCCGAGCGGCAAGCGCCTCGTGGCGTTCTTCGGGCTCATGTACTACGCCGCCCTACGTCCGGAGGAGGTGATTAACCTGCGGACGGCCAACATCGCGCTTCCGCCCCTGGTCAAGAACCCAAACACGGGAGAGACGGAGGAGCCCGTCAATGTGTGGGGCGAGGTTCACCTGCTCAGGGCCGCGCCATATTCCGGGCGGGACTGGACCGACGCAGGGACGGCCCGCGAGGAACGCGCACTCAAGCACCGCGCGGACGGGCACAGTCGTACCGTCCCCATCCCGCCGCCGCTGGTTCGCATCCTTCGGGGTCACCTCGCGGAGTTCAGCGACGGGCCCGGCGATCGCCTCTTCTACGGAGTCCAAGGTGGCGAGCTGCCGTTCATCACCTATCGGCGCGCATGGAAGGCTGCGAGGAAGGCTGCACTGACCGAGGCGGAGTTCACCTCTCCGCTTGCCGCGCGCCCGTACGATCTCCGCCACGCCTGCGTGTCTACCTGGCTCAATGCCGGAGTTCCTGCCCCACAGGTTGCCGAGTGGGCGGGCCACAGCGTGGACGTGCTCTTGCGGATCTACGCCAAGTGCATCGTCGGCCAAGACGAGGCGGCCAAGCGCCGGATCTCCGACGCGCTAGCCCAAGAGTGAGCCCTGAAAAGGTGCGCACGTATTTGGCACGATCAACCGCAAGCATCCGGTGACGGCCGTACACCACCGGACATGCGAGAGAGCCTCTGACCGGCGTTCCTACTGGTCAGAGGCTCTTTCTTGCTGGTCAATCTCGGTGCCCCCGGCATGATTCGAACATGCGACACCCGCTTTAGGAGAGCGGTGCTCTATCCCCTGAGCTACGGAGGCGGACGTATCTAAGACTAGCGAAAGACTAGGACTGCGTGGGCCGGTAGGTGGGGGTGAGTTCGGGAGGGGTTGGTCAGGGGTGCTGTGAGCTGGGGTAAAGGCATGGCAAGCGGGGGCGGTGGCGATCATGCGGGGTGGCTAACGTCGGGCTCGTGAACAGGAAACAGGGGAAGCAGGGGAGTGGGCGGGGGGCTGGGCAGCGGTCTGCGGTGTTGTTTGCGGCGTTGCTTGCGCCTGCGATTTTGGCTGGTGGGTTGCTTGTGGGGGATCTGACTGGGTACGGGGCGGCGATGGTTGGTGGGCGGGGGGAGGTGAGGGATGGCTGGAGTTCTCAGGGGGGTGGGGCACTTGAGGTTGTGCATGTTGGGCGGGTGGTGTTTGAGCCGGTGATGGTGGGGGCGCCGCCTCATCCTGATGTGACTTATGCGGGGGTGATTCGGGAGCCGGTGCAGCGGCAGGTTGCCCGGGTGGAGCCGGAACGGGTAGAGCGGGGGCGGGTCGACGCGCCGCGGGCCGGCAAGAGTAAGGCCGACAAGGCGGTGCCGCCGGCGCGTATCCCTGAGCCTGAGGTGCGGGCGACACAGGAGTGCCCAGGGGAGTGGTACGAGACCTGGTTGTGGGAGGTGTGTCAGGAGCATCAGGGCGGGGCGGTGTGATCGGTGTAGCAGGGGGCCGGCCCGTTCACGCTGATGAGTAGATGCTGTCGAGTGAGGCAGTGGTCGGTTGTCCGGTTTCGGGGAGAAGCGGCTCCAAAAGAGCGGTAAGGCGCTGTTCGTGAGAGAGCGGCAGGGCGATCGCCGGAGTCGGCCTGTCACCCCCGAAGGCAAGCACCTGGTCTGTGCTTGAACTCTGGGAGACAGCATGCTCAACGTCCTGATCGTCGGCATCCCCCGAGGGCAAGCACCTGGTCCTTTAGGGAGTGGTGCTCGAGAAGGGGCGCGGGAAAGCCAGTCGAGCATGGTGTAGAGGTGCCTTGGCCGTCGGTAAATCCAGTGACTGAATGTGCCCGCTTGGTTACTTGTGAGAGAAGGGCCTGGCGAGTTGATGGCTGCATGGCTGCGAGATGAACCGATGGTTGGGTGTGGCGAACATCGAGGAGTGGACGGCGCGTCGAAGGGCGAGGCCTCTGCAAGAAGGCCGGCGGCCGGATGCGTCTGAGGTTGGTGGTCCTTCCAAATCCTCCTCGCCCTCTACCGTCGGCCGAGGTGGGGTTGTGGGCTGGGAGAATTGGCGTGGCGTGGGCGGTGGTGCTGCTGTTCAGGGCTTCGGGTTGGTGAGGGATCCCCTGGTCGGGTGGGTCTTGACCTGTTGAAGGCGCACAAACCCACCTATAGGACCATAAGCGGTCTCAGGAGTTCGGTCCGGGCACTGAGAGGGCTGTAGTAACGTGCGTGCCTGACCCCGGTAACGAGTTTGCAAACGGAGGAGTCGAACGTGCCAGCCCCTCGATCAGCGGGCCTGATCGCGGTCGTCATGGCGATGACTTCCCTGTTCGTGGTGGCCCCTGCGCAGGCGAAGGGTGTTCGGGCTCAGGCTGCTGAGGCCGTACGGGCTGTGGATCCGCCTAGTCTCACCGCGCTGCGTAAGGAGGCTGAGCGGGCGGCGTTGCAGCTTGAGGGGGCGGCCAAGGCGCTGGAGAAGCGGCAGGGGGAGATCAAGGCCGCTGGGGTGGAGCTGAAGCGGAAGCTGGCCGATCTTCGTAAGGCCGAGGCGGAGCTGGCGTTGCGACGGCAGCCGGTTTCGCAGATTGTGGAGCTGCTTTATGAGCAGCCGATGAGTGATGGGGTGGCGCCGTTCCTGTCTGGTGATGCGAGCCAGGGGACGTTGCGGGCGCTCAGTGACCTCAATCAGATCGTGTCGTCGCGGCAGTTGCTGGCTCAGGCGATCGGTCGGCTGTACGCGGACAAGGAACGGCTGGCGGCCGAGGCTGAGGAACTGCGGGCGGAGAAGCTGCTGGCGGAGGCGCAGCTCTCGGTGGAGATGGACACGCTGGTCAAGCGGTCGGACAAGACGGTGAAGTCGCTCACGGCGGCTCTGGTGAAGCTTGGCATCAAGATCGACAAGGTGGGCCGGGCGGCGTTCTCGTGTAATCCGCTGCGGGTCAACAGTACGACGGAGTACCCGAACGGGCTGATTCCCAAGAGCTTGCTGTGTCCGCTTCAGCAGCGTGGTCACCTGCTCAGGGCGGACTCCGCCATCGCATTCGTCAGTCTCAGTGAGGCGTACAAGAAGGCCTTCGGTCGGCCGATCTGCGTCACGGACGCCTACCGCACTTTGGCTGAGCAGCAGTCGGTGTACTACACGCGGCGCGGGTTCGCCGCTGTTCCCGGCCGTAGCAACCACGGGCTTGGGCTGGCCGTCGACCTGTGTGGCGGTGTGCAGAACTCGGGGTCGCCGCAGTTCAGGTGGATGGAGACGAACGGTAAGAAGTACGGCTGGTTCCACCCAGACTGGGCTTACAGCAACCCGTTCGAACCCTGGCACTGGGAGTACGACCCCAAGCTGGGCTCGGTGCTTTAGCAGCCAAGGTGGGGCTCTGAAGGACCTGAAAGAGGGCGTCGCCCGAAGGGGAAAGAGCCTGGGTCAGCCTGCGCGGGCGGGCTCGCCGAAGGCCGTACCCGCCAACCGGACCCGGCTGTCCGGCCGGAAGGCCGGGTCCTGTGATGGGCCACATTGCGTGCCGGAATGCTCGAACCCCTGCATCTCAATCCGGCGCAGTCGGCTTCCCGGCGGTCGGTGATCCGGGCCTGCACGTCATCACGTACCGGTCGGGACGTGGGAGGGGCACTGCCAGGTCGGCCTGCCCTCGGAGGCCTGCATGAACATGATCGATCGGTCTCGGCGCGGAGGCTGGGGATGTGGGTGTCATCGCCCAGTCCGTACCCTCCAGTAGACCGCTCGTGGGACAAGCGGCCAAGGTCAGCAAATGGAACATATCATTCCGTTCTGTTAAGCTATAGGTAGAACGAGGCGGGCCGAAGTCCTATCGAAGGGAACCCCCATGAGCCAGATCATCACGACCGGCTGGACCGTGCTTGACGCCTCCCACCAGGCCCTGCGTGACGTCGTCGGCAAGGTCGAGGAGGACGCCTGGACCCGTCCCACCCCCTGTGCGAATTGGACCGTCGCCCAGGTACTCCAGCACGCCGTCGGCGACCAGCTTGCCTACGCGTCCTTCCTCACCGGCAGCCCCCTCCCCACCTGGGACCCTTTCGCCCCTTCGGGAACGCTGACCGAACTCCCGGCCGCTTTCCTGAAGACGGCCCTGGACGCCTCGGCGGCAGCGTGGGCGGCCGTTGAAGAGGGCGTGGACGTCCCCACTCCGCTCCCGCAGGGAACGATGCCCGCCCAAAGGGGAGTGGGAGCCTGCGCCCTCGACGCCGCGATCCACGCCTGGGACATCGCCATGGCCACCGACCAGCCCTCCCCGCTCACCAACGACCTCGCCAAGCCCCTCATGGAGGTCGCGCTCGCCATCGTCGAACCCTTGAGGACCTACGGCGCCTACGCGGCAGCGCTGCCCTCGGAGGCCGGAAACGACGACACCGCGACCCTCCTTCGCTACCTGGGTCGCCGCCCCACCTGGGCCTAGCAGCCCAACTAATGTCAGACGGGCCGGTCTACATCTGAACAGGAGCGACCTCGCTACAGCACTGCGCGCACCGTGACACGGCCCGAGGGATCTCCGACAGGCACTCCGGGCACGACCAATGCGTCACTTCCTCCCGCCCCGCCGCCCGCTCTAGGCGTAGCGAGTCGATTACCTTACGTAGGCGGAGTGATGGTGATGGACAGCCGCCCGCCGGCCTGGGCGGCGGCGAGTTGCCGGGCTTGCTCGGGTGTGGTGGCGAGCACCACCAGCGCCCCGTGGTCGCTCTCGGAGGCGGGGATCGCCAGCACCGGCACCCGGTCGGCGACCGTATGGGCGGGCTGGCCGCCGTCCCACGCGGCCAGGACACCGATCGTGTCGCCGGGCGACAGCAGCCGGGCGGCGTCGGCGTCGGCGATGCGGACGGGCGTCGCGACCGAGCCGGACGGCAGCGCGGCGAGCAGGGCCTGGTCGAGCAGGCGTACGTCGGTCAGCGTCTCGCCGCGCCGCATCGGCTGGGCCAGCGTGCGCCCGGTGGCCCCGGCCTTCACCGCGCCGTCGGGGACCGCCCCCGGTGGCAGGGCGGCGACGCTCAGGTCGCCCGGCCGTAGCGGGCCTGGGCGTAGGTCGCGGGCGGCGACCAGGACCTGTTCCGTCCCCGGCCGCAGGACGGTGTAGGCGCACAGCAGTGACAGGGCGGCGAGCCCGGCGCCGATGAGGCGCCGCCGCCGGCCGAACCGCATGATCCAGGTGCGCATGGGCGTCAGGGCAGGTCGAAGGGCAGCTTGATGCCGTCGAGCACCGAGCCGCAGTCACAGGAGCGCTCCGTCGGCATGGCCTCGACCACGTCGGACACCAGTGAGCGCATCTTGGTGATGTTGGCGGCGAAGAACGCCATCACCTCCTCGTGCGTCACCCCTTCGCCGGACTCGACTCCGGCGTCCAGGTCGGTGACCAGGGACAGCGTGGTGTAGCAGAGGGCGAGCTCGCGGGCCAGCACGGATTCCGGGAAGCCGGTCATCCCGACGATCGTCCAGCCGTTGGCGGAGAACCAGCGGGATTCGGCCCGGGTGGAGAAGCGTGGGCCTTCGATGACGACGAGGGTGCCGCCGTCCACGGTCTGCCAGCCGTTGGAGGTGGCGGACGCGACGGCGACCGCGCGGCCGGAGGGGCAGTACGGGTCGGCGAACGACACGTGGACGGCGCCGTCCTCGTAGAACGTCTGGACCCGGCCGGAGGTGCGGTCGACGAGCTGGTCGGGGACGACGATCGTGCCGGGGCCGTACTCGGCTCGCAGGGAGCCGACGGCGCTCGGGGCGAGCACCTGGCGCACGCCCAGTGAGCGCAGCGCCCAGAGGTTGGCCCGGTAGGGGATGGCGTGCGGCGGGTGGCGGTGGTCGCGGCCGTGGCGGGGGACGAAGGCCACCGGGCGGTCGCCGATGCGGCCGACGGTGACGACGTCGCTGGGCGGGCCGTACGGCGTGGTGAGCTTGATCTCTTCGGCGTCGTCGAGCAGGGAGTAGAAGCCGGAGCCGCCGATGACTCCGATGTCTGCGCTAGTGACCATGGGGCGAGAGTAGCGGGGCGGCCGGAGGCGCACGAAGGGCCTGTGGATAACCTTCTGCCGCCGCGGCTGTTCGGCATGCGGGTGTTCAACTGGCGCACTGGTGCGACGGCCTGGCGAGGATGGTCGAGGACTGGGGCGCGAACCCGGAGGTGCGCGAGCTGGTCGACCGGCTGGGCCCGCAGTTCCTGGGGGCCAAGGCCGACCGTCCCGTCTAGCCGGAGGCGGCCCGCAGGGCGGGCCGGCGTCTAGCTGGAGGCGGCCGCGGGGGCGGGAGTGGGAGCGGGGGTCGAGGACTCGCCGGAGCCGGACTTGGTCTCGGCAGGCTTGGAGGGGGTGGTGGCCGCGGTCGTCGAGGCGGACGACGAGCGGTTGTCGGTACGGTAGAAGCCCGAGCCCTTGAACACGATGCCCACGGCGGAGAACACCTTACGCAGGTTGCCCTCGCAGGCAGGACACACGGTCAGGGCGTCGTCCGAGAACTTCTGGACGACCTCGAGCTGCTCACCGCAGTCGTTGCAGGCGTACTGGTAGGTGGGCACGCGCTCCTCCTTCACAGTTGGCACTCAACCTAGACGACTGCTAATGGTACGGCAGTCGCCAGGCTAGAACGCGACTCGGGTCGAACTCATTCCGTTCCGCTCTCGCCGTACCACCCGGCCAGCTTGCCCCGGCGGCTCACCGCGCGCAGGCGGCGTTCGACCAGTTCGCGGCAGGAGGCGGTGGTCACGACGAGCACCTGGTCCTCGGCTCTGATCCTGGTTGAGGGGCCGGGGACGAACGATTTGCCCTCCCGCACGATCAGCGTGACCGCCGCGTCCGACGGCAGCCGCAGCTCGAAGATCTCCACGCCGTGCAGCAGTGAGTCCTTCGGCACCTTCACCTGGAGCAGGTCGGCGTTGAGCTCCTCCAGCGGCGCCGACTCCACGTCCAGGTCCTGGGCCTCGCCTTCGGCGGTGACGCCGAGCAGCCGGGCGACGAACGGCAGCGTCGGCCCCTGGACCACGGTGAACACGATGACGATGACGAAGACCAGGTTGAAGATGCCCTTCGAGCCCGGTACGTCCGCCGCCCACGGGATCGTCGCCAGCACGATGGGCACCGCGCCGCGCAGCCCCGCCCAGGACAGGAACGCCTGCTCGCGCCAGCGGATGCGGTCGATGCCCGTCATGCGGATCAGCAGGGCGCAGACCGTCACCGACAGCGGCCTGGCCACCAGGATCAGGACCGTGCCCGCGATGAGCCCGGGGAGGATGGCCGCGGGCATGTCCTCGGGGCTGGCCAGCAGGCCCAGCATGACGAACAGGCCGATCTGCGCCAGCCAGGCCGCGCCTTCGGCGAAACCGCGGGTGGCCGCCCGGTGCGGCAGCCTGGCGTTGCCCAGGATCAGCGCCGACAGGTACACGGCCAGGAAGCCCGAGCCGTGCAGCAGGACGGCTCCGCCGTACGCGACGAAGGTCAGCGCGAGCACCGCGATCGGGTACAGGCCCGAGGCCGGCAGGGCGACCTTCCGCAGCGCGTAGGCGCCGACGGGGCCGACGGCCAGGCCGACCGCGGTGCCGATGGCCAGCTCCAGCAGCGTCTCCAGGACGAAGGCGCCGAAGCTGGGGATCGGCTGGGACACGCGGCTGAGCAGCATCACGACGATGACCGTGGGCGCGTCGTTGAAGCCGGACTCGGCCTCCAGGATGCCGGCCAGGCGGTTCGGCAGCGGCAGCCGCCGCAGCACCGAGAAGACCGCCGCGGCGTCCGTCGAGGCCAGCACCGCGCCGATGATCAGCGCCGTGCGCCAGTCCGCCCCGAGCAGCTGCTGGACGGCCAGCGCGACCACGATGATGCTCACTGCGACGCCGACCGTGGCCAGCGCCAGCGCGGTCGGCACCGCCTTGCGCACATGGCTCCACGCGGTGGTCAGACCGCCTTCGGCCAGGATCAGCGCGAGCGCCCACAGGCCGATCTGCTGGGCCAGCTCGGGGTTCTCGAACTCGATGCCGGCGCCCGCCTCGCCGAGCAGAAGGCCGAAGCCGAGGAAGAGCAGGAGGCTGGGCAGGCCGCTGCGGTGCGCCACGCGGACCGAGGCGATGGCGGCGATGACCACGGCCGCCCCGAGAAGCAACCAGACATCCAGCTGCAATCCGGCCCCCTCTCTTCGTGAGGGCCATTGTTCCCTACTGTCCGGGTTGGAGGAGACCACCGGGGTACGCCACCCAGCGGACCGGATGGTCGTGCGGCTCGGTGGGGATGCCCTCGACCAGCTCGTTGTCGTGCAGGAGGGCGACCGTGGGCACGTTCGGGCCGACTCGGGCCAGCACCCGGTCGTAGGAGCCGCCGCCGCGGCCCAGCCGTACCCCGGTCCGCCGGTCCACCGCCAGCGCGGGGACGATCACCAGCGCGGCCGTGCGGATGGTGTCGACGCCGCGCCGCGTGTCGACCGGCTCCATGATGCCGAACCGGCCCGGGGCCAGGGTGTCGGGGCCGTCGTAGACCGCCCAGTCCAGGTCGTTGTCCTCGCGCAGGACGGGCAGGATCACCGTCGCCCCGTGCTTCCACAGCGCGAACACCAGGCCGTGCGTGTGCGGCTCGGAGCCGATCGACCAGTAGCAGGCCACCAGCCCGGCCATCTGCACCCACGGCTGGTCGAGCAGCGTCTCCCGGACCGCGGTCGCGTTCCTCCGAAGATCATCGGCTGAGATCGCGGCGCGCGCGTCGAGCAGCTCCCGGCGCAGCTTCAGCTTGTCCACAGGTCCCTCCATTAAGGTTCACTCCATGGCTGATTTCGACCCTGTGACGAAAGCCGTCGTGCCCGCGGCGGGTCTGGGCACCCGGTTCCTACCGGCGACCAAGGCGACACCCAAGGAGATGTTGCCGATCGTCGACAAGCCCGCGATCCAGTATGTCGTCGAAGAGGCCGCCTCCGCCGGTCTGCTCGACGTGCTCATGGTGACCGGCAAGAACAAGCGATCGATCGAGGACCACTTCGACCGCGCCTTCGAGCTGGAGGAGGCCCTTGAGGCCAAGGGCGACGAGGAGCGGCTCTCCCAGGTACGCGACCCCGCCGCGCTGGCGACCCTGCACTATGTACGGCAGGGCGAGCCGCGCGGCCTCGGCCACGCCGTACTCTGCGCCAAGCAGCACGTCGGCGACCACCCGTTCGCCTGCCTGCTCGGCGACGACCTCATCGACTACCGCGACGAGCTGCTCAAGCGCATGATCGAGGTGCGCGGCACCTACGGCGGCAGCGTGATCGCGCTGATGGAGGTGCCCAAGGAGCAGGTCTCGATGTACGGCGTGGCCACCATCTCGCCGACGGAGGAGGCCGACGTGGTGCGCGTCACCGACCTGGTGGAGAAGCCGCCGGTCGACGAGGCCCCCTCCAACTGGGCGGTCATCGGCCGCTACGTCATCGACCCGGCCGTCTTCGAGGTGCTGGAGAACACCCCGCCGGGCCGCGGCAACGAGATCCAGCTCACCGACGCGCTGCGTACCCTGGCCGGGCGCGGCACCTCCGACGGCGGGCCGGTGCACGGCGTGCTGTTCCGCGGGCGCCGCTACGACACCGGCGACAAGCTCGACTACCTGCGCACCGTGGTGAAGTTCGCCGCCGACCGGCCCGACCTGGCGCCCGAGTTCGTCCCGTGGCTGCGGGAGTTCCTTGATGAAATCAGTTGATGCGCACCTGGCCGGGATCCTGGCCACGGTACGCACGCTGGCGCCGCTAGAGGTGGAGCTGGAGCGGTCGCTGGGCACCACGCTGGCCGAGGAGATCGTGGCGCCGGTGCCGCTGCCGCCGTTCGACAACTCCGCCATGGACGGCTACGCGGTCCAGGCGGCCGACGTGGCCGCCGTGCCGGTCACGCTGCCGGTGATCGACGACATCGCGGCGGGTGACGACGGTCTGCGGGCCATCGGGCCGGGGCATGCCGTACGCATCATGACCGGTGCGCCGCTGCCCGCGGGCGCCGACACCGTCGTCCCCGTCGAGTGGACCGACGGCGGCACCGCCTCGGTGACGATCAGCAGGTCCGCGCCGGCGGGCAACGCGGTACGGCGGGCGGGTGACGACGTCCAGGCCGGGCAGGTCGTGCTGCCGTCCGGCACGCAGATCGGCGCGGCCCAGCTCGGCATCATCGCGGGCGTCGGCCGCCGCCGCGTCTGGGTACGCCCCAAGCCCCGTGTCGTCGTCCTGTCCACAGGGGCCGAGCTGGTCGAGCCCGGCACCCCGCTGGGCCCCGGGCAGATCTGGGACTCCAACAGCTACACGCTGACGGCCGCCGTCCGCGAGGCCGGCGGCGACGGCTTCCGCGCCGGCACCGTGGCCGACGACCCGGCCGTCTTCCTCGACCAGCTCGACGCGCAGCTCGTCCGCGCCGACGTGGTGATCACCAGCGGCGGCGTGTCCATGGGCGCCTACGAGCCGGTCAAGGAGGCCCTCTCCCCGCTCGGCACCGTCACCTTCGAGAAGGTCGCGATGCAGCCGGGCATGCCCCAGGGCTTCGGCGTCGTGGGCGAGGACCAGGTGCCGATCTTCGCCCTGCCCGGCAATCCGGTCTCCTCCTACGTCTCGTTCATGCTGTTCGTCCGGCCCGCGCTGCGCAAGATGCGCGGCCTGCCCTCGGGCCCGCCCGAGACGTCGACCGCCTACGTCGTCGGCGCCCTGCGCTCTCCGGAGGGCAAGCGCTCCTTCCTGCGGGGCGTGCTGAACGACGACGGCACCGTGACGCCCGTCCACCGCCAGGGCTCCCACCAGCTCGCCGCGCTCGCCGCCGCCAACTGCCTCATCGTCGTCCCCGAAACCGTGACCGAAGTGCCCTCGGGCACGCCTGTGCAGGTGATCAGGATATGAGCTCCGAATTCACCCATCTCGACGAGTCCGGCGCGGCCCGCATGGTCGACGTCTCCGCCAAGGAGACCTCCGTCCGTACGGCCACCGCCACCGGCCGCGTCCTGGTCTCCCTGGCAGTGATCGAGCTGCTGAGGTCCGGCGAGGTGCCCAAGGGCGACGCGCTGGGCGTGGCGCGGATCGCTGGCATCATGGGGGCCAAGCGCACCCCCGACCTGATCCCGCTCTGCCACCCGATCGCGCTGCACGGCGTGAAGGTGCTGCTCGACGTGGTGGACACCGGCGTGGACATCACCTGCGTGGTCAAGACCGCCGACCGCACCGGCGTCGAGATGGAGGCGCTGACCGCCGTCACCGTGGCCGCGCTCGCCCTCATCGACATGGTGAAGGCCGTCGACCCGGCCGCTGTGATCACCGACGTACGCGTGGAGGAGAAGACCGGCGGCAAGACCGGCGTCTGGCGGCGGCCGTGATCCGCGCCTTGGCCGTCACCGTCTCCAACCGCGCCTCGGCGGGCGTCTACGCCGACAGGTCGGGCCCGCTCCTGGTGGAACTGCTCACCGAGGCAGGCTGTACGGTCGACGGTCCCGTCGTCGTCCCAGACGGGCAGCCCGTCGAAGACGCGCTGCGGGACGGCGTCGCCGCCGGCTACCAGGTGATCGTCACCACCGGGGGCACCGGGCTCACCCCGCAGGACCTCACGCCCGAGATGACCGCTCGGGTGATCGAGCGGGAGGTTCCCGGCATCGCCGAGGCGATCAGACAGGTTAATCGGGACAAAGTGCCCACTTCCATCCTGTCTCGGGGGCTCGCGGGGCAGGCGGGGGAGACGCTGATCGTCAACCTTCCCGGGTCGTCCGGAGGCGTCCGGGACGGCCTCGCCGTACTCGCTCCGGTCCTCGCGCACGCGCTCGACCAGATCAGGGGCGGTGATCACCCGCGTTGAGCCGTGGCGAGTTCACGCTTCTTCGGGGGATGATGAGACTGTGGATCGACTACGTGGCTGGCCGGCGACCCTCAGCGAGGGGCCGGTGGGCCTGCGGCCGCTGCGGCTGAGCGACGTGCGGGTGTGGCGCGACACCAGGTTGCGCAACGCCGACTGGCTGCGCCCGTGGGAGCCGAGCAATCCCGAGACCCCGCTGTTCAAGACCGGGCTCGGCCCCTACCTCTCGATGATCGGCACCCTGCGCCGGGAGGCCAGGCAGGGACTGTCGCTGCCGTGGGTGCTCACCTACGAAGGCCGCTTCGCCGGGCAGCTCACCGTCGGCGCCATCGTCTGGGGCTCCTCCCGCTCCGCCCTCGTCGGCTACTGGATCGACGGCGCGCTCGCCGGGCGGGGCATCGTCCCCACCGCCCTGGCCATGGCCGTCGACCACTGCTTCTTCACCGCCGGGCTGCACCGCGTCGAGGCGAACATCCGCCCCGAAAATCACGCCAGCAGAAGAGTGGTTGAGAAGCTCGGATTCAGGGAAGAAGGAATCCGGCGTCGTCAGCTTCACATCGACGGAGCCTGGCGCGACCACATCTGCTACGCGTTGACCGTCGAGGACGTCCCTCGGGGGCTGCTCGCGCAGTGGCGTCGCGCGAGGGAATCCGCCGCTCGCGGTGGCTCTCCGGTAGAAGAGGTTTGACGATCTCGCGACACACCGCACCGAATGCTCGTCAATTAGTGACACGCGGTCTTACGGTGCGTGACGTGAGCACATCGAAGACGCCAAGAGTCCTTAGGCGTCTTCATGCTGCCCGGAGGTGGCCGTGAGCAGCGTTTTGCTCTATCTCGCCATCGTGGTGATGTGGCTGTGCGTCCTCGTACCCATGTGGTTGCGCAGGGATCGTAACAACCTGGCCGAGCTCGAGGAGACCTACGAGCTGACCGGCCCGCTGCCCGTCGCCCCGCGCGCACCGATCGAAGAAGATCATCATGACACGGATTCGGAGCAGCTCGCGACGCCGGCGCCCACCATGGACGCCCGGCAGTTCCACGCCAGGCGCCGCGCGATCATCGTAGCCCGCCGCCGGCGGCTGCTGTTCTTCTGCACACTGCTCATCCTCGCCTCCGTCATCACCGCGGCCGTCAAGGTGATCCCGTGGTGGGGGATCGCGCCCTCGTGCGTGCTTCTGCTGGCCCATCTGTCCGTGCTGCGAATCGCCGTCAGGGTGGACCGCGAACGCCGCCAGCGGGCCCGTGAGGCCCGCGCGGAACGGCTCCGGCGGCTGCGGGCGCGGCGACAGGCCGAGCTGCTGGCGGCCCAGCAGGCGGAGGCGGAGATCATCGAGTTCACCGCCCGGCAGGGGGACGCGCTTTTCGACCAGTACGCGGAACCTCCCCGGCGGGCGGTGGGGGATTGATCACGGGGCCAATGGTGGCGCGAGGACCTCCCGAAGTTTGCTAACCTGGTCGAGTCCTTGGGGATGTAGCGCAGTCCGGTAGCGCACTTCGTTCGCATCGAAGGGGTCAGGGGTTCGAATCCCCTCATCTCCACTCAGGGCCGTTCTTGAAACGGCTGGACTGAAGTTGACGGGATCCCGTCTGATCGTTGAGATCAGACGGGATCTTGTTGTTTCAGGGGTTTCCGAATCGGGTTCGTCCTGGTTCGGGAACTGCGGAGTCGGCGTCTGGGAAGGCCCGGGTGGTGTCAGGCCGCTGGTGGGGGAGTGAGATCCGGCCGTTTGGCATGGCGAAGCCGACGGTGAGCGGGGCGCTGCGACGGGGTGGCGGGTTTTGCGGCTTATGGGGCGGGTGGTGGCCTGCTCTGGCCTGCGGGTG
>NZ_JBEYZF010000050.1:0-32178 GCF_040645915.1 Nonomuraea sp. NPDC046570 | reverse complement strand
TCACTTGCTCCCACGAAGGGATGACTCCTTCCCCACCCTCAGCACAGAGTTTTATGCCTGTTTGCTACCTCTATCCATTTTGACAGGGAGGGGCCCGGAAGGTCGGCGTCCTTGAGCGCCTTGGCCCAGATCCGCGTGAAGGACGGCCGCCGCAGAATGGCCCCCTTGGCGCCGAGGAGCACGAACGTCTCGTCACCGGGCTTGGCATAGGTATCAAGGGCGGCACTCCGCGCCGCCACGCGGCCCGAGCTTGCGGCCCGCACGCTGCGCGTGCTGCCTGGGGGCCGTTCTCGCGCGCGGTCCGCCACTCGGGCCGCGATCGGGGATGCGCCACCTGTCTTCACACGCTATTCCGTTTTCCCGCACCATTGCCCTACGATCAGCCGCCGTGATGACCTTCTACGACGTGCTTCTCGTCGTTCTCCCTCTGGCCGCTCTCGGCAACGCCATATGGCGCGCCCTCATGAACCCTGGCGCCGCACTTACGACCTTCCGAAACAGATTCCTGGGTACTGGCGTGGCCTTGTTTCTTCTCACCCTGGCCGGTTCGTCTGCCTTCTTCGGTGGTTCCTTCGCCGCCAGCGATGAAACCCTCGATATCACCGTGAAGGTGGGATTCGGGATGATGCTCGGAGCTCTCGTTTGCGTAGTCGCCGAACGGCGAAAGGACAATCATGCCTCCGGCGGGGACACTCGGCTCCGGGATGATCTCGACACGGACACGAAGGCCGTCGATAGCTGAGGTGGAAACCTGATCACCCTGCCCGCCATCGCCCCGGGACAAGCCGAGCGGGCCGACGGAAGATGGGATGATCAGGGGGCGGAGTGCACGCGTATCGCGAGGAACCCCCAGGTCGTGAGCTGATCGTCGGGCCATTAGCGGGCCATTAAGGGGGCAACCACGGTCGCTCGGGACCGGCTTCCCGCGCAGCTCAGTACCCTGTCAAGCCGCGATCGATGCAGTTCCCAAGCTGACAAGCGCGCCTATGACTTCGCTCCCTTGCGCGATCATTGAGCGGTGAGAGCGCGAGTGGACGCCTTCCGATGGCCCGACCTTGAACTCGGGCGGAGTCTCGACGACCCTACCCATGCTTGTGAGCTGCTGGAGATATACGCCGGCCCGCAGGGGGAACCGGGCGAGGAACGGTTCCACGTCACCGTTTGCACTCCATCGGCCCTCGCCGATCAACTGCAACATCACCCCTTTCTCGTAGGCCGCCACTGGCTCTTCGTGCCCGAGCTGCGTCCCGCGGAAGTGACCAAGTGGCTGAGCAACCGGGTAACAGTGCTGGAGGCTCCGACATGGAGCGAACTCGCCGAGAAGATCGGCCGGATCGGATATTGGGAGTTCGAGGACTACGACGGCTGACGCCTCCGGGTGAGGTTGCAGTTCACCGCCGTGCCAGGCGGACCAGTCAAGCACGTTGGTCCAAGTGGAACCGATCAGGAGGGGCAGGATCCGACCTGCCGATGCGGTTGGGCTCCTTCATGCTGCCACCGCACGCATACCACCCTCACGATCGCCCTGCGGTGGTCGGCCTAAGTGCATGGGGGCGATCGAAGGTCTGGGACTTCGTTCCTCAGCCCCCTGGGCATCGGGGTGACGCCAGGCGCTCCCCGTGCCCGTCGCGTGCCCGTCAGGAGGGTGATCAAGGGGGACTCACGGGGCATCGCGGGTCCTCGAAACACTCCCCCGCAGGTCAGCGTTCCCCCAGCCCAGACACCAAGATCGTTAGAGGCTTCCCAAGCTGACAGCGCGGGTTCGATTCCCGTCACCCGCTCTATATGCATCACTGCCCCGACCAGGTAATCCCTTGATCGCTTCCTGGAATCTCGATCTTCAAGGGCTCACCGTGGGCTCACGCGACCGTGAACGATCTCTCGGATTCCCTTTGGCTGAGTCTCTGACCGGCTGAAACTTGCCGCGTGGCACGTATCGAGACCCGCGTCCGTAAGGACGGAAGGACCAAGACCTATCGAGTCCAGTGGCGCCTGGGCGGCAGTCGGGACGGCGAGTGGCAGTCGGAGACCTTCGATCAGAAGGCTCTCGCGGTGACCTTCAAGCTGGCCGTGGAAGCGTGTGGGCACCACTGGCCCGAGAGATGGATCCGCGGCTACGGATGGGCCCCGCTCACACCGGAGCCGATCACCGAAGCGCAGGCCGAGCCGATCCTGTTCGACTACGTGTCCAGCCTGTCCGGCATAGAAGAGCGGACCCGACACGACTATCAGCGCGACCTGCGCAACCACATCCTGCAGACTTTCGGCGACCTGGACATCCGTGATGGGACAGCGCTGGATCGCACGCTCGCGCGTACCTGGGTCGACCTGCTGCAGAACGGCGTACGCGACCCAGCCGATCCCACGCGGTGGCGACGGCGCCCGCTGGAGTGCCTCGCAACAAGCCTGGTCGAGCCCGCGTAGGTCCCACCAGCCGAGAACGCTTCGCCCCTGCTCCCGTCCTGGCGAATCTGTTCCTGCACTATGCGTGGCATTCAGACTGTATTGCCGCCAATCGCGTTGTTAGCGTGCCGCCTACTTTCGGAAACACAACTACAGAGATCGAGCACCGAAGCTGACAAAGTCGCCGCCCTGGTCGCTCTGATCACCAGCCACTTGCCCGGCGAGCGCCGCCATTTACCAGGTCAGGCACATATGAGGCTGCGGCAACCGCAGGAGCCCCTTGAAGGCTCCTGACCGGTGGCCTAGCACCTCACCGCCCCATTCTCCCGTACTTGGCCTGCCCCCTCCTTGTCCGTAACCGATTGCCGCGGAGGCTCGGCGGGCAGAGGTCGCTTTCGAGACAGCCAGCGGGTAAAATCCCGCGCCCCTTGGGGGTGGCGTGTGTGCGAATACTTTGCGAGTCCAGAAACGGTCGTGAAGGAAAGGCCGTAACGGATTTCGGGCCGTAGCGCCCCAAACAAGAAGTCCCTGCTCAGCCCCCACGAAACCTTTTTGGACCGATACATCATCTGTTGTCTCTAAATTTCCAAATATTTCCCCATATATTGACGGCTCATTAGATCTCATGTCAGATGCAGGAAGCTCCGTCTTCCTCCCTTCCTGATCACCGCGGAGCGACGCCTGAGATCTCTGGGGAGATCTCGTACACCCCCCGGCGGCCGACGTATCCCCAGTCGCGGCCGCCTGCCCAGAAGGAGCACTGCGTGAAACGCAAAGTCGCGTTAGCGCTCGTCGCGAGCACCACCAGCGTGCTCGTGGCGATGTCGGGCTCGATCGCCTCGGGACAGACCGCCCAGGCCGCACAGACCGCCGCACCCCCGGACCCCGCCACCGCGGCCGTCCAGGCGGCCGATCGCCTGGTGGAGTCCGAGCCCGGCGTTCTGCGTGCCTCGCCCAAGGACGACTTCGTCCGCCAGGGCTTGACCGCGGGCCAGGGCGGCCTCAACTACGTCTCCTACACCCGTACCCACGCCGGCCTGCCGGTGCGCGGCGGCGACTTCGTCGTCGTGACCAACTCCGCGGGCGGTGTGCTGAGTACGTCCGTCGCGCAGACCCAGCCGCTGGACGTCGGGACGAAGCCGTCCATCAGCGCCGACCAGGCGGCCGGCATCGCGCGCGCCCTGGTTCCCGAGGTCTCCTCGGTCTCCGCGCCGCAGCTCAGCGTCTTCGCCGAGGGCGCAGGACGCCTGGCGTACGAGGTCCGGGTCGTCGGCGCCGACAAGGGCCGCGAGACGAAGCTGCACGTGTTCGTCGACGCCCTCAGCGGCCAGGTCATCGAGAAGTCCGACGAGGTGATGGCCGGCACGGGCAACAGCTACTACAACGGCAACCCGGTCACCATCGGCACCTCAGGCTCGAACAACAGCTTCTCGATGACGGACCCGGTCCGTACGGGCATCCGATGCGGAGGCCAGAACGGCACGGCGTTCACCGGCACCGACGACAACTGGGGCAACGGCTCCGGTACGGACCTGGAGACCGCCTGCGTGGACGCGCTGTTCGCGGCGGGCAAGGAATGGGACATGCTCAGCTCCTGGCTGGGCCGTGACGGCATCAACGGCACCGGCGGCGGCTTCCCCGCCCGTGTCGGCCTCAGCGACGTCAACGCGTACTGGAACGGCAGCTTCACTAACTTCGGCCGCTCCCAGGACAGCCAGCGCCAGGTCACCCCGATCGACGTCGTGGCGCACGAGTACGGCCACGCCATCTTCCAGACCACCCCCGGCGGCTCGACCGGCAGCAACGAGAAGGGCGGCCTGAACGAGTCGACAGGCGACATCTTCGGCGCGCTCACGGAGTGGTTCGCCAACGAGCCCGCCAACCTCGACCCGCCGGACTACAGCGTGGGCGAAGAGGTCAACCTGGTGGGCAGCGGCCCGATCCGCTACATGCACCAGCCGTCGCTGATCTCCGGCAACCCGAACTGCTTCTCCGCCTCGGTGCCGAACATGGAAGTCCACGCGGCCGCCGGCGTCCAGAACCACTGGTTCTACCTGCTGGCCGAGGGCACCAACCCGACCAACGGCCAGCCGGTCAGCCCGACCTGCAACTCCACCACCCTGACCGGGCTGGGCCCGCGTAAGGCCGGCCAGATCTTCATGGGCACGCTGCTGCGCAAGACGGCGACGTGGACCCACTCGCTGGCCCGCAAGGCGTCGCTGGAGGCCGCGATCCAGCTGTTCCCCGGCTCCTGCGCCGAGTACAACGCCGTCAAGGCCGCATGGCTGGCCGTGAGCGTGCCGGCCGCCACGGGCGAGCCGGCCTCGTGCTCGGCGGGTCCCGACTTCTCGATGACCCTGAACCCGACGTCGGCGACCGTACAGCCGGGTCAGCAGGCGACCACGACCGTGAGCACGGCGACGACCACGCCGCCCGCGCAGACGGTGACCTTCGCGGCCTCCGGCCTGCCTCCGGGCGGCTCGGCGGCGTTCAACCCGCCGAGCGTGACCTCGGGCGGTTCCTCCACGCTGACCATCACGGTCCCGGCGGGCACCCCCAGCGCCACCTACAACGTCATCGTCACCGGTGACGGCACCTCGGTGGACCGCACGGCCCCGTTCACCCTGAACGTGGGCACGGTCAGCAACGTGGTCTTCAACGACACGTTCGAGACCGCCCTGGGCTGGACCACGAACGCCTCCGGCACCGACACCGCCACCTCCGGCGCCTGGGAGCGGGGTGACCCGGCCGCCACGAGCTCCGGCGTCGGCCTGCAGCTCGGCACCACCGTCAGCGGCGTCAACGACCTGGTGACCGGCCGCCTGGCCGGCAGCTCGGCGGGCACCTACGACGTCGACGGCGGCGTCACGAGCGTCCGCTCGCCGGAGATCGTGCTACCGTCCGGGACGCTCACCCTGACCCTGTCGTGGTACCTGGCGCATCTCAACAACGCGAACAGCGCCGACTACTTCCGCGTGCGGGTCGTGTCCGGCGCGACGAACACGGTCGTGCTGCAGCAGCTCGGCTCGGCCGCCAACCGGGCCGGCGCCTGGCAGCCCGCGACGATCAACCTGTCCTCCTACGCCGGACAGACCATCCGGCTGCTGATCGAGACAGCCGACGCGGGTACGGCCAGCCTGATCGAGGCGGGCGTGGACGACGTGAAGATCACGCGTTCCTGACCGCCATCCCGTAGCGGTCCCGGCGCCTGGCGGGGTGCCGGGACCGCGCTTTCGCTCGTACCGCCGGGACATGTCCATGAAAACGCTTCGTCCTCGGGGACGGCGCTGTGGTTTCTCGACCGCAGGTCTTTGCTCCTGCGTTACCACGAACGGCGCGGCCTGATCCCCGAACCTGAGCGTCCCAGCAAGGTGGAGAGCACCGTCGAAGGCAGCGCGCCGCCGTCGGCGAACGGTCGTCGGCGGAGGAGGGCTTCGGCCGTCTCCGGGGGGACGCCGGCCTCGCCGAGAACCTGTACGGCGTGCTCGATGGGAAGCAGATCGAGCCAGCGGAGCACCGCCACGCGGTGGGCGCCGGCAGCCAGCTCGCCATGTACCCGGAGCCTGGCCAAGCCGCCGTCGGGGTGGATGCTCAGCCGGACATGCGTCCAGCGCCGCCGGTCGGCCACCTCGAACGGGTTCTCGGTGTCGCCCTTGATCGCGGTCTTCGCCACGATCGTCTCCCAGGTCGCCCGCTCCAGTTCGGCCGGTGACGGCGCCCCCTCGACGCTGGTCGCCTCCACCGAGGCGTACGGCGGATGGTTCCCTCTGAACCAGGCGGTGTCGATCACCACGCCGTCGCCGATCCTTGGCAGTTATTGGGAGCGGGGAGGGGAATGGGCGAGGCGGTCGTGAACCAAGCGCTGTCGTTCCGTCGAAAGAGCGCGAGCAGTCATAGCCCTGTCCAGAAGATCAGCATCGAACCCATGTGCCGCCATGTGGTCGAGGAGCGGTTCGTATCGATCGGGCCGATCACGCAAGAGTTCTGTGGCCAACCGTAGTTCCAGGCGAACCACAGGAACACGATGCGAGCCACACGTGATCAAGACGTAGTGCTGCCACGGGCCACGGCCAACGCACTCCATCTCATCGGAGTCGGTCTCCTGCTCAACCGTGCTGATCTCTAAATGGACCCCGTTCACCTCGTACTAGCGAAGTACTGCGAACTCTGGGGGAGCCAAGATGCCGCATACAGACAGGGGAAGGACGAAAGGGCGGCAGCGACCGCGTCCACGTCCTCCCGTCGAGCCAGTAAGAGGTCAACATCTCCGACAGGAAGATGAACACCTTGCAGCAGAGCGGCACTTGTGCCACCCACGCGGTATATCAGGTCGGCCCCCACAGCCCTCAGGGCGGTCAGAGTCGCTTCTAACGCCGACGTTACGTCCACCAGCCGCAGAGATGCCTCACCAGCTCCCATGACGATCAGCGTACCGACCACGAGCCTCCAAGGTCACGACTCTGGTACGGGACATTGGCCAGGGTGACGAGGGGTCAATCACGGTCACGCACGGACTCGTCGACCAGAGCCGAGATCATGGTGGCCCGTACGGTGTCGTGTCCCATGTGTGCGGTGAGGTTCTTGAGCCCCGCGCCCGATTCCGGTGGCGAGCATGTTGCCTGTGTCCTCAGACCGTGGAAGGACAGCCCATATCGCACAGTTCAGACCTTGATGACGATGACGCGTTCGCGGCATAGGGCGGCGAGGTCCTCGGGGTCGGAGGTGAGGACTGTGACGGGGCCGGGTGCAGCGAGGGCGGTGGCGCTGAGCATGGCATCGATGGCGTACTTGTGCCCGTGCAGGCCGGCGTCGGACAGGAGCGTGGCGGCGTGGCGGGCGATCGGTTCGGTGACCGGTTCGATGATAAGACGGGACAGCGTCCACTCCAGGGCCGGCCGGTTGATGCGGGGGTGGACCACCTCGACGAGCGTGGCGGCGGAGGTGATGACGCGGAGGTCGTCGGCGCGGGCGAGAGCGAGCCATGCGGTGACCGCCCGGTCGCGCTGAACGGCCTTGGCCACTCCCTCGCTGTCGAGGACGAGGGTACCGCCGGGGGTGGCGGGAGAACGTGTCACGCGGCGCCCGCTCCACTGCGGGCCTGTCCCTGCCGGGCCTGGTGAAGCTGGTCGCGCAGTGCCTGGACCTCGTCGTCGGTGATGGCTCCGTGCTCGGCCTCGGCGACCTGGATGAGCTCGTTGAGGTTGTCGCGCTCGATCTGTCGGGCGACGGCGGCGGCGACGTAGGCAGACAGGCCAGAAGGGCCGCTCCGGATCCGGGCGGCCTCCGCGATGTCGCGCGGCATAGTGATCGAATACTTGCCGGTGGGCTCGCTCATACTCTCTATCCTACCTCTCATCCTCCTGCTTCATCGGCAGCCAGCAGGGCCCTGCCGCTTGCGAGCTTCTCGGCGACCTGGTCTCTACGCGCCGGTCAAGGTCGTTCGTCCAGTGGGGCGCTCCACCGGCGCGACGGCTCGTTTGGCTTGGAGGACGCAGATGCGGCGGTCCTGCTTGTGGTCAGCGGACGGACTGCCGTTCGGTGAGGGCGGCGTACCGGCCGCCGAACCGCATCAGCTCGTCGTGGGTGCCGCGCTCGGTGACCCGGCCCGCCTCGATGACGAGGATCTGGTCGGCGTCGCGCACGGTGCTCAGCCGGTGGGCGATCACGATGCGGGTCTGGGTCAGCCAGGCGAGGTTCCGCTCGATCGCCGCCTCGGTGGCGGTGTCGAGATGGCTGGTCGCCTCGTCGAGCAGCAGGACCCGGGGCTGGGGTAACAGCGCCCGGGCGAGTGCGATCCGCTGCCGCTGGCCGCCGGAGAGACCGCTGCCCTCGGTGAGCATCGTCTCGTATCCCATGGGCATGGCCATGATGTCGTCGTGGACACAGGCCAGCCTGGCCGCCAGCACGACCTGCTCCAGTGAGGCGTCGGGTACGGCCAGGCCGATGTTGTCCCTGATGGTCCCGGTGAAGAGGTGGGGGTCCTGGGTGACCACGCCGAAGCGGCTGCGCAACCAGCGCGAGTCGATGTCCCAGGCGGGCGTTCCGTCGTACCGGACCTCGCCCTCGACCGGCTGGTACAGGCCCAGCAGGATCCGCCCCAGCGTGCTCTTGCCCGAACCGGAGCTGCCCACCAGGGCGATCTTCTGCCCCGGCCCGACCGCGAGGGACACGTTCCTGACCGTCCACGGGGAGCGCGGGTCGAAGCGGAATCCGACGTCCCGCAGCACCACCTCCCCGCGCAGGTGCGGCCTCTTCCCGCCGCTCCGCTCGGGCTCGGCCTCGACGATGTCGGCCAACCGCTCGAAATGAGCCCCGGCCTCCTGGAGCTCCTGCAGGCTGGCCAGCAACGAGGTCAGCGGAGTGAGGGTGGACATGGCCAGCGCGTTGAGCGCGAGCATCGTCCCCAGGCTCAGCTCGCCGTCGAGCACCCGTGACGCGCCCACGAGCAGCAGCAGCGCGGGACCGAGAATCCTGATCCCCGACAGGACCGCGTCCAGGATCCCGCGGGTCAGGCCCAGGCGCATGTCGGCGTTCATCTGGGCGGTGAACATCCCGGACCACCGCTCCATCGCACGCCATTCGGCGCTGGACGCCTTGATCGTCTCGATGCCCCCGATGGACTCGATGAGCCGGCCCTGGGTCGTGGCGGCGGCGGTCAGCCCGCGCCCGGTGAGGTCGGCGATCCGCCGCCGGGTGGCCAGCAGCAGCGCGACCTGGACGGCCGCCACGGCGAGCAGGCATCCTCCGAGCACTGGATCACCCAGCAGGACCAGGGTCATGAGGACCGCGGCCATCGGGCCGTCGAGCAGCGCGGAGAGCACCTGGCCGGACAGCATGGCCCGCAGGCTGGCCGCGCTCTGCGTGCTCATGACCAGGTCGCTCGTCCCCCGGAGGGTGAAGAACCGGTAGGGCAGCGTGAACAGGTGTCTGATCACCCCCGCCGTGAACTGGGTGTCCGCCCGCGCCCGCAACACGAGCAGCACGGCCGTACGAAGGCAGGTGAGGATCGCCTGGGTGAGCACCACGAAGCCGAGTCCCACGATGAGGATCCGCAGCAGGTACCGATTCTCTCCGGGAAGGACCTCGTCGACGACGAGCCCGGAGAGCAGGGGGAGGACGAGGGCGACCCCTTGCAGCAGCAGGGACGCGAACAACGCCTGGAGCAGCAGGCCGCGGTGGCGGACCAGGAGGGCGCGCACCAGGTCCCGGCGCCACGGGCGGCGCTCAGGGCCATGGACGCTGAACTCGGGACCGGGTTCGAAGGCCAGGACGACCCCGGTGAACCCGACGTCGAACTCCTGCGGTGTGAGCCTGCGCCGCCCGGAGGCGGGATCGACGACTTCGACGCCGTCGGGGCGCCACCGCTCGACGACCAGGAAGTGGTTGAACTCCCAGTGCACGATGAAGGGCCCGGGTACCGCGCCGAGTTGCCGGGGGGTGAGCGAGAAGGCCTTGGCGCGCAGGCCGTACGACCTGGCGGCCTCCGCGATCGCGAACGCGGTCAGCCCGTCCCGCGACACCTGGACGTGCTCGCCGACCTCGCGCACGGTCGTGCGGCGTCCGTGATGCCCGAGAACCATCGCCAGGCAGGCCGCGCCGCAGTCGGCCATCGCGCTCTGCCTGATCACCGGCACCCGCCCGCGCCTCATCGCCCCGCTCCGAGCGCCGGCAGGATGCCGAGCAGCACGATTACCGCCATCGACAGCGCGAGCAGCCCCACATACACCCACAGGCTGATCAGGAGCCTCTTGGAGATCCGGTACGGCCGTTCGACGCGCCGCCGGGCGGCCATGTGGTGGTGAACCGCTTTCTCCCGGTACGGGAGCCCCGTCATGTGCCGGCCGTTCTGTCCGCAGTTCCCCAGAACCACTCGATCTTGGCCGTGCTCCTGCGCCGCTCGACCCATTCGGCGAAGATCCGGCGTTCGACGAGGTCACGTACGGCGTCGTCGAGAACGGCGGGCTGCACCGCCAGCACCTTCATCAGCAGGTGACCGCGCTCCGTCTCGAAAGGGCCGATGACCGTCCCCGGCGCGGCTGCGAAGACCTGGCCGGCCGTCTCCGGGCTCAGCTCTCCTCTGCGCAACGTGGCGAACACCTCACCCGGCCGGGCCGTACCGTCCGCGAACGCCCGCTCCACGGAGGCGAGGAACCCGTCGGCGTCGAGCACGCGCGGCCCGGCGGCGGTGAACTCGACCCGCGCGACGCGGGCGACGTCGAGCTCGTGACCGTGCTCGGTGAACCAGTCCTCGACCCGTCCGGCGGCCACCCGCGAGCGGAGCCGGGCCACGGAGGCCTCGAGGACGACCAGTTCCTCCAGCTCGTGGTGGGAGATGTGGTTGCGGTCCATCCACGCCCGGACCGCGCCGCCGGTCAGCAGCCCGCGTGCCCGGCGGAACGCGTCCATCGCCTCCTGGATCTCGGTGTCGGCGAGCGGTTCCGGTGCCTCCTCCAGCGCCTCGCGTACCAGGCTGTCGGTGATGAGGCGGTCGGCCAGCCGGGACTCGTCCCAGATGAAGTCCAGGCAGGCGATCGCCCTGGCCACAGGGGTTTCGACACCGTTGACTCGGAGCAGCAGGTGCTCACCGGCCCGGTGTACGCCGCGCAGCGGCCAGGGCAGCGCCCGGTCGGGACACCACGAGAGGGAGATCGTGGCGCCGTCGCGCTCCTTGATGAGCAGGGCGTGCTGGAGCGATCCGTCGTACTCCTCACGCTGGCCGACCAGCCGTATCCGAGCCCACGGGTGCTCCGCCCTGAACCCGTCCAGGTCACGCTCGGCCGTACCGGCGCTGAGCAGGTCGACCGCCTGGGCGAGCATCCGCCCGTCCGCCATCACTTGACTCCGCTCATGAGCAGTTCGCCGATCGCCGCGCTGATGGGCAGTCCGGCCGCGTCCTCGATCCAGAGGAACTGGCCGTTCGGATTGATCTCGAGGAAGACGTGGCGGCCGTCCGGTGTGAGGATCAGGTCGATCGCGCCGTAGGCCAGCCCGAGCCGCTCGACCAGTTCCCGGCACCGCCGAGAGATCTCCGGAGGCAGGTCGTGTGCCCGGATGGGCGTCGCGCCCGGGTCGTAGTGCCGCCAGTCGTACCTCGTGTGGTTGCTCACCTGCGAATGGATCTCCGCGGCGAAGACCTCCCTCCCGACCACGGTCACCCGCACCTCGACCCGTTTGGGCACATACGCCTGGACGATGACCGGGCAGAAGCGCAGCGCGTCCGCGTACGCGACGTCCATGGGAGTGACGGGAGCCGCGAACCGGCCGAACCGCTCTCCGTCCTCCTCCAGCTGGTTGCCGTGCACGGGCTTGGTGATCACACGGCCCTCGTGCCGGTCGTAGAAGTCGAGAAAGCTCTCGGGATCGGTCGTGACCAGCGTCGCGGGGAGCTCGAAGCCCAGCCGCCGGGCCAGTTCGAGCTGGTACGGCTTGCGCGCCGCACGGTCGATGACCGGCCGGGAGGCGGGAACCGTGAGGCAGCCGAGGCTGTCCCAGAGGCTCTCGGCCATGACGCGGCACTCCTCCTCCACATAGTCGCGGGCGGCGACCTGCGGATGCGCGACCGGGGCCAGCGGCCGGCGATACCAGAGCGCGGTCAAGTCGTCGAGGTCGAAGCGCCGGCCACCGCGGCCGAGCATCCGGCCGGTCGAACCGTCCCCGGAGTGGCTGATCGCGAGGGTGGCGTCGGTCGGGAAGAAGGCGGGATCGAAGACGACGACGTCCGCGCCCGCGGCTATGAGCGGTTTCACAACCCGGTTGGCGTGCTCATCTCCGTCAGAAGTCAGAACGAGGATCATCGGTGGGTCTCCGGACGGGGGCGCGATGCGGTCGCGCCCCCACAGCGAACTAGTTGCTGTCGCCAGAGGTGTGCGTGTGGCCATTGTGGATCACGATGACCTGGCTCTTGGCGCCGCCGCTCACCTGGAGAAGCTGCCCCTCGTCCAGCTCGGGACCGAGAGCCGCGATGTCGTCGAGGGTGGTACGCGTCTTGCCCATGCGTATCCCCACCACCTTTCTTTCCCGTACGGAGCACCGGTTGCGCCCCGTCGCATCGAGCAAGCTAAGTGATCGGCAGGCGGCCGAGCGTCCGTCACACGGGTGATCTTGTGTCATCTCACCAGGGGACGCGAATCGGGATTCCGGTCGTTTCCTACCCTGCTTTCGGTCCAGCCGTCACTTGCGTGAGCGCAGCTCATGCCAGTACGTGCGGTATCGCCGTCGAGTCAAGCGCTGGGACGAGGCGGGGCAGCCAACGCCCGTCTCGAAGCCTTCTACGAACGCGAAGCGCTGACAGGCGGAAAGTTGCGCATATAAGGGCGCTATAAGATCGTTAAAAGTGGCGGCGGACATCGTTTGGGCGTACTGAACACCATCTGCTCAAGGAAGCGATGTCCATGCGCGCTTATGTACGACGAACCGTCCGCACCGGACTGGCCGTGGCCGCGGCCACGGCCGTCATGGCCGGGAATGTCTCGGCCGCCCACGCCGCGTCTCCGGCGGGGACCGGGGAAGACCACGCCGCGGTCCAGCGAATCATGGACCGGGTCGTGGAAGAACACGGCATCCCCGGGATGATCGCCGAGGTCCGCGACGGCGAGCAGCGCTGGATCGGCAAGGCCGGGGTCTCCGACCTCAAGACCGGGCGCGAGCGTGCCATCAACGAGCGGGTCCGCGTCGGCAGCGCCACCAAGACGTTCACGGGCGCCTTGATCCTGCGGTTGGAGGCCGCCGGGAAACTGAGTCTCGACGACACGGTCGAGAAGTGGCTGCCGAACGTGGTCAAGGGCAACGGGAACGACGGCAGCAAGATCAGCGTCAGGCTGCTGCTCAACCAGCGGAGTGGGCTGCGCAATCCATACCTGACCCAGCCCTTGGCCGATATGATCAGCAGCCCCGCGTGGTATCCGCGCAGGTTCGACTGGTACCCGCTCGAGAAGGTCGTGAAGCACGGCATGGAGCTCAAGCCGTACAAGCCGAACGAGAGGTTCATCTACAGCAACGTCAACTACTTCCTTCTCGCCATGATCGCCGAGAAGGCGACCGGCAAGAGCTACGCCACCCTGATCAAAGAGCAGATCGCCAAGCCGCTCGGCCTCACCGGGACCTACATGCCGGAGCGGAACGACATGAGGATCCACGGGCCGCATCCCCGGCACTACTCCAAGCTCTGGGCGTGGCTGGAGGACCCGAACGCCAAGATCTACGACGTCACCGAGAACAACGCGGCCACCGCCGGCGCCGCTGGTGGGATGGTTTCCACGCTCCCGGACCTGAACAAGCTCACCCGTGCCCTGGCGGCCGGCACGTTCCTGCCGCCCAAGCAGCACAAGGAGATGTGGACGACCATCTCCACCGCCGACGCCCTTCCGGCAGAGCAGTGGCTGCCGAACACCAAGTACGGGACGGGGGTCCACGACCTGAAACTGACGTGCGGCGTGACCGTGCACAGCACCGGCGGAATGTTCAACGGCTCGTACACCTACGCGATGTCGTCCCGCGACGGCAAGCACTCACTCGCGATCAACATGAACGGCGACTGGGCCAAGGACAAGACCGAGCATCCGGTCAACTGGCTCATCGAGGCAGCCACGGCGGAGTTCTGCGGCGAATAGAACCAGCCGTTGCCGCAGGTGCCCAGGATCACCTGCGGCTACGGCCTTCCCGGAGGCGGGCGTGCCGTTGGGTTAGAAGCGGTACTGCAGGACCGTGACTCCTTTGCGGGACCAGGCCGTGCTGTGTGACGACAACTGGGTGAACAGGCGCAGGGCCGTCGGGAACCGAGCGACCTCGGGCTCTCGGGTGAGCAGGATCTCCCTGCCGGTGAACTCCGGAAGGGTGACTCCCATGTCGTTCGAACCTTCCTGAAGGTGAACCATCTATGCCGCGTCCCAGGTGACGGGGAGCCGGTGCACGCCGTAGATGAGCATGTCGGTGCGCAATGGGACCTCTTCGGGAGCGACGTCCAGTCGAAGGGTGGGGAACCGGTTGAACAGCGCCGGATATCCGACCCGCATCTCGACGCGTGCGAGCTGCTGGCCCAGGCACTGGTGGATGCCGTGGCCGAAGGCCAGATGTCCACCGGTCTGCCGACGCAGGTCGAGGACGTCGGGATCGGTGAACCGGTGCGGGTCGCGGTCGGCCGCCGATATCGAGACGGTCACCGTCTCGCCGGCCTTGACCACACGCCCGTCCAGCTCGACGTCCTCAAGTGCCGTCCGGGTCGTGTAGGGGACGACGCTCAGGTAACGCAGCAGTTCCTCGACCGTGTGGTCGATGGAGCTCGGGTCGGCGCGGAGAAAGGCGAGCTGGTCGGGGTGGCACAGCAGGGCGAAGGTGCCCAGGGCGAGCATGTTGGCGGTGGTCTCGAACCCGGCTCCCAGCAGCATGAAGCCGATGTTGGTGAGTTCCTCGTCGGTGATGTCGGCGGCGGTCAGGCCACTGAGCATGTCGTCGGTTGGCTCGGCGCGCTTGGCCGTCACCAGCGCGTGCATGAACTCCTGCAGCGCGGTGTAGGCGGTGATCCTCTCCTGCGGGGTGTTGTCCAGGCGCATCAGTTCCGCCGAATGCCGCTGGAAGCGCTCGCGATCGGTGGAAGGCACTCCGAGCAGCTCGCAGATCACCAGCGCGGGGATCGGCATCGCGTACGCCTCAACCAGGTCCACGGGCGGGCCGTGTCGGTCCATGGCGTCCAGGTGCTCGGTGGTGATCTGCTCGATGCGCGTGGTGAGCTCGCGCATGCGGCGTACGGTGAACTGCCCGGTGAGCAGGTGCCGGTAGCGGGTGTGGTCGGGCGGGTCCATCCGGGTGAAGATGCCGGGCGGCGCCGGCTGGAGCGTCGCGGGGGCGCTCGCCCGGGGGATCGGGAAGTGGTTGAGCTCGGCCCGGGAGCTGAAGCGGGAGTCGGCCAGGACCGCGCGGACGAGGGCGTGGCCGGTCACCAGCCATCCCGTGTGGCCGTCGGGGTAGGCCAGCGGGCTGACGGGATCGCTCGCGCGTAGCCGCGCCAGTGCCGCGGGCGGGTCGAAGTGGTTGGGGCGTTCGAGCGGCAGCGGCGCCGCCGGGTCTGTCATGTCGATCTTCCCCCTTGGATCGGTATCAGCTGGGTCGCCGATGTTGATCAGGTCGGCTCCGACGTGCGTTGGTGGCCGTAGATCCATTCGCGGTAGGGCGGGATCACGTCCTCGAGGACGGCCATGATTTCCGAGGCCGCCGCGGTCAGCACCTGCGGACTCGGCCGCTCTGCCGGTTCGAAGGCGGTCATGATGATGTGGGCGAGCGAGTCGGCCCTTGCCCGCACGTCCAGCGCGGCGGCCGGATCCAGGTTGTCGAGGAGATGGAAGCCGCTGTGGACCGCCGTGAGTGCGTACGCCAGGTTCGGAACGTCGTCACGGAGTAGTCCGTGGCGGGTCAGCAGGTCGAAGAACCTGGCGGTTGCGAACAGGTCGTGACCGCGTATGGCGCTGTCGGCCAGCACTGCCTGCAGTTGTTTCGCGTCGCCGGTGAACATTTCCCGCAGTACGGGCCGGTCGTGGATGATCAGGAACGACGCGGCCATCAGGCGGTGCGGCAACACCATGGCCGGGTCCCCGCGCAGCCCGTCCACGAGCCTGTCGACGTAGATGATGGCCTCGCGCAGGATCAGCGCTTCGAAGAGCTGTTGCTTGGTACGCCAGTGCAGGTAGACAGTGCCTTTGCCGATCCCGACCTGCTGGGCGATGTCCTCGATCGTGACCTTCCGATAGCCGAGGCGCACGAGCAGGTCGGCCGCGGCATCGAGAATCCGATCCGCCCGATTGAGATCCTGCTTTGGTCGTCCCAGCGCCACCGCGTCCTCCTTATTGACTTTTTGACCCAATGTGAAACATGGTCAACAAGTCACACGGTACTCCGCGGCCGAACCGCTTACAACCCGGTGGTCGTCCCTGGATCAGGCTCTCAGCTCGCGGGTCAGAGCGACCGTCGCTCGACCCGCCGCGGTGGATCGCGGACCTTGGTGGGGCGGCCTCCTCCGGAGCGGCTGGCCCGCGGATTGAGCTGGCGGTCCCTATGCCATCTGATCGAGCAGCACCGAACTCGCCAGGCAGCAAGAGAGCCGCGTCGTTCACGCTCCTAGCCTGGACCATTTTCCTGGGGCGAGGTCAAAGCGGCGCAGCCACCGGGCTCCCAGACAGCAGGACAGGGATCCGTCGCGCCGAAACTCATGCCAAGGGCTCGACCACCGGCGTGGACATCTGGAGGGACGGTTAACACCTGAAGCCAGCATGATCCACACGCCAGATCCGTGCCAGAACGGAGGGACAGCCGAGGTCATTCACGGATACTCACGGTCATTCGCCCCGCCCTGACCTGCACCCCACTTAACCTAAAAACAGGATCACGCGAAGATCGACACTCCGTGGACGTGACCCCCTTTTCGCCCAGTTAAGCGCGGCAAGATCAGTTATCTACCCCCAAGCCGACCGTCACCCGCTCCAGTAGCGAAGGCCCGACCCAGGGCTCTCATCCAGAGCCGGACCTTGACCGTTTTTGAGTCTGGGCTGGTTTTCTCGTTCACGCCGACTTACCATCAAAGATATATACCATCAAGGGTATGTTCGAGATCGCGTTGGAGCCCGAGGTGGAGGCATGGTTGGCGGAGTTGCCGTTCGGGCAGTTCCAGCGTGTGATGGCGAAGGTGGACCGGTCTCTCGTGGAGAGGGGTGGCCTGCCGGACGGTGATCACGTCAAGAGTCTGCGTGATGGTGTTAGCGAGTTGAGGTTGCCCCTCGGGGAACGGTCCTGGCGAATCACGTTCTGGCGGCCTGGGGGCAGAGCGATCGTTCTACTCGCGGTGTTTGCCAAGATCCGCAACGGGCCACAGCATGATGACGTGGAGCGCGCGGTCAAGGCGAAGAAGACCTGCCAGCTTGAACATGACATGACCGTCACCCACGTGTTCGACAGGAGGTTGTGATGGCTGGACACAGTACGTGGAAGACCCTGAAGGCCAAGCGGCTTCTGAATGCCGAGGCCGAAGAGCACCCCGAGTACACGCGAGCCGTCCGCGACATGAATCTGGGAGACAGGCTTCGCGAGGTTCGTGTGGCGAGGAATCTGACTCAGGCCGAGGTCGCCAGGCGGGCAGAGATCTCCCAGCCGGCTCTGTCGCGTATTGAGTTGGGCGGTGGAGTACCGACGCTGGAAATGCTTGACCGGATCGGCAGGGCGATGGGTGTTCGGTTCACCATCTCCGTGGGAGACGACCAAGCGGAACAGATCGATCTCCTGGCCGGTTAGCCGAATGAGGCAAGCGGGTCGACCATGCCATCAGCCAGGGGGCACTCACGGGATGCGCCGATCGCAGGCCAGGACCTTGGTCGGGTGGAGTACGACGGTTCCCAGCTTGCCCGCTCCATGCGCTCTGATCTTGATCACGTGCACAGAACAGGCAGGGAATCACGCCCCGTCTACACGGGCGTTTTCCCAGCTCAGCCCACCAATACCAGCAGCCGATTCCCAAGCTGACAGCGCGGGTTCGGTTCCGTCACCCGCTCCACACGGTAAGGCCCAGGCCGGGAGCATGATCCCGGCCTGGGCCTTGAGCGTTATAGGCTCTTGTCGATCTTCCGTGCGATTAGCCCGGCCGATCCGTCACCGTGCCTCGGATCGGTCAGGGAGCGTCGTAGCCGAGGGTGTAGGCGCCGCTGCCCTGATAGGCGTGGACGCGGTATCGGTAGTACCCGGCGGTGCCGGTGTAGGTGAGCGTCTCGTCGGGACCCGCGGTGGCGCCCTGGGCGACGGCCGCCCAGCTGGAGCCGTTCCACTTCTGCAGGTACAGGTCGTAGTCGGTGCCTGTCGGGCCGTCCAGGCAGGCGCGGTGGGGGCCGGTCGTGGTGGTCTGGTAGTACTGGCCGTCGGGCTGGTACTGGCTGGCGCCGCTGGTCAGCGACCCGGTCTTGGTGGTCTCGAAGCCTGAGCACCCCTGCGGAGGGCCGCCGCCGACGGTCAGGGCGAAGGTCGCGGTACGGGTCACCGATGCTCCCGTGCCCGAGATGGTGATCGTGTGAGTGCCCGCCGCGGTCTGCGCGGTGGTCGAGAGAGTCAGCGTCGAGGACGCGCCGGCCTGGATGACCTGGGGTGCGAAGGACGCGGTGACGCCCGTCGGCAGGCCGGACGCCGTGAGGGTGACCTGCTGCGTGTTCCCGCTCGTCACCGTACTGGACACCGTCGAGGCGGTCGACTGGCCGGGCTCGACGGTGGCGGAGCCTGGAGACGGGGCCAGCACGAAGTCGTCGCCCCCGGTGGGCGGGTTGTTGTCGATCATGCTGGAGATCTCGTTGTAGACCTCGGTGATCCTGGTGCCCCAGTTCGGGCATCCACCGAGGTGGTGCAGGGCGATCACCTTGTGGCTGGAGGCGGCCAGCACAGGCGAGCCGGAGTTGCCGCCTGAGGTGTCGCAGCGGTAGCCGGTGTTGACGCCGGACGACACCACGTCGATCTTGCAGGTGGCGCCGCCCTGGGTGTCCTCGAACAGCGACAGCCGCTTGGGCAGCGTGTCGCCGTGGCCGGGGATGTAGATCCGCTCACCGGCGACGGGTGGCCGCGGGTCAAGGTAGAGCGTGCCGTACTGCTGGATGGCGGCGAAGTTGTTGACGCTGAAGAGGGTGTAGTCGAGGGCGGCGAGGGCGCTGGTCTTGAGGAACTGCGCGCCGCTCACTTTGGTGCCGGCCCCCGGGTTGTTTCCCCCGCAGGTGGCGCACTGGTAGTCGAATTGGAACTCGCTGGCGGCCAGGTCGGCGGCGTTCTCCATGCAGTGGTTGTTGGTCAGCATGCGGTTGGTGTTGCCGACCCGCCAGGCGGTGCAATGGCCCAGGCCGTCGAGGAGCTGGCGGGCGACCGCGTTGCCCCTGGCGTACTCGGTGGGGTGGCTGTCGCGGTAGCAGACGACGTCGCGGCGGGCGTCGGTGCCGCAGACGGAGAAGCCCCGGGGGGTGCGCGCTGCGGCTTCGTCGCTGGTGAAGCCGCGGTAGTAGCGGTCGATGACCGCGCCGTAGCCCTGCCGCGTGAGCCGTGAGGCGGAGCGCGGGCCGGTGGCGTGCAGTGTGATCACGGCCGTGTCGCCGTCGATCGACAGGGCGGCGAAGCCCTGCGTGCCGTGGATGGTGTGCCCGGAACCGCGGGTGTTGGCGCCGAGCGTGGGGTCGCCGTAGTAGGTGTGGATCTCACGGCGGTCGGGGGCGGCGACGGTGACGTAGTCGCCGGGGGCGAGCTTGAGAGCGGCGAAATGGACCTTGACGTAGCTGGAGCCCGGTCGCCGGATCTCGGTCGACCACTGCCGTCCCGCCGCGCCGTAGCGCAGCGTGAGGTCGGCCGCCTGCTGCTCGCCGGCTGGGGTGACCGGGTCGGCCTGCTGCTGGGCCAGAGCTGTGGTTTCCTGCTGCTGGGGTACGGCTGCCGCGGCCGGTAACGAGGTCGCGAGGATCGCGGCCAGTGCCACGATCGCAGCCCAGGGCCTGTGACTCATGCCAATGACACCTTCCGTCTGGGGGGAAGACGGTTGGCTGAGGCTAACCCGGCGCTGGCTCCGTACCGGTATCCGTGATCGGTACTGAACCTGAAGAGCTGCTGGCAGTTGGCAGCCTGACGGCGGTTCGGCAACTGGACACTCAACCTCCCCCGCCCGATCAGGTCCCGGCGGCCCGGCTGGACCTGGAACCGGCCGTATTGTTCGGCATGTGACGCACGCATCCCCTGGGAGAGAACCCTCACGATTGCTGTCGGTCGTGGTCGCACAGATCCCCGTCGGCTGGGCCGTCGAGGATAACCTGCAGCGCATCCGCGAGGTACTCACCCAGACACAGGCCGATGACCTCATCCTTTTTCCCGAAGGGGCGCTGTCTGGGTATGGGACGGACCTGACGCCGCTCGAAGACCGCTCCCGCGCCGAAGTGGTGGACCAGGCGGCCGGCTACGTGGCCGATCTCGCCCGCCGGTACGGCGTGCATGTGTTCTGTGGATCGCTGATCTGGGAGCAGGGCGCATGGTGGAACGCCGCGCTCTACTTCGGCCCCAACGCCGAGCGATGGGACTACCGCAAGGTCAACCTGGCGGTGAACGAACGAGACCGCCTGCACCCGGGGAATCGGTTGGCTCCGCTGAGCATCTCCACCCGAGCCGGGACGGTCACAGTGGGCGTACAGATCTGCCGCGAGATCCGCTTCCCCGAGCAGTGGCGGCGCCTGGTCGACGCCGGCGCCGAGGTGCTGGTCTACCTCACCCACGCGGCCAATCCCACCGAGCCCCCTGGTGTATGGCGCAGCCACCTGATCAGCCGAGCGGCCGAAAACCAGCGGTTCGTCCTGGCCTGCAACGCCGCCGAGCCCCTCCAGCACTGCCCCAGCATGATCATCTCTCCTCGGGGCGAGGTCCTGGCGGAGACCATCTCCACCGGTCCCGAAGTACTGAGAACCACCATCGAGGTGAACCAGACGAGCAACTGGTACCTCGGCCAGAGACGCGACCTATCGCACCTGTGACACGACTTGGTGCGAGGCTGCGGCCTGCGCCGGCAAGAGGCTCAGCGCGGCGACGGCAGTACGGACAGCTCACAGGCGTAGGCGTCAGCTGGTGCGCTCAGTACCCAGACGATCATCGCTGCCAGCGTCTGCGGCCGGATGCACAAGTCGGGATCGTACGGGCGTCCGAAGGCATGCCTGACCTCGCCCAGCAATTCGGTCGCCGTCGCCGCGGGATAGACCGTGGTGACGCGTATCCCATGGACGGCCTCCTCCTCGCGCGGCGAATCGGCCAGCTCCCGCAGCGCCGCCTTGCTGGCGACGAATGCCGACCAGCGGGGGACACCGGTCATCCCGGGCGAGGCGTTGACGAAGATCACGTGACCCCTGGATCGTCGCAACGCCGGCAGCGTCAGCCGTACCAGCTCGGCGGCGGAAGCCACATTCACCGCCAGCGTCCGCCGCCATGTCTCGGGGTCGGCCTCGGCGACGGTTTTTACGGGGGAGATTCCTGCGCAATGCACCAGCGCCTGCACATCCCCCAGTTCCCCTGCGTCCTCCAGCGCTTCCATGGCAGCGGCCAGCGCTCCTGGTTCAGCCAGGTCCGCCTCGATGCCCCGGACATCCAGCCGCCCGACGTCGCGCCCCACTGCAGTCACCCGATGCCCAGCCTCTACGAGCGCGCTGACCAGGGCTATCCCTATCCCTCCGGTAGCCCCGGTCACCAGCACATGTCCCATGACGGCTTCCCTTCTCGACGTGCAGTAGCTGATCATCGCCCCTGAGGAAGTGGCGCACAACACTGTGTACTTATGTCGTGGAGGATCCGGGTAGCTACAACGCGTCTTCCCTTGGCATCCGCGACTCCGAACCATGGAAGATCGGCGCGCACTTGGTAGGTCAGCGGGTCAGGTCCTGGCGGAACCTGTCAATTTGATCGAGGCAGTTGAGTTGAGCTAATTCTGTGTCGGCTTCTCTGCGGTGTCCTTCTGGTCCTCGTTCTTGGGCTTGTTGATCCAGGCAGGGCCGGGCAGGGCGGGCGGGGTGGGGGTGCCGCCGCTGGCGAAGCGCTCGGGGTGAGTGGCTTGGGCGGTGGCCAGGACGGCGGCGCGCTGGTCGCGGATGGCTGCCGCGCGGCCGTAGTGGACGTCGACCGGGTGGTGGTAGCCGATCCCGGAGTGGTAGTGCTGGTGGTTGTACCAGGTGTAGAAGTCCCGGCAGAAGGCGCGGGCGTCTTCGATGGAGCCGAATCGGCCGGGGAAGTCGGGGCAGTACTTGAGGGTCTTGAAGCTCGCCTCCACGTGCGGGTTGTCGTTGCTGGTCTTGGGCCGGGAGTGGGACTTGGCCACGCCCAGGTCGATGAGGAGTTCGGCGACGGTCTTGGATTTCATCGAGCTGCCGCGGTCGGCGTGCAGGGTGAGGGTGCCTTCGTCGATGTGGTGCTTGCGCGCGGTCTGCCGGATGAGGTGTCTGGCCAGGTCGGCGGACTCGCGGGGGGCGATCATCCAGCCGACGACGTAGCGGCTGAACAGGTCGATGATCGTATAGAGCGAGTACCAGACACCCTTGTCCGGGCCGCGGAGTTTGGTGATGTCCCAGGCCCACACGACGTTGGGGGCATCGGCGAACAGTTCCGGGATGGTCTTGGGCGGATGGGTGGCCTGGCGGCGCCGATCCCGACCGACCTCGCCGTGCTCGCGCAGGATCCGGTACATCGTCGATTCCGACGCCAGATAGACGCCCTCATCCAGTAGGGAGAAGTACGCCGTCGCCGGGGAGGCGTCGGCGAAGCGCTCGTTCAGCAGTGCGCGGACGTGGTCGCGCTCGGCCTTCGACAGCGTGGACGGGTGCGGCTTGCGCGGCGTGACCGGACGGACCAGGGCGGGACTCCGGCGGTTCTTGCGGTACCAGGTTGCCTGCGATACCCCGGCCGCCGCACACGCATGGCGGCGGCCGAGCAACGGCAGAAGTTCGGTGATCGCCTCGGCCTGGGCGGCCTGGATGATCTCGGTCATTGCTCGCCCCGACCCGGAGGCGTCTGGCTGCTGGTGGCGAGCTGATCCAGCAGCGCGAAGAGCTTTCCCTGCACCTCGATCACCTGGCGGGTCTTGCCGAGTTCGGCGCGCAGCCGCTCGACCTCCGCCTGCAGCGCGTCGATCTGCTTGTCCCGCGGGTCGGCCTTCGGCCGGCCGACCGGGCGGGCCAGCGCCTCGGCCGCGCCATGGTCACGGGCCGTTCGCCAGCTGGAGATCAGCGAGGAGTACAAGCCCTCGCGACGCATCAACGCGCCCTTGCCGGCCTTGTCGAGCCGCTCGTACTCCTCCAGGATCCCGGCCTTGTAGGCGGCGGTGTAGCGGCGGGCGGCGGCTCGCTCGCGTACCTGGGGGTCAGGGATCTGCGGATCCTGTTCACTTGCTCCCACGAAGGGATGTCTCCTTCCCCACCCTCAGCGCAGAGTTTTGTACCTATTTGCTACCTCTGTCTATTTTGGCAGGGAGGGTGGCGCCCTGTCGGCCAGATCATCCCTGACCGGCACACGGAGGCCGCCATGGGTGAAGCTCTCGGTGACGTACTCGGTCTGGCGGCCGGCGTCGCGTCAGTCCCCTTCCCATCGTCGCGATCATCCTTGTCCTGGCCACGCCGCGAGGACGTCTCAACGGACTGCTGTTCGCCCTCGGCTGGGTGGTAGGGCTGTCGGCGCTGGGCGCCATCATGCTGGCGATCGGCGGAGCCGTGGGCTCTTCCTCCACCCACCATCAGCCGGCCACCTGGGTGGGAGGGCTCAAGCTCGTCCTGGGCGTCCTGCTCGTCCTTCCGGCTGCCCCCTGATGCCCATCCGCAAGCGGGCGGATGGTCGATCACCCGCCAGGGGGACGCCTTCTCCGCTGTGCGCGACTCATACTTTGGCCTGCGCTGCGCCGTCCTTTCTGGACGAATTCGCCCGCAGAAAGGAATCAAAGAAGATGAGAACGTACAGCAAGGCAGTACACGCCGCGATGGTGGCCGCTTCGGCGGCGGCCCTGGCTGTGGTCTCGCCCGCACCGGCCGCGTCTGCGGCGGCCGTGACGATCAGGGTCGTACCGGCCTACTCCGAGACCCAGAAGGAGTCCGCCTCCTGGTTCGTCTGCCCCACCAACCAGGTGCTCACGGGGCGGTCGCACCACGGGGACGAGAACGCCGACACGACGTACACCTGTAGTTGGATTTTCGTCAACGACGAGCAGGTGCAGGTGAGCATCGGTGACTGGAGCCTCCGCTACAAGGAGAGCAACTCCAGCTACTCCTCCCCGCCGAACCAGGCGCTCGTCGGGCGCCAGCACATCTTCGACGAGAACGGCTGGACCTGGTACCGCTCCGCCTCCCTGTCCTGGCGGGGGCAGACGGTGCGGGTGATCGATCCCGTGTGGACCGGCAACCTCAAGGAGAGCAACCACAACTACCAGACCGACACCCAGCGGGTCCTGATCGGTCGTGCGCACTCCGGGGACGAGAACGGCAACACCCGCTACCAGCACGCCTACGTGACCATCGACGCCTGACCCCGGAAATGAGGACGATATGAAGAAGGTCGCGTCCGTCGCGCTGGCGGTCGCCGCCGTCGCGGCGCTGAACATCCCGGTCCCTGCCTCGGCGGCGACGATCAAGGTCGAGTACGTCTACAGCGGAACCGTGAAGGAGTCGGGGAGCGAGTTCACCTGCCCGACGGGCCAGGTCATGACCGGGCGGTCGCACAACGGGGACGAGAACGCCAACACCACTTACCAGTGCAGTTGGATCCTCGTCGACGGCGTGCGGGTGGACGTGTTCACCGGCGAGTGGTTCGGCTATGCGAAGGAGAGCAGGTCGAACTTCTCCACGCCGCTCGACCAGGCGATCGTCGGACGCCGGCACTACGGTGACGAGAACGGCGCCACCGAGTACAAGACCGGGGCTCTTTACTGGCAAGGGCAGCAGGTCCGCATCAGCAACCGGACGTGGACGGGTTCCTACACGGAGAGCGGCCACACCACGCAGGCCGGTTTCAACCAGGTCATGACGGGGCGCAACCACAGCGGCGACGAGAACGGCAAGACCCAGTACCAGTACGGAACGGTGACGTTCGCGGGCTGACAAGGCATATCGGGCGTGACCGGACGCATCTGCACCACCGCGCCCTTCGTAGTCAGCCATCGAGCAGGAGCGACCCGCGCCGTGCCCTTCTCGTGGCGACCAGTCCTCCGGCCAGTCCGCTCACGACGCAGACCAGCACCAGCCCGGCGTACTGCGGCAGCGAGTAGGCGAACCACGGCTCGCCGGTTGTGGCCCTGCCGAGCGCGGTGAGTGAGGCGGCGGCGATGCCCGTTCCGAGCAGCGTTCCGGTGCACGTAACGATCAACATCTCCCAGCACACCATCCTGGTGAGCTGTCGGGGCTTGGTCCCCACGGTGCGCAGCAGCCGGATCTCCTCGGCCCGCTCGCCCATCGTCATGGCCGTCGAGTTGAGCACGGAGATCACGGTGTAGACCACCGTCGATCCCACCAGCATCGGGGCCACCCACGCCGACGGCCCGGTACGGATGACGCCCGCCGCCACGTCGGTGGTCGCCACGGCGAACAAGAAGGTGCACGCCAGCGCCACGGTCAACATCACCGGAGAGGCCGCCGCCATCGCCCGCCGCGGCTGGGTGACCAAGGAAGACCTGGCCAGCATCCCGGCACCCGGATCGAGCCACGCCACTACGGCCCCGAGCAGCCACCCCATCCCACGCAACACGACAGGACCCAACGCGGACGCGCCCACGCAGAGCGCCATCGTCGCCCCCAGCGCCATCGGCGCCACAACCGACGCCTTCACCTGCTGCGGCACCAGGAACAACAGCTCGCCCCCGCCCGCCAGCGCCGCCACCCCGACGACCGCCCTGGGCCAAGGCAGCAACCGCCGCTGTGCCGCGCTGTCCCGCAACACCTCCAGCGGCCCCACACCGACCGCCTTGCGCGTCGCGACCCGGGCCGCCAGCAGCGTCACCGCCACCCCCACCACCAAAGCCAGAACGAACGGCCCTGTCGTGGCCTCCACCGGGACACCCGCAGGCGCCAATCCGGTCATCCGCATGAACGCCGCCATCAAAGCTGCGTACGGCACGGCCAGCAGGCAGCCCGCCACGCTCGCCAGCACGGCCACCACCAGCGCCTCCGCCATGATGAGCCGGCTCACCTGCCGCGGCGTCATGCCGACCGACCGCAGCAGCCCCCATGTCCTGCGCTGCCGCAACACGTGCAGGCTCAGCGTGCCCGCGACCACGAAGACGGACACGAACCCTGACACCACGGCCGACAGCACCAGCAGCCCCATGACGCCGTTCAACTCATCGCGCGCGCTCGCGGCCACGACTACGAGCCCGCTCCCGCCGACCAGCGTCACAGCGAAGATCACCGCCGCGAACGAAGCGGCGAAGCCCATCCGATTGGTCCGAACGTTGTTCCAGGCAAGCACGAGTGTCACCGCCGACCGCCCAACCGCATGCCGATCTGGTCGGCCGAGGGCCTGTCCAGGACGTCGACGATCCGCCCGTCGGTCAGGAACAGCACGCTGTCCGCCTGGGCCGCCGCCTCGGAATCATGCGTGACCATCACCACCGTCTGACCGAACTCATCAACCGCCTCCCGCAGCAACGCCAGCACCTCGTGCCCGGTACGGCTGTCCAACGCCCCCGTCGGCTCGTCGGCGAACAGCACCTCCGGCCTGCCCAGCAGGGCACGGGCGATTGCCACCCGCTGCTGCTGGCCACCGGACAACTGCGCCGGGCGATGCCCCTCCCGCCCGGCCAAGCCGACCCGATGCAGCAACTCCCGCACCCGCGCCGGGTCCGACCGCCGCCGGGCCAATCGGCTGGGCAGGATCACGTTCTGCCAGGCGGTCAGCGACGGCACCAGGTTGAATGCCTGGAAGACGACGCCGACCTGATCGCGGCGCAGCACCGCCAGGTCTTTCTCCCCTAAGCCCGTGATGTCCCGCCCGGCGACACGAACCGCCCCCGAATCCGGCCGGTCCAGCCCCGACGCGCACTGCAGCAGCGTGCTCTTCCCCGACCCCGACGGTCCCATCACGGCGGTGAAACTGCCCCGCGAGAACCCGACGCTGACCTGTCGCAGCGCCGCCACCTCGGTAGCACCTTTTCCGTATGTCCTGGTCACTCCCTCAAGGAGGACCGCATGATCACTCATGATCAGCAGTGTGCGGAATGCACCCGTCATCGCCCATCCGGCATCACCCCGGTTGGTCCCTGAGGCTCGCTGCACGCCCCTGACTCTCACCCTTGAGTTCACCGGCGTGTGCGGGGCCTCGCTGATCGGCACGGTCCGCACCATCGCGCAGGTGATCACCCACCCGGGATACAAGCAGGGCCAGTCCAACAAGAACGATGTCGCCCTGATCCGCCTGAACCGCCCGGTCGCTGAGAAGCCCATCCCCATCGCCAAGCGGCCAGGAAAGCCCGGCACTCCCACCCGGCTGCTCGGCTTCGGCGCGCACGGACGGGCCGACGGTGAACACCTCCAGGGCGTCCGGGCTCGGCGCCGTAGAGGATCACGATGCCGAAGAGCCGAGAGAGGCGAGGTCTTGAGGGGGCAGGCGGATACGGCTTGCCCCCATGTTCTCCTCCAGGTGGTCGAGGGAACCGGTGCCGGGGATGGCGAGCAGTGTGGGTGATCTCGCCAGTAGCCAGGCGAGTGCCACCTGCGCGGCGGTTGCCTCGTGACGAGCCATGACTTGCGCCATCCGCGTCGCGTCGATCGGGCGATGGCCGCCACCGAGAGGAAAGAACGGCACGAAGGCGATCCCGGCTTTCTCGCACTGTGTCAGAAGCTCGGCGTCACCCTGGTCCTGCACGTGAAAACTGTTCTGTACGGCCGCTACCGTGGTGATCGCCTGTGCCTCGGCCAACTGAACGGCGTCGACGTTGCTGACGCCCAGATGCTGGATGAGCCCTTCCTCTCGCAGCCTGGCGAGGGCCTCGAACCGGGCGGCGATCGACTCACCTCCAGGGTCGGTCAGACCCCCCACCCGCAGATAGACGAGATCGAGCCGGTCCACGCCAAGACTGCGCAGGTTGTCCTCCACCAGGCTCCGGAGCTGGTCCGGCCTGGCCTGACCGCCCGGTACCCCATCGCTGTCGAACAACGGCCCGACCTTCGTCGCGATCACCAAGTCGTCTCCGTACGGAGCGAGCGCCGTTCGGATGAGCTCATTGGCCACCGTCCCGCCCCTTCGGTAGAACCACGCCGTGTCAATGTGGTTGACGCCCAGTTCGACCGCGCGGCGAAGCACCGCGATGCCGGTCTCCGGGGAGCGTGCGGGCCCCAGGAAACTGCCGGCCGCGAGCCGCATGGCTCCGAAACCAAGCCGGTGGATGGGGAGGGTTCCGCCAAGAAGGAATCTCTCCGAGAGAGCCGCTGAACTTGGGTTTGTGTCGTCCGTCGTCATGTCGATCAGCCTTCCTCGTGTATGTACAGTGGCCAACGCGATGGCAGAAAGCTGCCACGATGACGGGGAGGGTGAACGGGTGACTGCTGATCAGGTCGTCACCGTCCGCGGCGACGCGGAACTCGTCGCCCGGGCCGGTCATCTGTTCACCGGCGCTCAGCACGAGTTCGTGTGCGCTGCACGTGACCTCAACACGTGGTCCCAGCCCGCGGCGCGACAGGCGATCGGCGAGCGGGTACGTGCGGTCGGCGACGCCGGCTTCGCGGTGAACAAGCTCCTCAGCCCGACCGCTCTGGTCGACGAGGCGGCAAGGCTGCACCTCCGCCAGGTCATGGCGGAGGGTGCCCAAGTTCGGATCAGCTCGGCACAGCTCCCGTACGAGACGATCATCATCGATCGGCGGGTGATGATTCTCGCCGGCCGTGGCGCGCCGGGCCTCCGCGAGTTCACGGTAACCACCTCCCCCGCACTGGTCGGCGGCGTGTACGCCCTCTTCCAAGCGGCCTGGGAGACCTCCACCGACCTGGTCGCCTATCTCAGTGGAGACGTACCCCACCTCGACGCGGACAGCCTGATGGTCCTTCGCGCCCTCGGTGCCGGACACACCGACGAGACCGCGGCCAGAAAGCTCGGCCTCTCACTACGCACTTATCGGAGACGGGTCGCGGAACTGATGACGAAGCTGGAGGCCGACTCTCGATTCCAGGCCGGGCTGCGCGTGGGCGAACTCGGACTCAACAAGTAGTCACCGACGACGCGCTGACGTGCTTGTCACGCTTGTCACGCGAAACCAGGAGCCCGACATGCTCTGACAACGAGTCGGGAGACGGCACCGCCCACCTCCCGGGCTGCCAAGCCTGGCCGAAAGTACGATCAACAGCACTGTAAATCCTGCTTTCAGCCCATACCGGAGCCGGGCCGAGCCCGCAGGATGGGCGCCATGACCACCCCCCAGAGCATGCCGCCCAGACCACGCGCTGCGCGAGCGTCGTCCGGCCATCATCCAGCAATAGCCAGCGTCGGTGACCCCATCATGGCCCGTTCGGCAGAACGCCTTCGTACCATGGGACCCCTCACCAGAGCGCTCACCGCCCTCGCCGTGGCCGCCACGACGGCGGCCGCGCCCTCGCCCCCAGCACAGGCCCTGACCTGGCGAGACTGCGGCGACGGCATGGAGTGCGCCAAGCTGGACGTACCGGTCGACTGGAACCGTCCCGACGGTCCACGCACCGAGGTGGACCTGGCCCGGATGGCCGCCCGCGATCCCGCTCGCCGACTCGGTTCCCTGGTGGTCAACGCCGGATCCGGCTCCAGTATCCAAGGGGTACGAGACCAGCCGGGGGTGGTGTCAGAGCTGACCACCTGGTTCGACGTGGTCATCATCGAGCCCAGGGGTCTGGGCGACAAGGACAGCCCCGCGCTCGTGCAATGCCCGGTCAGGGGGCCCGGCATCTATGGACTGGTGCTGAACACCGGCGAGAAGTACTGGAACGAGCATGCCAGGGCGTCGGCCGCCTACGACGCCTCGTGCCGCCAGGTCATGGGTGCCGCCTACGCCGGTCTGACCTCCTGGCAGGTGGCCCACGACATCGAGGCGCTGCGCAAGGCGCTCGGCGAGGACAAACTGCGCTACTTCGGCAACTCCTACGGCACTGCCTACGCTCAGGCCTACATGGAGCTGTTCCCCGCCAAGGTCGGGCGGATGGTACTTGACGGTGTCGCCGACCACACCAGGCCGTCGCTGGAGCGTTGGCTGATGGACAACGCCCTCACCCAGGAACGCCAGCTCGGCCGCTTCCGCGACTGGTGCGCCGAAGGGTGTGCGCTCGGCGACGACGACGCGATCGAGGTCTACGACGACCTGCTGGCCCGTGTCCGCCGTGCTCCCTTGCCGGCCGGGCACCGTACCGTGAATGAGCGCGAGTTCCTGCTCGCGGTCAAGACCGCGCTCACCCCGCCGATGTGGCCCGCGCTGGCCACCGCGCTGCGCCAAGCGGCCGGCGGCGACGCGTCGGCGCTCGCGGCCCTGGTGCCTCAGTCCGATGGGTCAGGTCCCGGCTACACCACGGGGCTGATGCTGTGCCATGACTACATCCCGCGCGTACCCGGCTACCGCGAGTTCCTGGGCATCGAGTCGCGCCTGCGCAAGGCGGCGCCGCGGATCGGCTGGATCCAGGGCCGCTTCCAAGTGGCCCGCTGCCTGGGCGTAGGCAAGAACCCCGCCTACCCGCCGCACCCCCTGCGGGCCAAGGGAGTGCCACCCATACTGATCTCCATCGGCGACACCGACGACAACACACCCAACCTCGCCGCCGAGCACATGGCCGCGCAGGTGCCCGGCGCCCGCGTCGTCAGGCACGGCGACGGCCACGCCGCCTACATCATGCACGGGCTGTACGGCCTCGGCACCACCTGCCTGCGCCGCCACATCCATGACTATCTGACCGCGGGCACCCTGCCTCCCGTACAGGCGCGCTGCCCCGGCGACCTGCTGGCCGCTATCCCCCGGGGGTGAGAAGCCCTCACCAACCAATTCCACCAACGATTCGTCACCGGCACGCGCGGGGCATGAGGCAGGTCGGCGCCGGTCAGTTCTTGCGTGCGGTGACCAGGGCGAACGACAGGAACTCTCCTTGGTCGGCGGTAAGCATGTCCAGCACGGGTTGCTGCGCCGTGGCAGCCTCAGGCCGATGCTCGACAGCGGCGCGGGTCCACAGCAGCCAGTCGCGCCAGCCCTCCTCCTGCAGGCGCGCGGAGGTGACCGTGACCTGCTCGGTGGGCGCAGGAACCGCACCAGGTAGGGCAGGTAATGGTCGCCGGTGCCGAAGTACTCGAAGGCGTCGATGCTCACGATGGCGTCGAAGCTGTCGCTGTCGAACGGCAGCGTGTGTGCCTCGGCCCGGACCGCCTCCACCTGGTCGGCGACGCCGGCCTCGGCGAAGACCGTGCTCGCCTCCTGGGTGGAGATCCACCAGTCGGCCGCCACCACCTGAACGCCGAACTCCCGGGCCAGGAACACCGAGGTCGCGCCCTTGCCGGAACCCAGGTCAAGGACCCGCATGCCGGGCCGTAGGTCCAAGTCGCCTGCCAGATCCTCCAGCAGCCACAGCGGATTCGGTCCCATGTCCAGATCGAGCAGCCAGCGCGGGTCGTATCCGGACGAACGCGGGTAACGGTCATGGCGGATCAGATCATCAACAGCGGTCACGGGAGCCGAGTGAAGCAGCCTGCCGCGAACGCCCGCAACTTTAAGCCCCATCACGCCAGGAGGGTGCGCCAGCGGTCGGCGGACTCGATCATGTCCAGGCTGACCCGTTCCAGGAACGCCCCTGCCTTGGCCAGTCGTTGCCCCACGGGGCTGTCGAGCCCGTACGTCTCGACCGCCGCCATCGTGGCCCGCACTGTCTCGAGTGTCTGCCGTCTGCCGGTCACGATCGAGTTGTACCAGGCGTCGTCGTCGATCACGTAGATGTCGCGGCGCCGCTGCGGATCGCGCTCGCGCCGGACGTATCCCTGCTCGACCAGGTAGTTCACGGCGACGGAGACGGAGGCCGGGCTGATCTTGAGTCTGTGGGTCAGTTCGGCCGCGGTGCGCCTGCCGTCTTCGGACAGCAGCAGATCGAAGTGCACGCGTGCGATCATCTTCGGCATCCCTGACCTGACCGCCGTTTCGACGAGTTCGTCTTCCGTGCGGCCGCCCGGCGATCCGGTCGCGCGGGGTGGTGCTGGTGTGCCGCGCCGGGCTCGCTGGGTCGTCGCCTGGTGCGCCTGCTGGGGCCGGTAGTCGCTGGGGCCGCCGTTGCGTCCGATCTCCCGGGTGAT
>NZ_JBEYZF010000049.1:0-37358 GCF_040645915.1 Nonomuraea sp. NPDC046570 | reverse complement strand
CCACCACCTATATCTACACCCCCCCCTTTACACTCTTCCCCTCCACCACGCTCTCCCGATCTGGCCGTAGCGGACGCGACGAGGCCCGCGCCCCCTCGACGGGGGGCGCGGGCCTCGGGCCGTTTGCCGCTACTTGGTGAGAAGCTGCAGGTCCTTGATGATGACCGGCTTCTTCGGGGCGGTGGCGCCGCCGTTGCCGGTGATGTCGCCCTCGTTGATGACCAGGTCGTCCTGGTTCTTGGCGACCGCCTTCATCACGTCGAGCCCCTTGGTGACCATGCCGAAGGTGGTGTAGTCGGCGGGGATCTGGGTGTTGTCGTTGCTCAGCGAGAAGACGAACTGGCTGTTGTTCTGCCCCTTGTCCTCACCGGCCTGAGCCATGAACACGATGCCCTCGACGATCGGCATGCCGAGGTTCTCGTCGCCGTAGACGTAGCCCGCGGTGCCCTGCCCGTCGGTCTTGTTCTTGCCGTCGCCCTTGGCCAGCGGGTCGCCGCACTGCATCAGGTGCAGGCCGGAGACGTCCGGCGTGACGTACCGATAGCACGGGGTGTTGTCGTAGAAGTTCTTCTTCGCCAGGAACGCGAAGGAGTTCAGCGTGCACGGCGTCACCGCCGGGTCCACCGCGATCTCGACGTCGCCGATGTTGGTGACGATCTTCATCGTCTTCCACTTGAGGCTCGGCTTCGAGGGCGGGAAGCCGACGAACTTCTTCGGCACGTCCGCGGTGTCCTTCTTGTACGTGCAGCTCACCGGGCCCGCCTTCTTGGGGGGCGCGGTCGGCGCGATCGAGGGGGCAGTCGAGGCCGGCGCCGACGTCGAGGCCGACGGGGTGGGGGAGGCCGCGGCCTCCGGCTTGCCTGCATCGCTGCTGCCGAGCACCGCGGTGGCGGCGATGATGCCGCCCACCACCGCGACCACGGCCACGCCCGCTCCGATGACGGTGTTCCGCTTCGCCTTCGCGGCCTGCGCGGCGCGCTGCTCCTGCCGCTCCTTGTGCTCGCGCGCCAGCTCGCTCTGGCGGTCTTCGCCGCTCACCGGTATGTCCTCCAGGTTTGCCGTCACATGACCAAACAACTCCGCGAATGCTACCGGCCGCGAAATGTGCTGGACGTAAGTGACGGAGGGTGCTCATGGGGCAACAGCCACGATGGCCTGCCATAGCTGAGAAGAAGATGAGAAATCCGCTCGTCAGGCGGCAGATTACCGTGTTCACGCACCAGGCCGTGGTGAGATCCGTATCGGATATGAGAACGGAGTCGTGACATGTTCGACGAGATCCTCGGCCTGCCCGCCCACCCACTGATCATCCACGCGGCCGTGATGCTGACACCCCTGCTCGCGGTGACGGGCATCGGCTACGCGCTGGCGCCACGCTTCCGCCCCCACCTCGCCTGGGCGGTGGTGCTGCTCGCGGTGGCCGCCCCCGCGAGCGTGTTCGCCGCCAGGGAGAGCGGCCTGCGGATGAAGCAGGCACGCCAGGTGGGCGGCGAACTGGTCGAGACCCACCAGGGCTTCTCCACGCCGCTGCTGTGGACCACGATCGGGCTGGCCGCTGCCGGTCTGGCCCTGGTCTACAGCGCCAAGAAGTACGGCAAAGTGCCGACCGCGGTCCTGTCGGCCGTGACGGTGGTGCTGGCCGGGGCCGCCGGCTACTACGTGTTCAGGGCCGGGCATTCGGGCGCCACCATGGTCTGGGGCGGGTAGGCTCGCTTTGTGGAGAGCTTGTTCGATTCGGCGGCTGAGGAGGCGACGCCGCAGCCCCTCGCGGTCCGGATGCGGCCCCGCTCGCTGGACGAGGTGCTCGGCCAGCGCCATCTGCTCGGCCCCGGCACCCCGCTGCGCCGCCTGGTCGAGAGCGAGGCGCCGATGTCGCTCTTCCTCTGGGGCCCGCCCGGCACCGGCAAGACCACCCTCGCCTACGTCGTCGCCGGCGTCACCGAACGCCGCTTCGTGGAGATCTCCGCGGTCTCGGCGGGCGTGAAGGACGTGCGCGCGGCTATCGACACCGCCCGGCGCGAGCTCGGCATGTCGGGGCGCCAGACCGTGCTGTTCGTCGACGAGGTGCACCGCTTCAACAAGGCCCAGCAGGACGCGCTGCTGCCCGCCGTGGAGAACCGCTGGGTCACCTTCATCGGCGCCACCACCGAGAATCCGTTCTTCTCCGTCATCTCGCCCCTGCTGTCGCGCTCCCTGCTGCTCACCCTGGAGTCGCTGTCCGACGACGACATCAGGTCGGTGCTGGAGCGCGCCGTCGGCGACCCGCGCGGCCTGGCCGCCCGCAACACCCTCGCCCCCGAGGCCCTGGACCACCTGGTCCGGCTCGCGGGCGGCGACGCCAGGCGCTCGCTCACCTACCTGGAGGCCGCCGCCCTGCTGGACGGCGACATCACCGTCGAGGTGGTGGAGAAGGCCGTCGACAAGGCCGCCGTCCGCTACGACCGGCAGGGCGACCAGCACTACGACGTGATCAGCGCGTTCATCAAGTCGATGCGGGGCTCCGACGCCGACGCCGCCCTGCACTACCTCGCCCGCATGATCGAGGCGGGCGAGGACCCGCGCTTCATCGCGCGCCGGATCGTCATCTTCGCCTCCGAGGACGTCGGCATGGCCGACCCCACCTGCCTGCAGACCGCGGTCGCCGCAGCTCAGGCGGTGCAGCTCATCGGGCTGCCGGAGGCGGGCATCAACCTGGCCCACGCGGTCATCCACTGCGCGCTGGCGGCCAAGTCCAACGCGGTGGTCAAGGCCATCGGCGCGGCCTCGGGCGACGTCAAACGCGGGCTGATCGGCCAGGTGCCCAACCACCTGCGCGACGGCCACTACCCGGGCGCGGCCAAGCTGGGCCACGGCGACGGCTACAAGTACCCGCACGACTTCGAGCACGGCCTCGTCCGCCAGGACTACGCGCCCGAGGAGGTGCGCGCGCGCCGCTACTACGAGCCGACCAGGCACGGCGCGGAAGGGCCGGTCGCCGAGCGGTGGGCCAGGATCCGCGACTTCCTGCGCGGTTCGTGAGCCCTGCGGCCCCGCGAAGAGCCGCCCGCCACGCGTGTGCGGCGGGCGTGTGGCCGCGATCCGGCACGATAGGGTCTTCTCCATTCCATGATGCCTACGGGGACGGATCCGCAGATGCTTAGCGCGGGAGAGGTCGCCGGCCTGGTCGTCGCCATGTTCTGGGCGATCCTGGTCTGCTTTCTTGCGATGGTGCTCGTCAAACTCGCACGGCTGCTCACCGAGACCACCAAGATGGTCTCCGACCTGAGCGACCGCGTGGTGCCGCTGATCGAGGACGTGACCGTCACGGTCAACGAGGCCAACCGTCAGCTCGTCGCGGTCGAGGCCATCACCAAGGACGTCAAGCAGGTCAGCGGCCACGCCGCCAAACTGAGCGCGCTCACCCAGACCATCGTCACCGGGCCGCTGATCAAGGTCTCCGCGCTGACCCACGGCGTGCGCCGGGCCCTCGACGGGCGTGGCCGCGGACGCGGCCGGGGGCGGCGGCGATGATCCGGCGGCTGTTCTACCTGTCCCTCGGCGCCTTCGCCGCGGTGTGGGTGATGCGCAAGCTGCAGACCCTGCACCCCGAGCACGTGGCCCGGAGGGCCGCGGGCGGCGCCGCGGGCATGCTCGCGCAGGTGAGAGACTTTACCTCGGACGCACTCGGCGAGGCCGCCGACCGCGAAATCGAGTTGCGGGCCCGCTTCGGGCTCGACGACCCTGGAACACCGACTAACGCAAAGGATGGCCGCTGATATGGAGTCGGCAGAGATCGCCCGCCGCTTCCTGCGCTTCTTCGAGGAGCGTGGGCACAAGGTCGTGCCCTCGGCCAGCCTGATCGCAGAGGACCCGACGCTGCTGCTGGTCCCCGCGGGCATGGTCCCCTTCAAGCCCTACTTCCTGGGCCAGCGCACGCCGCCCGCCAAACGCCTGGTCAGCGCGCAGAAGTGCGTGCGCACGCCCGACATCGACGAGGTGGGCAAGACCACCCGGCACGCGACGTTCTTCCAGATGCTGGGCAACTTCTCCTTCGGTGACTACTTCAAGGACGACGCGATCCCCTTCGCCTGGGACCTGCTGACCAAGTCCGAGTCCGACGGGGGCTTCGGCTTCCCCGAGGAGAAGCTCTGGGTCACCGTCTACCAGGACGACGACGAGGCCGCCGACATCTGGCACAGCAAGGTCGGCGTGCCGAAGGAGCGGATCCAGCGCCGCGGCCTGGCCGACAACTACTGGCACATGGGCGTGCCGGGACCCGGCGGCCCGTGCTCGGAGATCTACTACGACCGCGGCCCGGAGTACGGCATCGAAGGCGGCCCCGTCGCCGACGAGAACCGCTACCTGGAGGTCTGGAACAACGTCTTCATGCAGTACCAGCTCAGCGAGGTGCGCAGCAAGACCGACTTCGACGTCGCGGGCGAACTGCCGAGCAAGAACATCGACACCGGCATGGGCCTGGAGCGCATGGCGGCGATCCTGCAGGGCGTCGACAACATCTACGAGATCGACACCACCTACAAGATCCTCGACCGGGCGGCCGAGCTCACCAAGGTGCGCTACGGCCGCGACGCGCGCGCCGACGTCAGCCTGCGCGTCGTCGCCGACCACGTGCGCACCGGCACCATGCTGGTCGCCGACGGCGTCATGCCCGGCAACGAGGGCAGGGGCTACGTCCTGCGCCGCATCCTGCGCCGCTCGGTGCGCAACCTGCGCCTGCTCGGCTCCGGCGAGGACCGCTACATGCACGAGCTGACCGCGGTCGCCATCGACGTCATGGGCGAGCAGTATCCCCAGCTCAAGGTGGACGCGCCGCAGATCCACGGGGTCATCGACGCCGAGGAGGCGTCGTTCCTCGGCACGCTCCGCACCGGCACCGCGATCTTCGACGTCGCGGTGGAGGAGAGCAAGCGCAAGGGCCTGACCACCCTCGGCGGCAACCAGGCCTTCCAACTGCACGACACCTACGGCTTCCCCATCGACCTCACCCTGGAGATGGCCTCCGAGCAGGGGCTCAAGGTCGACGAAGAGGGCTTCCGGCGGCTCATGAAGGAGCAGCGCGAGCGCGCCAAGGCGGACGCGGCGGCCAAGAAGACCGGCAACGCCGACATCTCCGTCTTCGGTCAGCTGCTGGAGCAGGCGGGCAAGGTCGAGTTCCTCGGCTACGACCTGACCAGCGCCGAGTCGAGCGTGGTCGGCGTGCTCGTCGACGGCGTCCCGGTGCCGGCCGCGGGCGTGGGCAGCGCGGTCGAGGTCGTGCTCGGCCGTACCCCGTTCTACGCCGAGGGCGGCGGGCAGCTCGCCGACCAGGGCGTGCTGCGCACCTCCGGCGCCGAGATCGACGTGCACGACGTGCAGTCGCCGATCGCCGGGCTCGTCGTGCACCGCGGCACCGTCCGCAGCGGCGAGATCAAGGTCGGCGACGAGGTGCAGGCCGAGGTCGACGTCGAGCGCCGCAGGGCGATCTCGCGCAGCCACAGCGCCACCCACCTGGTCCACCGCGGTTTCAAGAACGCGCTGGGCGAGACGGCGGCGCAGGCGGGCTCGGAGAACTCTCCCGGCCGCTTCCGCTTCGATTTCACCGCCGCGGGCGCGGTCCCGCCGAGCGTCCTGCGCGACGTCGAGGACGAGGTCAACTCGGTGCTCGTCAACGACCTCAAGGTAAACGCGTTCTACACCTCGCAGACCGAGGCCAGGGCGATGGGCGCGCTGGCGATGTTCGGCGAGAAGTACGGCGACGAGGTCCGTGTCGTCGAGATCGGCGACTACTCCCGCGAGCTGTGCGGCGGCACCCACGTGCACAGCTCCGGCCAGCTCGGCCTGGTCAAGGTCCTCGGCGAGAACTCCGTCGGCGCCGGCGTGCGCCGCGTGGAGGCGCTGGTCGGCATCGACGCCTTCCGCTTCCTGGCCCGCGAGAGCCTGCTGGTGGCCCAGCTCACCGAGCAGCTCAAGGCGCGCCGCGAGGAGCTGCCCGAGCGGATCGAGGGCATCGTCACCCGGCTGCGCGCCGCCGAGAAGGACCTCGACAAGCTGCGCTCCGCCCAGGTGCTCGAGATCGCCGGTGAGCTCGCCGCGCAGGCGCGTGACCTGCACGGAGTCTCTGTCGTCACGCACCGCGCGCCTGATGGCACGGGTGCCGACGATTTGCGTAAGCTCGCGCTTGATGTGCGCGGCCGATTCCCCGGTGACCGTGCGGCGGTGGTCGTGATCGCCGGCGCGCCAGCGGATCGCCCTGTGGTCGTCGCCGCGGTCAACGAGGCGGGGCGCGAGCGGGGGCTCAAGGCCGGGAAACTGGTCGGCGTCGCCGCCAAGGCGCTTGGGGGTGGCGGTGGCGGCAAGGACGATGTCGCGCAGGGCGGTGGCACGAAGCCCGAGGCGATCGACGAGGCGCTGCGCTCGGTCGAGGAGACCATCGCGGGACAGCTCGGCTGACATGAGGTCCGGTGCTCGGCTCGGCGTGGACGTCGGGTCCGTACGCGTCGGCGTGGCCCGCAGTGACCCTTCGGGGCTGCTGGCCACGCCGGTGGAGACGGTCAGGCGGGGTGCGGGCGACCTCGACCGCATCGCCGTGATCGCCGCCGAACACGAGGCGATCGAGATCGTGGTGGGCCTGCCCACCTCGCTGTCCGGGCGCGAGGGGCAGGCGGCGGCGCTCGCCCGCGCCTTCGCCCACGACCTCGCGGTACGGCTGGCGCCGACGCCCGTGCGGCTCTTCGACGAGCGGCTGACCACCGTCGCCGCCCAGCAGGGCCTGCGGGCCAGCGGGGTGAAGGCGAAGAAGCAGAAGAACGTCGTGGACCAGGTGGCGGCCGTCGTGCTGCTGCAGGACGCCCTCGACGCCGAACGCGCCACCGGAAGACCACCAGGCAGACCCGTCGATCCGCCCGCCGTGGCGGACGACGGGCCTGGCCGATGAGCGGCCGCGACGACGCGACACCACGACCGGCCGGGGACGGTGATCCTGACACGCTGCCTTTGCGGGGCGGCGTGCCGGGGGAGGCGGACACTCTGCCGATCGAGCTGGAGCCAGGGGAAGACGAGCCTGACCTTGTCTCGTCCGGCCCGGGAACGGGCGCCGGCGGTTCGCGGTCCGACCGGGAAGCAGCGGGTGGCGGTGCAGGGTCCGAGGCGGGCACGGATGACGGTGATGTCACGCCCGCCGGTGAGGACGGTGACGTCGTCCCGGCCGGTGACGATGAGGATGTCGCGCCCGGCGGTGACGACGGGGATATCGTGCCGTTCGAGACCACCGATGAGGTTGTCCCGTTCGACCCTGATCCGGGGGACGCCGAGGTGGTGTCCCAGCCGGGTGAGCGGACGCCGCCGTCCGACGCGGACGAGCCTGAGGAGAGCGGCCCGGTGGATGGGCGGCGAGCCGCCGTGCGCAGGGCCGGGATGCTGGCGGGCGGGGCGGTCGCGTCCGTGCTCGCCCTCGGCGCGGCCGGCTATCTCGTGCTCAAGCCGTACGTCACCCCGGACGACTACGAAGGTGCGGGCAGTGGCGTCGTGACGGTGCAGATCGTGCCGGGCGCGAGCGCGCGCGAGGTGGCCGGTGTGCTCGCCGAGGCGGGTGTCGTGGCCAGCGCCAGGTCGTTCGTCAACGTCGCCGAGGAGCGGGCCAAGACCGGCAGCCTGCGGCCCGGCTACTACCGGCTGCGCAAGGGCATGGCCGCGGGCGCCGCGCTCGACCTGCTGCTCGCGCCCGCCTCCCGGGTGGTCAAGCGGGTGACGCTGCCCGAGGGGATGCGCCTCGTCGAGGCACTGCCGCACATCGCCCGCCAGGCGGGACTGCCGCTGAAGGACTTCCAGGCCACCGAGACCGCGACGCTCGGCCTGCCCGGCTACGCGCGCGGGCTGGAGGGCTTCCTCTATCCGGCGACGTACGAGGTGGAGCCGGGCATGCGCGCGGCCAAGGTGCTCGGCCTCATGGTGGACAGGTTCAAGGAGGCGGCCAAGCACATCGAGCTGGAGGCGCGGGCCGCCGCCGTACGGCTGACCCCGCTGGAGGCGGTCATCGTGGCCAGCCTCGTGCAGGCCGAGGGCGGCCGGGACTCGGACTACCCGAAGATCGCCCGGGTGATCTACAACAGGCTGGCCGGGGACACCCGGCTCCAGCTCGACAGCACCGTGCTGTACGCCCAGGGCAGGCACACCCTGAAGGTGTCCGACAAGGACATCAAGATCGGCTCACCGTACAACACCTACCGTTACAAGGGCCTGCCGCCGGGGCCGATCGCCAGTCCCGGAGAGAAGGCGCTGATGGCGGCGCTCCACCCGGCCGAGGGAGATTGGTACTGGTTTGTGACCACCGATCCGGAGCATAGAATCACGAAATTCACCAACAAAGAGAGTGAGTTCGTGAGATACCGGGAAGAGCTGAACGAATACCTCGGGACGGATTGATGCTCGTCGGGACACCCCCCATCCCGCCGGAGATCGCCCGGCGGAGGGCGAGGCCCCAGCTTGCCGCCGGGGCGCTCGCGCCCGCCGCGTCCCCTCGCGCGGCTACCCTGAGTGACGGTCACCGGTCACCCGCGTGTGCCCGGCGGCCTACCCCGTTCGGCTCGGTAACCCCCACCGGTCTGGCCCGTCCTCTTGACGCCAGCCCGCTCGTACCGGGAGATTGGCCAGCGTATCTATGAACGATCTCGACATGGACTTCCTGCTCGGCGCCGAGGACGACGACGGTCGATCCGGGCGCCGCTCACGTGGTTCGGCGAAGAACGGCGGCCGCGGCCGCCGCAGGCGCAGGCGCCGCAACCGGGGCGGCTTCATGGCCCCGCTGCTCGCGCTCATCGTGCTGGTCGGCGTCATCGGCGGCGGCGGATACTACGGCTATCTGTGGCTCAGCGACGCGCTCGTGCCCGATGACTTCCCCGGTCCCGGCAAGGGCGAGGTGCTCATCGAGATCCACCCGGGCGACAGTGCCGCGGCCCTGGCCCAGACGCTGGAGGAGAAGGGCGTCGTGGCCAGCGCCAGGGGGTTCAGCAACGCGATCGCCGCCGCCGGCAAGAGCGCCTCGCTGCAGCCGGGCACCTACACCCTGCGCAAGGAGATGTCCGCCGCCCAGGCGGTCGCCATGTTCGACCCCAAGTCGCGGATGCTGACCAAGGTCCCGGTGCCCGAGGGGCTGCGTCTCACCGAACTCGTCACCCTGCTGGCCAAGACGACGGGCAAGCCGGTCAAGGAGTTCACCGCCGCGGCCAAGGACGCCAAGGCACTGGGGCTGCCGCCGTACGCGAGGAAGCGGCTGGAAGGGTACGCCTTCCCCGCGACCTACGAGTTCGGGCCCAAGATGACGCCCGCCGACATGCTCGCCAAGATGGTCGAGCGGTTCAACAGCGCGGCCGAGCAGGCCGACCTCGAGGGCGCCGCCAAGCGCCTCGGCCACACGCCGCACGAGATCGTCACCATCGCCAGCATCATCCAGGCCGAGTCGGGCACATTCGACGACATGCCCAAGGTCGCCCGGGTCATCTACAACCGGCTCGACCGGGACCCGCAGATGAAGCTGGAGATGGACAGCACCGTCATGTACGCGCTGAACAAGTTCGGCATCGCGGCCACCAACGCCGACCTGGAGACCACCTCCAAGTACAACACCTACCGCTACCTCGGCCTGCCGCCCGGCCCGATCAGCAACCCCGGCGACCACGCCATCGAGGCGGCGCTGAACCCGGCGAAGGGCAGCTGGATGTACTTCGTGACCACGGACCCCAAGAACAAGGTCACCAAGTTCGCCACCACCGAAGCCGAGTTCCTCAAGCTCAAGGCCGAATTCGAGCAGAACCGCAACTGACCCGCCGCCTCCCCGACGCCCGCCTGCCCTCCGGGGCGGCGGGCGTCGCCGTACGGGGAGTTCGGTAGAGTTCCTGAACGCTGGACTGGCCGGAAGGGGTTTCGTGGTGGACGTGGGACGGGCGGCTGTGCTGGGGGCGCCGATCGCGCATTCCTTGTCGCCGTTCCTGCATCGGGCCGCCTACCGGGCCATGGGGCTGACCGGCTGGACCTACGACGCCTACGAGTGCGACGAGGCGCGGCTGCCGGGGCTGCTCGACGAGATCGCCGCGAGCCCGGAGCGGCACTGGGCGGGGCTGTCGCTGACGATGCCGCTCAAGCGGGCCGTACTGCCCCTGCTCGACTCGGTCTCCGCGGTCGCCGTCGAGGTCGGCGGAGCGAACACGGTGGTCTTCCGCGACGGCGCCAGGCACGGCGATAACACCGACGTCTACGGCATCGAGCGGGCCCTGGCCGAGGCGGGCGTGCCCGCGCCGGGGTCGGCCGTGGTGCTCGGCGGGGGCGCGACCGCCGCCTCCGCGCTGGCCGCGCTGCGCAACCTGGGCCTCGGCGAGGTCACCCTGATCGTCCGCGATCCGGCACGGGCGGGGGAGACCGCGCAGGTGGCCGAGCGGCTGGGCGTGGCCCTGGCGGTGGAGACTTTCGACAAGCTCGACGTCCTGCTCGGCGAGACCGACCTGGTCGTCTCCACGCTGCCCTCGGGCGCGGCCGACGCTTTCGCGGACCTGCTGGCCGCGGTGCCCGCCCTGTTCGACGTGGTCTACGCCCCGTGGCCGACCCGCGCGGCGGCGGCGGTGCGGGAAGCGGGCGGCACGGTCGTCGGCGGGTTCGGGATGCTGCTCCACCAGGCGGTTCGCCAGGTCGAGCTGATGACCGGCAGACCGGATGTGCCGGTGGAGGCGATGCGCGCCGCGGGCGAGGCGGAGATCCTCAGGCGGGCGAGTTCGAGCCCGGCGGGATGATTCGGAGCTCGGAGCTGGTTGTGGTAGTGTAACTCTCTGATCGGTCCGGCATGCCTGCTGGACGCGCAAGCGGAGGTCTCCCTCCCACCTGACTCGCCGAGAGGCGGGCGGGTCCAGGATCACGCCGGACTTCTCCGGGGAGCTTACGGCCATTGAGCCGGTGAGTTCAGTGGCCCCGCATGCGCGACGTGCGGGGCATTTCGCGTCTTCGGACGGGAAGCTCCCCGGCATGATCGAGCACGTAGGGATCGCAAACCTAGGAGGCCCCATCAGCACTGAGCCCCGCATCAACGAGCGCATCCGTGTGCCCGAGGTTCGCCTCGTCGGCCCCAACGGTGAGCAGGTCGGTATCGTCTCCATCCACGACGCGCTGAAGCTCGCCCAGGAGTCAGACCTCGACCTTGTCGAGGTCGCGGCCACGGCTCGTCCGCCCGTGTGCAAGCTCATGGACTACGGCAAGTTCAAGTACGAGTCCGCGATGAAGGCGCGCGAGGCGCGCAAGAATCAGGCGCACACGATCATCAAGGAGATCAAGCTCCGGCCGAAGATCGACCCGCACGACTACGAGACCAAGAAGGGTCACGTGGTGCGGTTCCTCAAGGCGGGGGACAAGGTCAAAGTCACGATCATGTTCCGCGGTCGCGAGCAGTCGCGTCCCGAGCTGGGTTTCCGGCTCCTCCAGCGGCTGGCGCAGGACGTGACGGAGCTCGGCTTCGTCGAGTCCCAGCCCAAGCAGGACGGTCGTAACATGATCATGGTGATCGGTCCGCACAAGAAGAAGGCCGAGGCCAAGGCCGAGAAGGCAGCGGCCAAGGCGCAGCGTGGCGACGAAGACGCCCTTTCCGAGCTTTCCGAACCGGAAGAGTGACGCGTAGTCCGGGCTAGCCTTACAGGCACCCAGCCACCGCCAGACGAACATGCCGCCAACCGGGCCGGCCAGCACCGGCCCGGGGCATCGGCACGGACGAATTGAGGGAGAGACGGCGCATGCCGAAGATGAAGACGCACAGCGGTGCGAAGAAGCGGTTCCGGGTGACCGGGTCCGGCAAGATTGTTCGGCGTCGGGCGAACCGCAAGCACCTGCTTGAGCACAAGCCGTCCACCCGCACCCGCCGGCTCGCTCCGGACGTGGTGATGTCCGACGCCGACACCAAGAAGATCAAGAAGCTGCTCGCTAAGTAGCGCGAACCCCCGGGGAGATACAACATGGCACGCGTGAAGCGGGCGCTCAACGCCAAGAAGAAGCGCAGGGTCGTCCTCGAGCGGGCGAGCGGTTACCGTGGCCAGCGGTCGCGCCTGTACCGCAAGGCCAAGGAGCAGATGCTCCACTCGATGACGTACGCCTACCGGGACCGCAAGGACCGTAAGGGTGCGTTCCGCCGCCTGTGGATCCAGCGGATCAACGCCGCGGCTCGGCAGAACGGCATGACCTACAACCGGCTCATCCAGGGCCTGCGGCTGGCCAGCATCGAGGTCGACCGCAAGATCCTCGCCGACATCGCGGTGAATGACAGCCAGACCTTCGCGACGCTGGTCGAGGCCGCCAAGAAGGCCCTCCCGGCGAACGTGAACGCTCCGGTCGCGAGCTGAACGTCACGCACGGATTGAAGTCCGAGGGGTCCACCATGAGGTGGGCCCCTCGTTCGCGTACTCAACGAGAGCAGGGGGCATGGCGGGATCCGAGCTGACCAATGTGAAGTCGCCGAGGGTGAAGGCGGCGCGCAGGCTCACCAAGCGGGCCTTCCGGGACCGCGATCGCGCCTTCCTGGCCGAGGGGCCCCAGGCGGTGCGTGAGGCGCTCAGGCTCGACGGCGTGGTGATGGAGCTGTTCACCACAGCCGAGGCCGCGGTACGGCACGCCGACCTGCTGGCCGAGGCCACCCTCAAGGGCGTCCCGCGGCACCGCGCCAGCGGCGAGGTGATGGCCGAACTGTCGCAGACCGTCACCCCGCAGGGCCTGCTGGCCATCTGCCGGTTCGTCCACGTCCCCCTCGACGAGGCGCTCGACGGGGACCCGGCGCTGGTCGCCGTGCTCGCCCACGTACGCGACCCCGGCAACGCGGGCACGGTGCTGCGCACGGCCGACGCCGCGGGGGCCGGGTCGGTGGTGTTCACCGACGCCTCGGTGGACCCGTACAACGGTAAGTGCGTGCGGGCCAGCGCGGGCAGCCTGTTCCACCTGCCGGTCACCACGGGGGCGCCGGTGGCGCGGGCCGTGGCGGCGCTGAAGGAGCGGGGGCTGCGGGTGCTGGCCGCGGACGGGGCCGGGACGCGGACGCTCGACGACGTCGACCTGTCGGGGCCGACGGCGTGGATCTTCGGAAACGAGGCGTGGGGGCTGCCGCCGGAGATCCTGGAGCTGGCCGACGACGTGGTCCGGGTGCCCATCTACGGACAGGCCGAGAGCCTCAACCTGGCCACCGCGGCGGCCGTCTGCCTGTACGCCTCGGCACGCGCCCAGCGGGCTCGCTGAGGGTGCCCTCGCGCGCGGGAAACCCGCTATTGTCGGCCTTGTAGGTCGAGGAGGCGGGGTACGTGCACGGCGAAGACGACGGGGTTTCCGAGCGCAGCGCCGATCCCGCGTGCATGATCGCGATCGACGAGCTGCCCGACGGCCTCATCGTCGCCGACCGCTTCGGCCTCGTCCTCGCGGTCAACCGGGCGGCCTGCCGGCTGACCGGCGTCCGCAGGGAGCGGGCGGTCGGCGCGGACATGAGCGAGATCTTCCCCTTTCGCGACCACGACGGGCGCGAGTGGTGGAAGAGCCTCGACCCCGATGCCGGCCTGCGCACCCGCACCCGGGTGCCGGAACGGCCGCTGCACCTGCCCGGTGGCCAGGAGCTGCACGTCGCGGCGCGCCTGGTGCGCGAACCCGAGCGCGGCGGCGACGTACGCCGGGTGACGATCACGCTGCGCGACGGCGGCGCCCGCACCCGGCTGGAGCGCAGCCGCGCCGACCTGGTCTCCACCGTCGCCCACGAGCTGCGCTCCCCGCTGACCAGCGTCAAGGGCTTCACCGCGACGCTGCTGGCCAAGTGGAGCCGCTTCACCGACGAGCAGAAGCGCGTCATGCTCGAAACCGTCAACAACGACGCCGACCGGGTGACCAGGCTCATCACCGAGCTGCTGGACGTCTCCCGGATCGAGTCCGGCCGGCTGGAGGTCCGCCGCCAGGTGGTCGACCTACCGGCGCGGGCGCGCAGGATCGTCGAAGGCCGGATCGCCGCGGGCGAGCCGGCCGATCGTTTCGTGCTCGGCGCCCGCCACGAGCTGCCCGAGATGTGGCTCGACCAGGACAAGATCGACCAGATCCTGGGTAACCTGGTGGAAAACGCGGTGCGCCATGGACGCGGCACCGTGACAATAGACATCGAATCCGTCGGCTGGGGAGTTGCCGTGTCAGTACGTGACCAGGGTGAGGGCGTGCCGCCCGAGCTGGCCCCGCGCGTCTTCCGGCAGTTCTGGCGCGGCAACAGCCGCAGGCGCGGCGGCACCGGGCTCGGCCTGTTCATCGTCAAGGGCCTGGTCGAAGCGCACGGCGGCACGATCACCGTGCAGCGGGCCCCCGAGGGCGGGGCCGAGTTTCGATTTACCGTGCCCACCGGCACGCCAGACTTCGCCTGAAACACGCGACAGCGGCCCGGTGGGCTCCACGGCGGACGATCCCCGACGCCGACCCGACTAGACTCGGGTCCGCTCAAGCCCTGGATACGGAGCTCTCTCTTGTCTGACTACGACCCTGTCGAGGTGACCCCGTTGCACGCCGACGAGATCGCGCGCATGGAGGCCGACGCCCTGTCCGCGATCAAGGCGGCCGGCGACCTCGACACGCTGAAGCAGGTCCGCCTGGCGCACGCCGGTGACCGCTCGCCCATCGCGCTGGCCAACCGGGAGATCGGCGCGCTGCCGCCCGCGGCCCGCGCCGAGGCGGGCAAGCGCATCGGCGGCGCCCGCAAGACGATCAACGAGGCGCTCGCCGCCCGGCAGGCCGAACTGGAGGCCGAGCGGGACGCCAGGGTGCTCGTCGAGGAGACCGTCGACGTCACCCTCCCGTGGGACCGCGTCCCGCACGGCGCCCGCCACCCGCTCACCACCATGCAGGAGCGCATCGCCGACACCTTCGTCGCCATGGGCTACGAGGTCACCGAGGGGCCTGAGCTCGAAGGCGAATGGTTCAACTTCGACGCGCTCAACATCGCCACCGACCACCCGGCCCGCTCCGAGCACGACACCTTCTTCGTGGAGTCCACCGAGTCCGGCATGGTGCTGCGCACCCAGACCTCGCCGGTGCAGATCAGGGCGCTGCTGCAGCGCCCGCTGCCGGTGTACGTGATCTCGCCGGGCAAGGTGTTCCGCACCGACGAACTCGACGCCACCCACACCCCGGTCTTCCACCAGGTCGAAGGGCTGGCCATCGACGAGGGCCTGACCATGGCGCACCTGAAGGGCACCCTCGACCGTTTCGCCGAGGTGATGTTCGGCGAGGGCATCACGACGCGCTTCCGGCCCAACTACTTCCCCTTCACCGAGCCGTCGGCGGAGATGGACCTCAAGTGCTTCGTCTGCCGGGGCGCCTCGTCGGTGCCCGGCAACCCGCCCTGCCGTACCTGCAAGTCCGAGGGGTGGATCGAGTGGGGCGGCTGCGGCATGGTCAACCCGCGGGTGCTGGTCGCCTGCGGGGTCGACCCGTCGAGGTACTCCGGATTCGCCTTCGGCATGGGCATCGAGCGGACGCTGATGTTCCGCCACAACGCCGAGGACATGCGTGACATGGTCGAGGGAGACGTGCGCTTCACGCTCCCGTTCGGAATGGAGATCTGATGAGGGTCCCGCTCTCCTGGCTGCGGGAGCTCGTTGACCTGCCCGCCGTCACCGCGCACGAGGTGGCCGACAAGCTCACCGCCGCCGGGCTCAAGCTGGAGTCCGTGACCTCCTACGGCGACGACATCAAGAACGTGGTCGTCGGCGAGGTGCTCGAGGTCGAGGAGCTCGCCGGCTTCAAGAAGCCGATCAGGCACTGCCGCGTCGAGGTGGGCGAGGCCACGCCGCGCGAGATCGTCTGTGGCGCCACGAACTTCGTCGCCGGCGACCGCGTCCCGGTCGTACTGCCCGGCGGCGTCCTGCCCGGCGGGTTCGAGGTGGGGGCGCGCAAGACGTACGGCCGCCTGTCCGAGGGCATGATCTGCTCCGAGCGTGAGCTCGGCCTGGGCGACGACCACGACGGCATCATGGTGCTGCCCGCCGACACGCCGATCGGCACCGACGTGGTCGAGCTGCTCGGCCTGCGCGACGACGTCATCGAGCTGGAGATCACCCCCGACATCGGCTACGCCCTGTCGGTGCGCGGCGTGGCCCGCGAGGCGGCCACCGCCTTCGGCGTCGACTTCCACGACCCCGCCGCCGTCGAGCCGCCCCAGGCGCAGGGCATCGCGTGGCCGGCGTCGATCGCCGACCCGACCGCGTGCGACAGGTTCGTGCTGCGCGAGGTCACCGGCTTCGACCCCGACACCACCAGCCCGCTGTGGATGCGGGTACGGCTGACGCGCTCCGGCATGCGCCCGGTCTCGCTGGCCGTCGACATCACCAACTACGTGATGCTGGAGCTGGGCCAGCCGCTGCACGCCTTCGACCGCTCGAAGCTGACCGGCGGCATCGTGGTGCGCCGCGCGCTGCCCGGCGAGAAGCTGGAGACGCTCGACCACGTCGTACGCACCCTGCAGCCCGAGGACATCCTGATCACCGACGAGTCGGGCCCGATCTCGATGGCCGGCACCATGGGCGGCCTGCACACCGAGATCTCCGCCGCCTCGACCGACATCGTCATCGAGGCCGCGCACTTCTCGGCCACCGGCACCTCCCGCGAGTCCCGCAAGCACAGCCTGGTCTCCGAGGCGTCCAAGCGCTTCGAGCGCGGCGTCGACCGGGAGCTGCCGCTGGCCGCCTCCTGGCGGGCCGTGCAGCTGATGGTGGAGCTCGGCGGCGCCACCGCCGCGCCCGGCGTCACGCACGTCGAGGTCGAGGTGGAGCCGGCCCGCATCGCCATCCCCGTCGACCACCCCGGCAACGTCGCGGGCGTCTCCTACTCGCGGGAGACCGTGATCCGCCGCCTGGAGCAGGTCGGCTGCACCGTCGTCGACGGCGCCTTCCCCGCTCTGCGCAAGGGCGGCGTCGACCCGACCGGCGTGGTGTCCGGCGGCGCGCTGGCGGCCAGGCTGGCCGTCACCGGCGACGACATGATCACCGTCACCCCGCCGTCGTGGCGTCCCGACCTGACCGACCCGAACGACCTCGCCGAAGAGGTCATCCGGCTCGAAGGCTACGAGAACCTGCCCTCGATGCTGCCGAAGGCCCCCGCCGGCGCCGGGCTGACCGAGGGGCAGCGGCTGCGCAGACGGGTCGGCCGCGCGCTGGCCGCCGCCGGCTACGTCGAGGTGCTGGCCTACCCGTTCGTCGGCGAGCGCGACTTCGACAACCTGCAACTGCCCGCCGGCGACGCCCGGCGCAGGGCGGTGCGCCTGGCCAACCCGCTGTCGGAGGACGAGCCGCTGATGCGGACCACCCTCCTGCCCGGCCTGCTCAAGACCCTGGTCCGCAACGTCGGGCGCGGGTTCGGCGACATGGCGCTGTTCGAGAGCGGCCTGGTCTACCGGCCGCGCGACGGCGCCCCCGCGAGCGCTCCCGTGCTCGGCGTCGACCGCAGGCCGTCGGAGGAGGAGCTGGCCTCGGTCGCCGCCGCGCTGCCGCGCCAGCCGCAGCGAGTCGCGGTCGTGCTGGCCGGCGAGTTCGAGCGGTCGGGCTGGTGGGGCTCGGGCCGGGCGGCGAACTGGGCGGACGCCGTACAGGCGGCCCGGCTGGTGGCCGGGGAGGCGCGCGTCGAGCTGGGCGTCACCGCCGACCAGCACGAGCCGTGGCACCCCGGGCGCTGCGCCGCGCTCTACGTCGGCGACACGCTGGCCGGTCACGCCGGCGAGCTGCACCCGCGGGTCATCGAGGCGTACGGCCTGCCGCCGCGTACCTGCGCGATGGAGCTGGAGCTGACCGTCCTGGAGACGGCGATGCCCGGCCCGGCCGAGGCGCCCCCGGTGTCCGGCTACCCGGTTGCCACCCAGGACGTCGCGCTGATCGTGCCGGTCTGGACCCCGGTCGCCGATGTCGAGGCGGCGCTGCGGGACGGGGCGGGCGAGCTGCTGGAGTCGGTGCGGCTGTTCGACGTGTACACGGGGGCGCAGGCGGGCGAGGGCAACAAGTCCCTGGCGTACACGCTGCGCTTCCGGGCCGCGGATCGGACGCTGACGGCCGAGGAGACGACGGCGGCGCGGGACGCGGCGGTGGCGGTGGCCGCCGACCGCGTGGGGGCGCAGCTGCGCGGCGCCTAGCGACCACGGAAAGGGCCCGGAGTGTTCCGCACTCCGGGCCCTTTTCGCGTCTCAGAGCTTGTCGATCTCGGTGAGGTCGATGTCGACGTCGAACGGGACGGTCAGCTTCAACCGATCGTGGTGGATGCCGGTGATGGCATAAATGCCTGTGGAGGGATCGAGCTCGTACACGTAGACGACGGGCCTGCCTTCCTGGTTCTCCACGCGCCAGAAATGGGGAAGCCGGGCCTCGGCGTAGAGCAGGGGTTTGCGTATACGGTCGCGGAGTTCGGACTCCGGAGAGACGACTTCGACGACCAGGACGACATCCTGAGCCTGATAGAAGGTCTCGTTGTCGTTGCGCACGGCATCGGCGTGGATGAGGGTGAGATCCGGCTCCGGGCGCTGTCTCGGGTTGAGCGCAACACTCATCTCTCGGCGCACACGCAGGGTGTCCGGAGCCAGCCGACGGAGCTCGAACTCAAGGAGGGAAAGCGTGCGCATGTGGAAGGAAGCTTGGGGGCTCACGAACACCAAGCTTCCGTCAACCAACTCTGTGTGCGCAGGCAAATCCGGAATGTGATCGAGGTCTTCCGCCGTGAACCCTCCGGGCGGCGGAAAGACCCAGTCTGGTAGCGAAGGAGTCTCGGGAGTCTCCATCCCCTGCATCACCGCTTCGGCCGTCATGGCTCTACGGTAGCAATCTATGACGTTCACGCCTCGTGAACGAGCATGCACGCTCAGAGTGTTCGCGGAAGGGTGCGGGCCGGAAGTTATCATCTGGGGCGTGACGACTCTGCTCGTGTTCGCTGACAAGGAAGACGCCGAGGAGGTCGCGGAGACGCTGGCGGAGCGGTTTCCGGACATCGGGGCGCCTCGGGTGGTGCGGGAGACGCTCGCCGGGGAGGACGACGGCGAGGACGCGCAGTGGCTCGTGGTCGTCGAAGGGCTCGGTGAGCGGGCGCTGGCGGAGGCCGACGCGCTCGCGGAGGAGTACGACGGGTGGCGCGAGCAGGGCTGACCCGCCGTTACGTCGGCCGCGAACAGCGCTTCACCCGGCGCCGCCCCGGCGCGCGCGCCAGCCCCATCCCCGACCCGATCGCCCCGTGGTCGGCGGTCGGCGGCAACTACTCCGACACCGAAGCGCTGGAGGTGTTCGCCAAGATGGAGGGTCGCTAGTCCGCCAGGGCGGCCTCGCGGCGGGCCTTGCCGGCCAGGGCGTGCTCGTCGGTCCTGGCGTCGTAGCGGCGGAACTTCGGCAGCAGCCCGGCCAGCGCCAGCACCGCGGCCACGCAGATCATCCCGCCCGCGCCCAGGGCGAAGCGGGTGCCGCCGAGCTGCGCCATCAGCCCGGCCCGCGCGTTGCCCACCATCGGGCCGCTGGCGTACGACAGCAGTTCGATGCCCGCCAGACGGCCGCGCAGCTCGTCGGGGATGGTCTGGTTCCACATGGTCATCCGGAAGATGCCGCTGGCCATGTCCGCGGCTCCGGCCAGGGCCAGGAACGTGAACACCCACCAGATGTTCGGCACCAGCGCCGCCAGCGCCACCGCCGCGCCCCACAGGCACGCCGCGACGATCACGCCGAGGCCCTGGCGTTGCACCCGCGCGGTCCACGCGCCGGTGAGCGAGGCGATCAGCGAGCCGACCGCGCCCGCGGTGTAGAGCAGCCCGGTCGCCTCCGGCGCGCCCATCTCCTCGGCCAGCGCGGGATAGAGGGCGGTCGACATGGCGAAGACCATCGCCGCGATGTCCACCAGGTAGGTGCCCAGCAGGTCGGGGCGGCCCGCGGCGTAGCGGACGCCCTCGGCCACCGCCTTCAGCGAGGCGGGTGCGGCGTCCTCCGGCGGCGGCACCGCCCTGATGCGCCACAGCAGCACCAGCGAGAGCAGGAAGCTGACCGTGTCGATGCCGTAGGCGGTCGCCGGGCCGTACACGGTCACCAGCACGCCGCCCAGCGCGGGCGCGGCGATCGCGCCGATGTTCCAGCGCAGGCTGGCCAGCACGGCCGCCGCGCCGAGCTGGTCGTGCCGCACCACCTGCGGGATCATCGCCTCCAGGCTGGGCCGCTGCAGGCTCGCCAGGCCCGCCGACAGCGCGCCCACCACGTAGATCAGCCACACCTGCGGGTCCGGCAGCATCGCGTTGACCATCAGCATCGCCGAGGTCACCGTCAGCCCGATCTCCGACCACAGGATCACCCTGCGCCGGTCGAGCGCGTCCGCGATCGCCCCGCCCCACAGCCCGCACACCACCATCGGCACGAACTCGGCCAGGCTGACCGCGCCGACCGCCAGGTAGGAGCCGGTGACCTGCCAGATCTGGTACGGCACCGCGACGAGACTGATGAACGTGCCGAACATGGTGATCACGCCTGACCCCATGAGCAGGCGATAGTCGCGAGAGTCGCGCAGTGGCCCCAGGTCCATCTTGAGATGGCCGATCAGGCGCTTGAGAGGTCCGGACACGAGACCCCATCATCCGTGGCCGCGTGACCCGCGAGCAAATGCTTTTCCGCATGCGAAGAGGGCCCCCGCGCAGGCGGGGGCCCTCTTCGGGCGGGATCAGGCGGGGACCTTGTCGAGGAAGCCGATCACCTGCCGGATTCTGCCGTCCTCGGCCAGCCGTACCACGTCGAAGCCGACGGCCAGCGGCTCGGCCGCGCCCTCGGGGGCCAGGTGCCAGGTGAAGCGGGCCACGTCGTGGTGGGCGTCGTCCACCTCGCCCGCGGTGAACACCAGGCCGGGGAACATCTGCTGGGCGCCGGCGATCACTGCGGCGATGGCCTCGTGCCCGGCGACGTCTGCCATCGGGTCGGTGTAGGTGCCGTCCTCGGTCCACAGCAGGGCCACGGCCTTGGCGCGGGCGTCGGCGTCGGTCTCGTTCCAGGCGGCGAGATAGCGTTCGACCAGGGTGGCGGTCATGTCGATCAGGTCCTTTCAAGGGAGGGGCTCAGCGGGCGGCTTTGCGCAGGCCCATGATCTGCAGTTCGGCGAAGACACCGACGACCAGGGCCTGGGCGATGGCCCAGACGGCGCCGAGGACGGTGAAGTCCAGCAGGCCGGTGACGACGGCGCCGATGCTCGCCAGCGTCCAGACGATGTTGGCCGCGATGACCACCCGGGTGCCGGTGCGGTTGACGCGGGCGGCCAGCAGGCCCACCGCCACGCCGTACACGAGCAGGAAGGCGCCGATCCCGCGCAGCAGGCCCGCGTCGGGGCCGAGCAGGTCGCTCACGGGGCCGGCGGCCGCGAGGTAGACCAGTCCGTTGCCGCCGGTCACGACGGCGTCGAGGGCCAGCGTGATGCGCAGGAACCTGGTGCGGTCGGCGGTGAGGGTGACGGCGGTCATTTCATACTCCTTCAGGTTTTCCTTCCGATGAGGCAACCGTGCCATCCGGGCTGTCACCTGCGCGATTACGCGGGAGGTAATGGGCGGGCCGTCACGGGTTGGGGGAATGCCGGGCGGATCGCCCCCGCCTGGCGTTAGTGTCGCCTCGCATTCGGACGGATACGAGGAGTGACTATGGATCTGCTGGCCCGCGCCTGCGTGCTGAAGCCGGGACTCGTGCACTACGCGACCTCCGGCCGCTTCGCGGGGGAGCTGACCGCGGTGCTCGCCCGGTTCTTCGCCGACGGGCCCGCGACCGACGAGGCGGGCGCCGCCCTGCCCGTCGACTACTTCACCCTGCAGCACCGGCTGCCCGGCGGCGACACCGTCGTCGACCGCTTCGTGGCCGAGCACCCCCAGCTCGACGAGACCGACCGGGAGCTGCTGCTCGGCTGGAAGGACGTGGTCGAGGGCGTCTTCGAGGTCGTCGCCCGCGAGGGTGCGGCGGTGCGCCTGTTCAACCTCGTCGACGAGCTCACCTACCGCGTCTTCTCCGACCTCGGCGACGACGCGTTCGAGCCGCTCGCGGCGGGGATGTACCTGGTCGGCAGGCTGGTGCCGCTCGGCAGGGACGCGTGGCTGATCAGCGGCACTCCGGCGGTGCACACCGCCGAGTCCCGCGCCGCGCTGGTGCCCGTGGCCGCGCACATCGCGCTGGAGAACCCCGCCTACGTCTTCCGCAACCCCGACGCGCTGGCCCGCGCCTGGCGGATGACGGCCGACCAGCGGCGCTGCTTCATCGCCCACTTCGGCACCGACCTGGTGGTGATGCCGGGTGACGACGTGGCGCGCAGGCTGCGGGCCTACCTCACCCACCAGGCCCACCGGCTCGGCGGGCAGCCGCCCGGCGAGATCGAGCTGCCCGCGCACGTGACCAGGGCGCGGACGGTCGCGCTGATCTTCGACGAGGCCGACGGGCTCGGCTACTACGCCGACTTCGGCCTGCTCCAGGAGGCGTTCGCCGATCCCCGGCTGCTGGTCAGGCGGCAGTACCGCGACGTGGTCACCGCCTACCTGCGGGGCGAGGCGGTCTCACCGGTGCCGATCGCCCGGCTGGCCGCGCGCGACCCGGCCAAGGCGAGCGCGGTGTTCGCCCGGCTGCTGAACAAGCCGGGCTTCGACTGGGAGCGCAGCGGCCAGGCCCTGCTGCGCACCCACAAGCCGGGCTACTACGACGGCCCGCGCCTGCCCACGGCCTCGCCGATGACCGCCGCGATCGCCGAGCACCTGGGCCCGCCCGCCGCGTGAGACCTACGAGCCGAGGACCTCCCGGCGCAGGTGGGTCTTGAGGATCTTGCCGCCGGGGTTGCGCGGCAGCTCGCTGTCCCGGAACCACATCCGCACCGGGATCTTGAACTTGGCGATCCGCCCGGCCAGGAACTCGCGCAGCTCCTCGGCCGTGGCCGAGGCGCCGGGGGCGAGGCGGATCACCGCGCCCACCTCCTCGCCCAGCTCGTCGTGCGGGATGCCGATGACCGCCGCGTCGTCCACCGCCGGGTGCTCGAACAGCGCCGCCTCGACCTCGGCGCAGTAGACGTTCTCGCCGCCCCGGATCACCATGTCCTTGGCCCGGTCCACGATGTAGACGAAGCCCTCGTCGTCGAGCTTGGCCAGGTCGCCGGTGTGCAGCCAGCCGCCGACGAACGTCTGCGCGGTCGCCTCCGGCTTGTTCCAGTAGCCGAGGATGACGTTGGGCCCGCGCACGCACAGCTCGCCCACCTCGCCCGTGGGCAGTTCCCCGCCCATCGGGTCCACCACGCGCACGTCCACCACGGGCGGCGGCACGCCGATGCTGTCCGGCTTGGCCAGGTAGTCGGCGCCGCCGTTGCCGATGGCCAGCGCGCTCGTCTCGGTCATGCCGTAGCCGTTGGACGGAGCCCGGTCGGGCAGGTTCTCGTTGATGCGCTCCAGCAGCTTGGGCGGGGCGGGGGCGCCGCCGTACCCGAGGGTGGTGAGTGAGGACAGGTCGTACTTGCCGAAGTCGGGGTGTGACATGAGCTGCCAGGCGCTGGTGGGCACGCCGATCATCGCCGAGACCCGCTCCCGCTCGATGAGCCGCAGCGCCCGCCCGGGGTCCCACTTGTACATGAGCACCAGGCCGCCGCCGCTGAACAGCGTGGTGATCAGCGCGGAGAAGCAGCCGGTCACGTGGAACAGCGGCACGGTCAGCAAAGTGACCCGGCGCACGCCCGCGCTCGCGGCGACGTCCTTGCCGGCCAGCGCCACCGCCCTGAGCATCCCGTAGGCGACGGTCATCGGCGCCTGGCCGAGGTTGCGGTGGCTGCCGAGCGCGCCCTTGGGGTGTCCGGTGGTGCCGGAGGTGTAGAAGATCGTGGCCGGGTCCTCGGGGGTCAGCTCCACGTCCGGCAGCTTGACGTCCGCCGCGACCTCGCCCATCACCTCCTCGAAGTCCCGCGCCCCCTCGGGCGCCTCGCCCCTGGCCACGATGAGCGGCACCCCGGTCGAGGCCAGCAGCCTGGCCCGCTCGCCGTCCGCGATCAGCACCTTGGCGCCGCAGTCGGCCACCCCGTAGGCGAGCTCCTGCTCGGTCCACCACGCGTTCAGCGGTACGGCTATCGCCCCGCAGGCCAGCACGGCGGAGAAGGAGACCACCCACTCGGGGTAGTTGCGCATGGCGATGGCCACCCGGTCGCCCTTGGCGACGCCGTACTCCTCGACGAGCCGCCCGGCCAGGGTGGCGGCCCGGCGGTAGTGCTGCTCGTAGGTGATGTGCTCCTCGTCGTAGACCAGGAAGACCTTGTCGCCGTGGAAGGCGCTGACCTCCAGCAGCGCCCGGAAGTGGCCGGGGGCGTGCTTCCAGGTGCGTACGCCGTGTTCGCCGATCTCCTCCGTCTCGAACAGCTGGCCGGGGGCGGTGAGCTGGGCTTGGACCTGGGCGTGCGTAGGACTCATACGACGACTCCCGCAGGGACGTTGACCGGATGTTTCACAGTACCGACCGGTAGGTACGTCGCGCTAGATCGAAGAAGCATGAGTGGTTATGCACTAAATGAGTGATTTGTCCGATCTCAACATGCGAGCGACACCCCCTGTCTCGCTTGCATGTCCATCACCTCGCATGCATAATCTTTCCAAGCAAGAACATGAGATAGCATGCATGAATATGCAGGGGGACGGAATGAGAGCGGCCATCGCCGGAGCCAGTGGCTACGCCGGGGGTGAGCTCCTGCGCCTGCTCATGTCCCACCCCGAGGTGGAAGTCGGCGCGCTCACCGCCGCCTCGAGCGCGGGCAGCCCGCTCGGCGCCCACCAGCCGCACCTGACCCAGCTCGCCGACCGGGTCATCCAGGAGACCACCGCCGAGACCCTGGCCGGGCACGACGTGGTCTTCCTCGCCCTGCCGCACGGCCAGTCCGCCGCGATCGCCGAGCAACTCGGCGACGCCGCCGTGGTCGTCGACTGCGGCGCCGACTACCGGCTCGCCGACCCCGCCGCCTGGCAGGAGTTCTACGGCGGCGCCCACGCCGGCACCTGGCCGTACGGCCTGCCCGAGCTCCCCGGCCAGCGCGAGATCCTGCGCACCGCCAAGCGGATCGCCGTCCCCGGCTGCTACCCGACCGCCGTCACCCTGGCCCTCTACCCCGCCTTCGCCGCCGGCCTGGCCGGCCACGACGTCGTCGTGGTCGCCGCCAGCGGCACCAGCGGCGCCGGCAAGTCGCTCAAGCCGCACCTGCTCGGCAGCGAGATCATGGGTTCGGCCAGCGCCTACGGCGTCGGCGGCGGCCACCGCCACACCCCGGAGATGGAGCAGAACCTCTCCGCCGTGGCCGGCGCCCCGGTGACCGTCTCCTTCACCCCCACGCTGGTGCCGATGAGCCGCGGCATCCTGGCCACCTGCACCGTCCCGGCCGCCCCCGGCCTGACCGGGGTCGAGCTGCGAGCCGCCTACGAGAGGGCGCTGAAGGACGAGCCGTTCGTCACGCTGCTGCCCGAGGGCGTCTGGCCGGCCACCGCGATGACCTACGGCGCCAACACCGCCGCCCTGCAGGTGACGCTCGACGAGCGCGCGGGCCGCGTGGTCGCCGTCATCGCCATCGACAACCTCACCAAGGGCACCGCCGGAGGCGCGATCCAGAGCGTCAACCTCGCCCTCGGCCTGCCAGAAGAGCTCGGCCTTCCCCTCAATGGAGTCGCCCCATGAGCGTGACCGCACCCCTCGGCTTCCGGGCCGCGGGCATCTCCGCCGGCATCAAGTCCAGCGGCGCCCGCGACCTCGCCCTCGTCGTCAACGAGGGTCCCTCCCGCGCCGCCGCCGGAGTCTTCACCGCCAACCGCGTGAAGGCCGCCCCCGTGCTGTGGTCGCAGCAGGTCCTGGCCGGAGGCCGGGTGCGAGCGGTCATCCTCAACTCCGGCGGCGCCAACGCCTGCACCGGCCCGCTCGGCTTCCAGGACACCCACGCCACCGCCGAGAAGGTCGCCGAGGCGCTCGGCGACTCGGCCGGCGAGATCGCGGTCTGCTCCACCGGCCTGATCGGCGAGCGGCTGCCCATGGACGAGCTGCTGGCCGGTGTCGGCTCCGTCACCGAGCAGCTCTCCCGCGACGGCGGCCTGGCCGCGGCCGACGCCATCCGCACCACCGACACCGTCTCGAAGATCTCCTTCAAGCGCGGCGGTGTCATCGATGGTGGCGGCGCCGCCGCCACCGGCGGCGGCGGCTATATGGTCGGCGGCATGGCCAAGGGCGCGGGCATGCTCGCCCCCGCGCTGGCCACCATGCTCTGCGTGATCACCACGGACGCCGAGGTCGGCTCCGAGCAGCTCGACGCGGTGCTGCGGGTGGCGACGTCGAAGACCTTCGACCGGCTCGACGCCGACGGCTGCATGTCCACCAACGACACCGTGCTGCTGCTCGCCAGCGGGGCCAGCGGGGTCGTGCCCGACCCGGCCGAGTTCGAGAAGAAGATCACCGAGGTCTGCGCCGACCTGGCCAGGCAGCTGCTCGTCGACGCCGAGGGCGCCTCCAAGGCGATCGCGATCGAGGTCGTCGGCGCCGCCTCCGAGGCCGACGCGGTCACGGTCGGCCGTACCGTCTCCCGCTCGAACCTGCTCAAGTGCGCCATCCACGGCGAGGACCCCAACTGGGGCCGGGTGCTGAGCGCCGTCGGCACCACCGACGCCGTCTTCGAGCCCGACCGGCTCAACGTGGCGATCAACGGCGTGTGGATCTGCCGGGGCGGCTCCGTGGGCGACGACAGGTCCAAGGTGGACATGCGCCCGCGCGACGTGACCATCACCGTCGACCTGTCGGCGGGCCCGCACTCGGCCGTCATCCACACCACCGACCTGACCGCCGCCTACGTCCACGAGAACTCGGCGTACTCCTCATGAGGGCCAACGGCGCACACGCCAAGGCGGGCACGCTGATCGAGGCGCTGCCCTGGCTGTCGCGCTTCCACGGCGCCACCGTCGTCATCAAGTACGGCGGCAACGCGATGACCGAGGAGGCGCTCAAGGAGGGCTTCGCCGAGGACATCGTCTTCCTGCGCTACGCGGGGCTGCGCCCGGTGGTCGTGCACGGCGGCGGCCCGCAGATCAACGCCCAGCTCGACCTGCTCGGCATCGAGTCGACGTTCACCGCGGGCCTGCGGGTCACCACCCCCGAGACCATGCAGGTGGTCAGGATGGTGCTGGTCGGCCAGGTCAACCGGGACGTCGTCGGCCTGGTCAACAGGCACGGCCCGTTCGCCGTCGGCATGTCCGGCGAGGACGCCCACCTGTTCACCGCCGAGCGCAAGCGCGCCCTCGTCGACGGCGAGCACGTCGACATCGGCCAGGTCGGCGAGATCGTCAAGGTCGACCCGGGCGCGGTCCGGGCGCTGATCGAGGACGGCCGCATCCCCGTCGTGTCCAGCATCGCCCGGGGCGAGGACGGCGAGATCTACAACGTGAACGCGGACACCGCGGCCGCCGCGCTCGCCGTAGCCCTCCAGGCACAGAAGCTCATCGTGCTCACCGACGTCGAGGGCCTGTACGCCAACTGGCCCGACGACACCGACGTGATCGACAAACTGGGCGCCGGCCAGCTCGCCGAGCTGCTGCCCAGCCTGTCCAGCGGCATGGTCCCCAAGATGGAGGCCTGCCTGACAGCGGTGAACGGCGGCGTGCCCCAGGCGCACGTCCTGGACGGCCGCGTGCCGCACTCCCTGTTGCTCGAGATCTTCACCGACCACGGAATCGGAACCATGGTGATGCCCTGATGAGCCTGCACAAGAGGTTCGAAGCCGCGTTCATGCCCAACTACGGCGTGCCCCCGGTCGCGCTGGCCCGCGGCGAGGGTTCACGCGTGTGGGACGTGGACGGCAAGGAGTACCTCGACCTCATCGGCGGCATCGCGGTCAGCTCGCTCGGCCACGGCCACCCCGCGCTGGTCGAGGCCGTCTCCCGGCAGGTCGCCACCCTGGCGCACACCTCCAACCTGTTCCTGCACGAGCCCGAGGTGCTGCTCGCCGAGCGGCTGCTCGGCCTGCTCAAGGCCCCGGCCAGGGTGTTCCTCGCCAACTCCGGCACCGAGGCCAACGAGTGCGCCTACAAACTCGCCCTCAAGTACGGCAAGTCCGAAGGCCGCTCCTACTTCGTCGCCGCCGAGAACGGCTTCCACGGCCGCACCATGGGCGCGCTCTCGCTGACCGGCAAGAAGGCGATCCGCGACCAGTTCGGCCCCTTCCCGATCGACGTCCGCTTCGTCCCGTACGGCGACGCCGACGCCCTCAAGAACGCCGTCACCGGCGACTGCATCGCGGTCTTCCTGGAGCCCACCCAGGGTGAAGCCGGCGTCGTACCGCCCCCGGACGGCTACTTCCAGGCCGCCAGGGAGGTCTGCGACTCCACCGGCGCGCTGCTGGTCGCCGACGAGATCCAGTCGGCCATCGGCAGGACCGGCCACTGGTTCGCCCACCAGGCCGACGGCGTCACCCCCGACATCCTCACCCTCGCCAAGGGCCTGGGCGGCGGCCTGCCGATCGGCGCCTGCGTCGGCTTCGGCGACGCGGGCACCCTGTTCGACAAGGGCGACCACGGCTCCACCTTCGGCGGCAACCCGATCTCCTGCGCCGCCGCGCTGGCCGTCCTCGACAATGTCGACCTGGAGCACGTCAGGTCCGTCGCCGACCTGCTGCGCGGCGGCCTGGAGTCGATCGGCCACCCCCTGCTGAAGGGCGTGCGCGGACGCGGCCTCTGGCTGGCCACCGTGCTGTCCGAGCCCGTCTCCGCCCAGGTCCAGTCCGCCGCGGCCGACGCCGGCTTCCTGGTCAACGCCCTCCAGCCCGACGCCGTACGGCTCGCGCCCCCGCTGGTCGTCACCCCCGAGCAGGTCTCCGCGTTCGTGGACGCCTTCCCCGCGATCCTCACGGAGGCCGGCCGTGGTTAGGCACTTCCTGCGCGACGACGACCTCACCCCCGCCGAGCAGGCCGAGGTGCTGGACCTGGCCGCCACGATGAAGAAGGACCGGTACGGCTACCGCCCCTTCGAGGGCCCCAAAACCGTGGCCGTCCTCTTCGACAAGCCCTCGACCCGCACCCGGGTGTCCTTCGCCGTCGGCGTCGGCGAACTGGGCGGACTGCCGCTGATCATCGACGGCGGCACCTCCCAGCTGGGACGCGGCGAGCCGATCGAGGACACCGCCCGGGTGCTGGAACGCCAGGTCGCCGCGATCGTCTGGCGGACCGGCGGCCAGGAACGCGTCGACGCGATGGTCGCGCGCTCCTCCGTCCCCGTGGTCAACGCGCTCACCGACGAGTTCCACCCCTGCCAGATCCTGGCCGACCTGCAGACCGTGCGGGAGCGTTTCGGCCGGACGAGCGGGCTGACACTGACCTACCTGGGCGACGGCGCCAACAACATGGCCCACTCCTACCTGCTGGGCGGCGCCACGGCCGGCATGCACGTACGCGTCTCGGCGCCCGACGGCTTCCGGCCCGACCCGGAGATCCTGGCCAAGGCCGCCTCCATCGGGGCGGAGACCGGCGGTTCGGCGACGTTCGAGGGGGACCCGGCGCTCGCCGCCGAGGGGGCCCACGTCGTCGCCACCGACACCTGGGTGTCCATGGGGCAGGACGGCAAGGAGGAGCGCGTGGCGGCGCTCATGCCGTACCAGGTGAACGCGGAGCTGATGGCGCGCGCGGCGCGGGACGCGATCGTGCTGCACTGCCTGCCCGCCTACCGGGAGTACGAGATCACCGCCGAGGTCCTCGACGGGCCGCACAGCGCCGTCTGGGACCAGGCGGAGAACCGGCTGCACGCGCAGAAGGCCCTGCTGCACTGGCTGGTGAGCAGATCATGATCCCGATGACCAAGGTCGCCAGGCAGGCGAAGATCACCGACCTACTGCAGCGGCAGGCCGTGCGCTCCCAGCCCGAGCTGGCCAAGCTGCTGGCCGAGAGCGGCGTCGAGGTCACCCAGGCGACGCTCTCGCGCGACCTCGACGAGCTCGGCGCGCTCAAGCTGCGAGCCGAGGACGGCTCGCTCGTCTACGCGCTGCCCGGCGAGGGCGGCGGGCGCATCCCGCTGGCCAGGCTCGGCACGGGGGAGAGCCCGGCCGCCCGGCTGCACCGGATCGCCGAGGAGCTGCTGGTCTCCGCGGAGGCCTCGGCCAACCTCGTGATGGTCAAGACGCCGCCGGGGGCCGCGCAGTTCCTGGCCTCGGCGATCGACCACGCCGACTGGGAGTCCATCCTCGGCACGGTCGCCGGCGACGACACCATCCTCGTCATCAGCCGCGACCCGCAGGGCGGGCACGCGGTGGCCGAGGCGCTGCTGAAGGCCGCGGACCGACGTAGTCAGCCCGCTTGACCGCGGGCCTGACCCAGCCGAAATCTCACTTCTTCCGTAAAGGATCAACGCTATGACCGAGAGAGTAGTTCTCGCCTTCTCCGGCGGACTCGACACGTCCGTCGCCATTCCCTTCCTCGCCGACAAGATGGACGCGGAGGTGATCGCCGTCGCCGTGGACCTGGGCCAGGGCGGCGAGGACATGGGCGTCATCCAGAAGCGGGCCCTCGACTGCGGCGCCGTGGAGTCCGTCGTGGTGGACGCCAAGGAGGAGTTCGCCGCCGACTTCTGCGTCCCCGCGCTGCAGGCCAACGCCCTCTACATGGACCGCTACCCGCTGCTGTCGTCGCTGTCGCGGCCGCTGATCGTCAAGCACCTGGTCGCCGCGGCCAAGGAGTTCGGCGGCACCACCGTCTCGCACGGCTGCACCGGCAAGGGCAACGACCAGGTGCGCTTCGAGGCCGGCCTGGCCGCGCTCGCGCCCGACCTGAAGGTCGTCGCCCCGGCCCGCGACTTCGCCTGGACCCGCGACAAGGCCATCGCCTTCGCCGAGGAGAAGGGCCTGCCGATCGAGACGACGAAGAAGAACCCGTTCTCCATCGACCAGAACCTGTGGGGCCGCGCCGTCGAGACCGGCTTCCTGGAGGACATCTGGAACGGCCCGACCGAGGACGTCTACGCCTACACCGCCGACCCGTCCGCCGAGCGTGAAGCCGACGAGGTCGTCATCACCTTCAGCCAGGGCGTGCCGGTCGCGGTCGACGGCAGGGCGCTGACGCCGTACCAGGTGATCGCCGAGCTGAACCGGCGCGCGGGCGCGCAGGGCATCGGCCGCATCGACATGGTCGAGGACCGGCTCGTCGGCATCAAGTCCCGCGAGGTCTACGAGGCGCCCGGCGCCATCGCGCTGATCACCGCGCACATGGAGCTGGAGAACGTCACCGTCGAGCGCGACCTGGCCCGCTTCAAGCGGGGCGTGGACCAGCGCTGGAGCGAGCTCGTCTACGACGGCCTGTGGTTCTCGCCGCTGAAGAACGCCCTGGACAGCTTCATCGCCGACGCCCAGCGGCACGTCTCCGGCGAGATCCGGATGACCCTGCACGGCGGCCGGGCCGTCGTCACCGGCCGGCGCTCGGAGCAGTCGCTGTACGACTTCTCGCTGGCCACCTACGACACCGGCGACACCTTCGACCAGTCCCTGGCCAAGGGCTTCGTCGAGCTGTGGAGCCTCCCCTCCAAGATCGCCGCCGCCCGCGACGCGAAGCACGGCTGAGGTGCACTATGGTCGCGGGGGAATGGGAGGAGATGACGGTGAGTGATGGCAAGCCGATGCGGCTGTGGGGCGGACGGTTCGAGGGGGGTCCGGCCGACGCGCTGACCCGGCTGTCGGTGAGCGTGCACTTCGACTGGCGGCTCGTGCCGTACGACCTGATGGCCTCGCGGGCGCACGCCCGGGTGCTGCACAGGGCGGGGCTGCTCAGCGAGGAGGAGCTCGACCGGATGATCGGCGCGCTGGACGACCTGGAGCGCGCCTGCAAATCGGGCGAGTTCCGGCCGACCGTCGCCGACGAGGACGTGCACACCGCGCTGGAGCGCGGCCTGCTGGAGCGGCTCGGCTCGCTCGGCGGCAAGCTGCGCGCCGGGCGGAGCCGCAACGACCAGATCGCCACCGACCTGCGCCTCTACCTCCGCGACCACGTTCGCACGATCGTCTCCAGGCTGGTGGAGCTGGAGACGGCGCTGATGAGCCAGGCCGCGGCGCACGCCGACACGGCCGCGCCCGGCATGACCCACCTGCAGCACGCGCAGCCGGTGTCCTTCGGCCACCAGTTGCTCGCGCACGTGCACGCCTTCGCCCGCGACATCGACCGGCTCACCGACTGGGACAAGCGGGCCGCGGTCTCGCCGCTCGGCTCCGGCGCGCTGGCCGGCTCCTCGCTGCCGCTCGACCCGGAGGCCGTGGCCGCCGAGCTGGGCTTCGACAGCGCCTCGCCCAACTCGATGGACGCCGTCGCCGACCGCGACTTCGCCGCCGAGTTCCTGTTCGACGCCGCGATGATCGGGGTGCACCTGTCGCGGCTGGGCGAGGAGATCGTCCTGTGGGCCTCGCAGGAGTTCCGCTGGATCGAGATGGACGACGCCTACTCCACCGGCTCGTCGATCATGCCGCAGAAGAAGAACCCCGACGTGGCCGAGCTGGCCCGCGGCAAGTCGGGCCGCCTCATCGGCAACCTGATGGCGCTGCTGACCACGCTCAAGGGCCTGCCGCTGACCTACAACCGCGACCTGCAGGAGGACAAGGAGCCGGTGTTCGACTCCGTCGACACGCTGCTCCTGGTGCTGCCCGCGGTCGCGGGCCTGGTGGCCACCATGCGGGTCAACACCGCCAGGCTCTCCGCGACCGCCTCGGACGGCTTCGCGCTGGCCACCGACCTGGCCGAACTGCTGGTCCGCAAGGGGGTCGCCTTCCGCGACGCGCACGAGGCGGTCGGCCACCTCGTCGTGTGGTGCCAGGTCAACGACAAGGACCTGGGCGACCTGACCGACGAGGAGATGGCCAAGGTCTCCCCGCACCTGACGCCCGACGTGCGCGACGTGCTCAACGTCCCCGGCGCGCTGGCCGCGCGCAAGGCGCACGGCGGCACCGCGCCCGACCGGGTGCGCGACCAGCTGACCGCGCTGCGGGAGGCGGTCGACGCGCAGGCGGCATGGGCTTCGGGCTCCTGAGCCCCGGCGGCGAGCCGCTGCCGCGCTCGTTCTTCGACCGGCCGTCCGAGCAGGTGGCACCGGACCTGCTCGGACGCGTGGTCGTGCACGGCTCGGTGGCCGTGCGGCTGACCGAGGTCGAGGCGTACGGCGTGCCGGGCGAGGACCCCGCCTCGCACACCTATCGGGGTGAAACCCCGCGCAACTCGGTGATGTTCGGCCCGCCGGGCCATCTCTACGTCTACTTCACCTACGGCATGCACTTCTGCGCGAACCTCGTCTGCCGGCCCGAAGGGGTCGGCTCGGGGATCCTGCTGCGCGGCGGGGAGATCGTCGACGGGATCGAGGTGGCCCGCGCCCGCCGCTCGGGCGACTCGGCCCGTGCCGTCGGCGACCGGGACCTGGCCCGCGGCCCCGCCCGGCTGGCGGTCGCGATGGGCTTCCTGCGCGAACACAACGGCGCCGACATGGTCGGTCGCGTCCTGGCGGGCGCGCCTGTTGCCGGGGTGAGCGCGGGCCCGCGTACCGGTGTCGCCGCGGGAGCCGAGAGGCCGTGGCGTTTCTGGGCCGAGGGCGAGCCGACCGTCTCGCCGTACCGCAAGCATGTGCCGAAGGTCAGGGTCGCCCGTTGACGCCTTTGCGCAGTTCGGCGGCCACCTCGGTGCAGGAGGCGCCCAGTTCGTACTGGCTGAAGAGGTGCAGGTTGTCGCCGGTGTCGATCTCCAGCATCTCGCTGCGCAGGCCGAGCCTGGTGCGGACGTCCACCTTGATCTCCCGGATCGCCGACCAGGGTACGTGCCGGCGGCCCGCGAAACCGTGCACGACCGTAATGCCGGACTCGTCGGCGGCCAGCCGGACCGGCACCAGCACGTCGCGCAGGCCCATCGCGCCGACCAGCAGCGTGGCGGGCACGGCGAGGATCACCCCGCGTACGTCGCCCTGGATGTACCAGTAAATTCCGAGCCCCGCACACGCGAGAGCCCCTAGGATCTTGAAAACAGCCAGCTCACGACGGACCCTCCACATGGACACCGAGAGTATCCACAGTGGCGGGCCACTCCGCCGATCGGGCAGGCTGTAGTGGGACCACAACGTCTATCTGGAAAGCCGGAATCGTGACCGACATCCTCGATGAGCTCGAATGGCGCGACATCATCGCGCAGACCACCGACATCGACGCGCTGCGCAAGGCGCTGGCCGAGGGTCCGATCACGGTCTATATCGGTTTCGACCCGACGGCGCCCTCGCTGCACGCCGGGAACCTGGCGACGCTGCTGATCCTGAGCCGGTTCCAGCGGGCCGGGCACAAGCCGATCGGCCTGGTCGGCGGCGCCACCGGCCTGATCGGCGACCCGAGCGGGCGCAGCACCGAGCGGGTACTGAACACCTCCGAGGTCGTCGCCGAGTGGGTGGCCCGCATCCGGGTGCAGGTGGAGAGGTTCCTGTCCTTCGAGCCTGGCCCGCAGCAGGCGATGCTGGTCAGCAACCTGGACTGGACCGCGGAGATGTCGGCCATCGACTTCCTGCGCGACGTCGGCAAGCACTTCCCGATCAACCGCATGCTGGCCCGCGAGTCGGTGTCGGCGCGGCTCGGCGGTGAGGGGCTCAGCTACACCGAGTTCAGCTACCAGATCCTGCAGGCCAACGACTACCTGGAGCTGCACCGCCGGCACGGTTGCACGCTGCAGATGGGCGGCAGCGACCAGTGGGGCAACATCACCGCGGGCGTCGACCTGGTCCGCCGCGTCGAGGGCGCGCACGTGCACGCGCTGACCGGCAAGCTGATCACCAAGGCCGACGGCACCAAGTTCGGCAAGACCGCGGGCGGGGCCGTGTGGCTCGATCCGGCGCTGACCTCGCCGTACGCCTTCTACCAGTACTGGCTCAACGCCGACGACCGCGACGTGGTGCGCTTCCTCAAGGTGTTCACGTTCCGGACCCGTGAGGAGATCGAGGAGCTGGAGAAGGCCGTGGCCGAGCGGCCGTTCGCCCGTGAGGCGCAGCGGGCGCTGGCCGAGGACGTGACCACGATGGTGCACGGCGCCGACGAGCTGGCCGCCGTGGTCGCGGCGTCCAAGGCGCTGTTCGGGCAGGGCGCGCTGGAGGAGCTGCCGGCCGCCACGCTGGAGGCGGCGCTGGCGGAGGTGCCGCGCGCGGTCGTGCCCGCGCTCGGCGCGCCGTACGTCGACCTGATGGCCGAGAGCGGGCTGGTGGGCTCGAAGTCGGAGGCCAGGCGGGCGGTGAAGGAGGGCGGCGCCTACCTCAACAACGTGAAGATCACCGATGAGGCGTTCGTGCCGTCGGCCGAGGACCTGCTGCACGGGCGGTTCCTGGTGCTGCGGCGCGGCAAGAAGAGCATCGGCGGGGTCGAGGTCGGCTGACCTTCCCTCTGGTACGGCGGGCCTTTCGAGGCCCGCCGTACGTGTGTCCCGGGGCGGTTGGTCAGCGCTGGGATCTGGTGAACAGGGCGACCGTGAGGCCGGGCAGGTCGGCGGAGTGCCAGGCGCCGGTGACCGTGAAGCCCGCCCGCCTGGCGGCCTCCACGTGCGGGAACCTGCCGTCCTCCAGGCCGTCCCGTTTGGCGCCGCGCCAGACGATCCACACCCGGGAACGGCCCTCCAGCGCGGTCGCGACATCGGGCAGCTCCGGGTAGCCGAAGCTGTCGGGCAGCGGCGCCCGGCCGACGCGCAGGACGTCGTCCGGCATGCGGCCGTCGGTGTAGTAGTCGAAGCGGGTGCGCAGGGCGCTCTGGGCGTACAGGATCGCGTCGCCGGGTTTGGCCGCGATCTTGCGCACCGCCCAGGGGACGTCCTCGAAGCGGCCGTTCACCTCGCGGACCTCCACGTGCTGGGGGTAGGCGAGGACCGCCGCGGCGAGAGTCAGCGCGGTCGCGGCCGCGATCGCCCACCTGGGGAGCGCGGCCACCGCCAGTCCGGTCAGCAGGGCCAGCGCCGGGGCGGTGACGAACAGGTAGCGGTCGATGTAGGCCGGGGTCAGCAGGTGGGAGACGGCCAGGAGCAGGATCGGCGGCAGGATCAGCCAGCCGAGCAGGGTGGCCGCCCAGCCCTTGCTGTGCCGGGCGACCGCGAACGCGCCGATCAGGGCCACCGCGAACAGCAGCAGGCCGACCTCCGTGCCGCCCGCCGCCATCTTCGGGAACTTGAGCCACACCTCGGGGCCGCGTTGCGGGATCCAGCTGATCGCGTGGCGTTCGCCGTACCCGATCAGGCCCAGCACCGCCGCGGGGACGAAACCGGCGGCCTGTGCGGGAAGCGTTCTGGTCAGGACGGTGCGGACGGGGAGCAGGAGCAGGGCGCCGAGCAGGTGGGCGGGGAGGACCAGGACGGCGAACAGGTGGGTGCTGCCGACCAGTGCCACCGAGCCCGCGTACAGCGTCCAGGTCCGGGGGGTGGAGGTCTCGATCGCCCGGTGCAGCGCCCAGGTGGCGATCACCACGGCGGCGGCCGCGAACGCGTAGGACCTGGCGAAGGCGCCGTAGTAGGAGACGGAGGGGAGCACCGCGAACAGCGCCGCCGCGGTCAAGCCCGCGACGAGGCCCCCCGTCCGGCTCACGGTGGTCTCCGGGGTACGGCTTGCGGCGCGGTCGTGGATGCGCCGGGCGAGGTCGGTCAGGAAGGCGGCCGCCACGCCGATCGCGACCGCCGACGGCAGGCGAAGCCAGAGCTCCGCCGTGCCGAGCTTCATCCAGAGGTGCATGAAGAGGTAGTACGGCAGGAAGTGCCCGTCGATGTGCTGGGCCAGCTCCCACAGTCCGGGGACGGAACGGCCGGCGGCGCTCACGGTGGCCAGCTCGTCCCCGTTGAGGGTGGCGGCGCCGGAACCGCTGAAGGCGGCCAGCCCCGCCACGAACCCCGCGAGCAGCGGGGGCCACCGGGGGGATCTGGTCACGGGAACGGCCGTACGGCCAGGGCTCGTAGCGGCGGTGATCACCCAGGCAGAATAGGACACGCGGGCGCGGGTTCTTGGGGGAACCCGCTGGATCGTGGCAAGCTGAGCGGGGGGCTGACGGCCGGATCGAGGCTCGCTGACGTGGTGATTTGACGGCACGCGTGAGGCGACCTAATCTACGTAAGCCCCGGGAGCGAGCCGGACGCCGATCGGCGGACGGGCCTCGGGGCAGACCCCAACAGATTCCGCCTCACGGCTACGACGTATGTCGTCGCCCGTGGTGGGAGCGGGCCAGATCCATCGAAAATCAGTTGATTCGACAGGGTTTGGCTGGCACGGTAAGTTTGGGGAGTTGCCTCGGAAACGGGGCAGTCGAAATTCTAGATAGTTTGACCGGATCGCGGATTTGACGCCGAAACGGAAAAGCCGCTAGAATTAAGACATAACGAAGCG
>NZ_JBEYZF010000048.1:0-37735 GCF_040645915.1 Nonomuraea sp. NPDC046570 | reverse complement strand
CGGACGGCCGACCTCGTCGTGGTCGGCTCGCGTGGCCTCGGCGGATTCGCCTCGGCCGTGCTGGGTTCGGTCAGCCACGGCATCCTGCATCACGCACACTGCCCCGTGGCCGTCGTACGGCCCCGATGACCACGTCATTGTCCTAGATGAGGACACGCTCGTCGGGCAGGGGGACGACCGCCTGCCAGCCGAGGTCGGCCTGGATATGATCGCGCAGCGCGGCCGCGGCATCTGGTTCTCCGTGCACCACGTACGTGTGACCGCCGGCGGCCGGGCCGCAGTGGACAACCAGGCAAGGACGCCGTCCGCGTCAGCGTGCACAGAGAAGCCCGGAAGGTCGACGACTTCCGCGCGAACGGGCACGTAATGGCCGTGGATCTTGATCGAGGTGGCTCCGTCGACCAGATCGCGAGCGCGGGTGCCCGCTGCGGCGAATCCGACGACCAGCACTGCCATCCGCTGATCCGGGAGAAAATGACGAAGGTGGTGCAAGATACGGCCGCCGGCCGCCATGCCCGAGGCCGAGATGACAACGCACGGCCGCTCAGGGGCGTTGACGCTCTTGGACTGCTCGGCCGTACGCAGTTCGTAGACCCAGCTCGGATCCAGGACATCGCGCGACAGACTGGGACGCAACTCGCCGGAGTGGGCGGAGATCGCCTCCAGATAGACGTCGCGGGCGGCCAAACCCATGGGGCTGTCCACATACACGGGAACCTGTGGGATGCGGCCGGACAGGCGCAGTTCGCGAAGCCAGTAGAGGATCACCTCGGTGCGGTCTACCACGAACGCGGGGATGAGCACAGAGCCGCCGCGCTCGACGGTTCTGGAGATGGCGCGGGCCATGTCGGTCAACGTCGTGGCATCGTTGTGGCGCCGATTGCCGTAGGTGGACTCCACCAGCAGGGTGCCAGCGCCCTCGAACGGCTCGGGCGCTTTGAGCAGCGGGTGAACCGAGCGCCCCAGGTCGCCGGCGTGCACGATGGTCCGGCCGTCGTCAAGCGTCAGTTCGCTCCATGACGAACCTAGGATGTGCCCGGCTCTTCGCAGGCGTAGCCGGGCGCCGGGCAGGCCGACGGGCTGGCCGTGCTCTACCGAGACGATCAGCCCGAGGGCGCGGCTGACGTCCTTGTCGTCGTACAGGGGCAACGCCGGATCGTGCCTGGACCAGCCGTGGGCATTGGCGTGCTCGGCTTCCTCGGCCATGAGCCCGGCACTGTCGCGCAGCACGATGGCGGCCAGTTGCGCTGTACGCGGCGTCGTGTAGACGGGACCGGCGAAGCCTTGACGCACGAGTGCGGGCAGGTAGCCGCAGTGGTGGCTGAGCACGACGGCCGAGATCGACGGCGGAGAGACAGGGAAGGACGCCCAGTTCCTACACCGAAACTCCCGCCGCCCCTGAAACAGGCCGCAGTCAAGGAGCACGCGGCCACCGTAGGGCGTCTCCAGCAGGAACTTGCTGCCCGTGACGGTGCCGACGCCACCGAGGACGGTCAGATTCGACGGCCCATGCCAGAGCCTTCCCTCGCGGCCGAAGTTCCTGGTCCGGGACTTTGGACACCCACGTGAGGGACGTTTGCCGCTTCCCCCCTCACTCCACGAGACGCATCTTGGAGGGAGAAGGAGAGGAGGCTGCCATGTCGATCGAAGTCAGGGATGTGATGGGCCGGGTCGCCATCGCGGTGAGCCTGGAGGCGACGTTCACCGACATTGTGGCGGCCATGAAGCGGTACGCCGTGGGTGCCGTCACCGTCATCGACAGCGACCGGCGGCCGGTTGGCGTGGTCTCCGGAGACGACCTGCTACTCAAGGAGACGGACACCGCACGCCGCAGCGCGACGGTCCTCACTGGGAAGAGAGCCCGCCAGGAGCGAAGGAAGGCGGCCGGCCGGACCGCGGTCGAGCTCATGACCTCCCCGGCGATCACCGTCACGCCGGGAACAACTGTCAGAGACGCGGCACGGTTGATGCGCGAGCAGCGGATAAAGCAGCTGCCCGTGATAGACCCGGTCACCGGGCGCGTCATCGGAACGCTGCATCAGGCCGACGTGCTGCGGGTCTTCAGTCGCCCGGCGGTCGACCTGGAGCGGGACATCAGGAACGCGATCGAGGAACCGGAAGGTTTCCGGATCGACATCAACCAAGGCATCGTACGGGTCGGAGGAACGGTCGAGTGGACCTCTCAGGCGGTCCGCCTGGTGGAGCAGGTCCTCGCCGTCGAAGGCGTCGTCGACGTCATCTCCGAACTGACTCCGGAGAAGGACGACCTCGTGTTCGTGCCCCCGCTGTTCTGAGGTGCGCTGAGACAGGATTTCTGTGTTACATCCGGCTTCCGAGCCGCTCACATCTGAGCACCGACGAAGTACGGCAGCGATGCGTAACGGTAGCGACGTGATTACCTGATACTGGACGTATCAGGAGCCTGTGGGACAAGAGGGTCGCAGTGATGCGGAGCGAGATCCGGACCCTCTACCCACATCACCTTCTGTGTTCGAGCAACCGGCCATCACGCGCCACCGCCCCAGCTGCGCCCACATGGTCTGAACGGTCGCCGCTGGCCGTGCCACCCGCCCGAACACCTCCTGGACAACCTTGAACCCCAGACGCTGCCGCGCCTGAGTACAGTAATCGCCCCGCGCGTTGGCGCCCAGGCGATCGCGAGCTCACGTGCCGGGTGCTCACGTGGCCCGTCGTTGTCACCTCGTCGGTCGCGGTGCTCGGCGACGACGGCCGCTATCACCTGCTCCTAGGCCAGCACTACGTCTGCGCCAAGCCGGAAGAAGCCGCCGCCCCCGGCCCTGCCGCACGACCAGTGGTGCAAGTGGTGGAGCGCAGACGGTCAGGGCTACGGCCCCGCGAGAGCGCAAGGAGTAGGGCAGCTATCGGAGGAGTGCGGCTGGCCGGGCTGGGTCAGCTGGACTGCTGGTGCCAGCGCTCCAGCAGACTGGGGATCTCACCGAGCAGGAACTCGTAGAAGGCGTGCATCTGGGCCAGGCGCTGATGGGCGGGATCGCTGCTTTCGGTGGCGGCGATCCCGGCGACCGCGGCCTGGAGCATGGCCTGAATGACGGTGTTCTGGCTGGTGAACAGGGTGGCCCAGGCATCGTCGCGGAGCCGGTAGTGCTCGCGGCGGCTGCCGGGGGCGGGCAGACGTTCGATCAGGCCGACCGTCAGCAGAGATTTGATGGCGCCGGAGACCGAGCCCGCGCTGGCCTCCAGCCGCATCGCGATCTCGCCAGCGGTGACGCTCGGCTGGTCGGTGAACAGGAAGACCGCCAGGGTGCGCGCGGCCATGCGCTGCAGCCCGCCCTCGGTCAGGGTCAGGGCCAGCCGTTCGGCCGCGCGCCACTGTTCGTGCCTGTCGTTCACGTGTGCCTCCTTGCGGGAGACATAGTATCGAACACGCCGACTCTTCAGTAATTTCTGAAATTTCGGTATAGTGCTCGCATCGGCCTCTCCACGGGGAGGACACGATGGTGTGCCGGGAAGCCTGGTCGGCGATGTGACATCTCATTCAGCGTCGACAGGAAGTTGATCGGCCATGACCCTGCTCAGCCGTTTATACGGCGTGCGGCCTGCCCTGCTTCACCGAGTGCGTGTCCGGCGGAACGTGGAGATTCCGGCCGCCGACGGTGTGCGGCTGCTGGCCACGCACTACTACCCGGCGGGTCAGCGCCGGCCGCCGCTGGTGCTGCTGCGCAGCCCGTATGGTCGCGGCAACGTACTGGACCAGCTGCCGAAGCTGCTGGCCGAGCGCGGCTACCAGGTGCTGTATCAGAGCCTGCGCGGCACGGCCGGATCCCAGGGGCGTTTCGATGGCTTCGTCGTCGACCCGGCGGACGCCGACGGCACGCTGAGCTGGCTGCGCGCCCAGCCGTGGTTCGGCGGCGAGCTGGCCACGTGGGGCGCCAGCTACCTCGGCTACGCGCAGTGGGAGCTGGCCGCCCGGGACATCCCGGAATGGAAGATCGCGCTCATCCAGGACGCGCCGTCCAGCTTCGCCGAAGGCTTCATGTACCCAGGCGGAGCGTTCGCGACGGGTAACGCGCTCGGCTGGGTCCAGCTGGTGGACCGGATGTTCACCGGCGGCTACGGCATCTCCCGTCAGCTGGCCGGCATGATCGGCGCCGCGCGCCGGCTGCGGCACGCCACGCTCACCCTCCCGCTGCAGGAGGCCGATCGGGCGCTGACCGGGCACCCGGTGCCCTGGTTTCGGGAATGGGTCCGCCATGCTCCCGGCGAGCAGTACTGGGCGAGCACCGACCACCGCGCCAACACCGCCCGCATGCCGCCGCTGGTGCACCTGCAGGGCGGCTGGCACGACTTCTTCCTCCCGGGCATGCTGGCCGACTACGCCGCCCTGGTCGCCGCCGGGCGGAGTGTGCGGCTGCTGGTCGGGCCCTGGGGGCACGGCCGCGGGCTCTACACCCGCGAAGGGCTGACCGACGCGCTCGCAATGCTGGACGCCGCGCTGCTCGGACGGCAGGCGCCCTCGGGCGTGCGGCTCTTCGTCACCGGCGCGGGCCGCTGGATCGACGTGCCCGCCTGGCCGCCCGCGCACGAGGCGATACCCTGGTTCCTGCGCCCGGACGGCGGGCTCAGCCGTACCCCACACGACGGCCAGGCGGCGCCCAGCCGCTACCGCTACGACCCCGCGGATCCCACCCCTACCGTCGGCGGGACGCAGGTGGGCACGTCGGCGGGGGCCAAGGACAACCGCGCCATCGAGGCCAGAGCCGACGTGCTCACCTTCACCACCGCGCCCCTGACCGAAGACGTCGAGGCCGTCGGCCCGGTCCGCGTCCGCCTGCACACGTGTTCCTCCAATCCGCACGCCGACTACTTCGCCCGGTTGTGCGACGTGGACGCGCGCGGCCGATCGGTCAACGTGTGCGACGGCATCGTCCGGCTGCGAGAACCAGGCGACATCCGGGCGGCCGACATCGCCCTATGGCCGATGGCCCACCGCTTCCGGCGCGGCCACCGCATCCGGCTGCAGGTCTCCAGCGGCGCCCACCCGCGCTTCGGCCGTAACCCCGGCACCGGCGAACCGCTCGCGACCGGTACGAACCTGCGCTCCTCGGAGCACGAGATCTTCCACGACCACCAACACCCCTCAGCCCTCTGGCTACCCCTAACTCCAGGAGCATCGTGAAACTACTTGTTCTCGGCGGCACCCACCACGTGGGCCGCGCCATCGTGGAGACCGCGCTGGAGCGCGGCGACGAGGTGAGCACGCTCAACCGCGGCCTCAGCCGCGACCCCGCGCCCGGCGTGCGGGCGCTACTTGCCGACCGCACCGACCCCGAGTCCGTACGGCGGGCACTGGGTGATGAGGAGTGGGACGCGGTCATCGACACCTGGGCCTGGGCGCCGCGAGTGGTGCGAGACAGCGCCCGCTTGCTGTCCGATCGCGTAGGGCACTACGGGTACGTCTCCAGCCGCGGCGTACACCGCTGGCCCTGGCCCGCGGGCGCCGACGAGCAGGCGCCCCTGGTCGACGGCGACCCCGGCAGCACGGACGGCGCCGACTACGCCGCCGCCAAGCGCGGCGGCGAACTGGCGGTCACCGAGTCCTTCCCCGGGGCGGCGTTGCTGGCCAGGGCCGGGATGATCCTCGGCCCGTATGAGGACGTCGGCCGCATCCCGTGGTGGCTGCGCCGCCTGGAAAAGGGCGTGCGGGTCCTCGCCCCCGCCCCGGCCGAGACGCCCCTGCAGTACCTCGACGTCCGGGACCTGGCCGTCTGGATGCTCCAGTCCGCCGAACGCGGCCTGAGCGGCGCCTTCACCGTGACCGGCCCGCCGGGCGCGATCACCCTCGGCGATCTGCTCACCACGGCGCTGGAGGTCACCGGCTTCGACACCGAACTGGTGTGGGTGCCGTCGGAACTGCTTATGCGGCACGGCCTGCCGCTCGGCATGGAGCTCGGGCTGCGGCTGCCCGACGGCAGCGCACCGAGCGGCATGCACGACGCCGACGTCAGCGCCGCCTTGGCCGAAGGCCTCACCACGCGCCCGCTGCGCGAGACCCTCGCCGACACCTGGACCTGGCTCCAGTCCGAAGGCGACCCGGCACCCCGCGCGGACGCGCCCTCCCCTGACACCTGGCTCGACGCCGCCGCGGAACAGCGGCTGCTCGACCAACTCTCCCACTAAGGAAGCACCACTTCTCATGCGCGCCATCATCATCGGGGCCGGCATCGCCGGCCTGGCCACCGCCCTGCGCCTGCGCCAGATCGGCTGGGACACCCTCATCGTCGAACGCGCGCCCACCCGCCGTGGCGGTGGGTACGCGGTCACCTTCGGCGGCATCGGCTACGACGCCGCCGACCGTATGGGCATCCTGGACCCCCTGCGCAAGCGGTCCTTCGTCACCGAAGAGCTCGTCTACCACAAGAGCGACGGCTCCCGCCGCTTCGCCCTCGACCGCGCCACCATCGCCGCCACCACCGGGCCGCGCTCGATCACCATCCTGCGCGGCGACCTCGAAGCCGTCCTGTACGAGGAGGTCCGCGACCACACCGAGATCCGCTTCGCCACCACCGTCACCGCCATCGACCAGGACGAGCACGCGGTCCACGCCACCCTCAGCGACGGCCGCGTCGAGCACGCCGACCTGCTCATCGGCGCCGACGGCCTGCACTCGGCCACCCGCGCCCTGGTCTTCGGCCCAGAGGAGGACTACCGGCTCGACCTGGATCACCAGGTCGCCGTCTACATGCTCGACCAGCGTCCGGCCGCCATCACGCCCGGCACCACCGGCACCCTGTCCTCCGGCGGGCGCACCGTAGCGGTCATCAGCCTCGGCGACGGCCGCAACGTCGCCTTCTTCGGCTACCGCACCGACCGCGCCACTCCGGGTGAGGACCCACGCGCGGCACTGCTCCGGGTCTACGGCGACATCGGCTGGGTGGTCCCGCAGGTGCTCGCGGGCATGGAGCGAGCCGACTCGATCTACTTCGACACCATCAGCCAGATGGTCGTGGATCGGTGGAGCCGCGGCCGGGTGGTACTGCTCGGCGACGCGGCCTGGTGCGTCACCCTGTTCGCCGGGTACGGCTCCGCGTTGGCCGTCGGCGGCGCCGACCTCCTCGGCACCGCACTGGCCGCCCAGCCGGGCGACATCGGCGCGGCGTTGAGCAGCTGGGAGGCCGGGCTACGCCCCGAGGTGACCAAGAAGCAGAAGCTCGGCAGACGCGTCAAAGGCGTCTACGCCCCCGCCAACCCCCTGCTGCTGTGGCTGAGCCTGCTACCGCTGCGCCTGGCCACGCTGGGCCCGGTGCGCCGTTATATGACGCGCCGTTTCATCAAAGGCTGAGCACATCGCGTGGCCAGGTAGGCCGGCGGGCTACATTCCAGGCAACTGAAGGGACCCGCGCCTCTGGTGGGGCGCGGGTGTCGGTGAGCCGGGAAGCGTGGTCGGCCCGCGATCTTCAGAGATCGCGGAGCTTGGAGGCTGCTTCCCGAAGCGTTCGACCACGATCCTTCTCGGCTGCGGCGTCGCCGCGGGTGTGCTCGTCCCGGTGCTGATCCTGCTCGACGGCGCCACCCGGCCCGCTACAGCCTCTGGCAACACGGCGCCAGCCATCTCGGCACCGGCGAGCGCGGCTGGCTGCAAACGGCCATTTTCGTGATCGGCGGGCTCCTGCTGCTCGCCTTCGCGGCCGGGCTGCGCCGCGCACTGCATCCCAGCCGTGCCGCCGACATGATCTTGCAAGGCGCCCTGCTCACCCAGGCGCTGTTCATGCTCATCACCCAGCATTGACCACGGCAAGAGGGGGCGCCTGATGGACAGCGCAGCGGGACCGGTCATCGAGGTGGCCAGCCTGACCAAGCGCTACAAGGACGTCCTCGCCGTCGACGATGTCGACCTGACCGTGGAAGCGGGCCAGATCTACGCCCTGCACGGACTCAACGGCGCTGGCAAGACGACGCTGATCCGCATGCTGCTCGGCATGATCGCCCCCACCGGCGGATCGGCGCGGGTGCTCGGCACGGCCGTCTCGACCGGACAGCGTTCGGCGTGGTCCCGCACCGGCTACTTGGTCGAAGCCCTGGCCACCTACCCGGAGCTGACCGTGCGCGAGAACCTGCACTTGCTCGCTCGCCTCCGACGCTTGAAGCGCGCACGCCAGCACGTCGAGGACATCATCGAGCCTCTGGCACTCACCCCCTACGCCGGGCGGCGCGCCCGCCCCCTGTCCCTGGGCAATCTGCAGCGCCTGGCCCTGGCCAAAGCCCTCATCCACGGCCCCGACCTGCTCATCCTCGACGACCCCGTCAACGGCCTGGATCCCGCCGGCGTGGTGGAGATCCGCACCCTGCTGACCGGCCTGGCCCGCGAGCGCGGCACCACCGTGCTGATCTCGAGCCACCTCCTGAGCGAAGTAGGCCGCCTGAGCGGCCGCATCGGCATCCTGCACCAGGGCCGGCTGCAGGCCGAACACGACGCCGACAGCCTGGACGCGCACCGGCGCCGCCACCTGAAGGTGACGACCCGCGACGACGCGACAGCCCACCGGGTGCTGCGCGGCCACGGCTACCACCCCGAATCCGGCCTGCTGCTGGCCGACGAACGCGCCCTGGCACGGATCGCCAAATCCAGGCGGCTCGCGCCGAGCAGGCGGGTCACAGGTAGCGCAACCATAGGTAAGGCGTCACCAGAGCCACCGTGATGAAGGTGACGATGAGGCCGTACTTGGTGAACTCCCAGAAGCTGATCGGGGTGCGGTTACGGGCGGCGATGCCGATGACGACCACGTTGGCTGCGGCGCCGACGGCGGTTGCGTTGCCGCCGAGGTCAGCGCCGAAGGCCAGCGCCCACCACAGCACCTGCGCCTGCTCGTTGCCGCCGCTCGCCTGCACCAGCTCCGCGACGATGGGGCTCATGGTGGCGACGTACGGAATGTTGTCCACGATGGCCGACAATCCGGCCGAGGCCCACAGCAGCACCATCGTGGTCAGTCCGAGCTGTCCCGCCGTCGCCTCCACCGCCAGGCGCGACACCTCGCCGATCACTCCGGTCTCGACCAGCGCGCCGACCATGACGAACAGCCCCATGAAGAAGACCAGGGTGGGCCACTCGACCTCGGCGATGGCCTGCTCGGTGGTCACCTTGGTCGCGGCTACCAGGATGCCTGCGCCGAGGATTGCCACCACCGACGGTTCGTAGTGCAGCACCGGGTGCAGCACGAAGGCGGCCATCACCAGGGCGAGCACGGCCAGACTCTGCCACAGCAGCCGTCGGTCGGCGATCGCCTCGCGCTCGTCGAGCTGCATGATGTCGGCGGCGCGCTCAGCGTCGTAGACGAAGGACTTGCGGAACAGGATCCGGCACAGGCCGATGAAAACAGCCAGCAAAACGATGACCATCGGCGCCATGTGGATCAGGAAGTCGTTGAACGACAGGCCGCCGCGGCTGGCGATGATGATGTTGGGCGGGTCGCCGACCAGCGTGGCGGCGCCGCCGATGTTGGAGGCTATCACCTGGGCGATCAGGTACGGCACGACGGGCAGGGCCAGTCGTTCGCATACCAGGAAGGTGACCGGCGCGATCAGCAGCACGGTGGTGACGTTGTCGAGCAGTGCGGAGGCGATGGCGGTGATCACCACCAGTAGCACCATGAGCCGATACGGCCTGCCGCGTGCTCGCTTGGCCGCCCAGATCGCCAGGTACTCGAAGATGCCGGTCTGCTTGAGCACCCCGACGATCACCATCATGCCCAGGAGCAGGAAGATGACGTTCCAGTCGACGCCGCTCTCCTTGGAGAAGAACGCCGCTTCGGCGTTGCTGGCGTGGATCAGCAGCATGATCCCGGCGCCGCCCAGGGCGGCGGCGACCCGGTGGATGCGTTCGGTGGCGATCAGCGCGTAGGCGCCGAGAAAGACCGCGACCGACAGCCAGGCCAGCGCGCTCATGGCGCCAGGAGCCCGTCCACGAGCGCCTGCAGGGTAACCGCGCCCAGCAGGCGGTCCCCGCTCACCACCGCCACCAGCGGGCTGTGCGTGCGCGCCATCAGCGCGGCCAACTCCAGTACGGTCGCCTCGGGGTCGGTGACCGGCAGCTCACGCCTCTCGACGGGCAAGGCTTCGCGCACAGTCCGGCCGGCCAGCGAGGTCAGGAAGACATCAGCGTGCTGCTCGTCGACCACGCGGGCCAGCGTGGGATCGTCTTGGCAGTAGCCGGGCACGGCGAGGCGCAGTACCTGCGTGCCCGGCAGGATGCTGGAGGGCAGCCCGCGGTCGTCGACGACGATCAGCCCGGGCAGATCCTGATCGGCCAGTAGCCGGGCAGCCTCAATCACCGGAGTGTCGAAGGTGACGGTGGGGAAGGGTGCGAGCAGGTCGCGAGCACGCATGACGGGCGCCCCCGTTTCATGATCGACGAAAACGACTGCCGACCAGACTTCCCGGCGCACCTGTAAGAAACCTATCAAGGAGCGTTAAGATCGGCTGCGGGTGGCCGCCTATGTCGGCGCCGCAATCCTGGATGCCGACGGCGTCATTCACCAAGGCCGCCGAGCCCACCAAGCCCTTGCCCAGGCAGTTCCACTACGCGCCGTCCCAAACGCGATCACCGATCCAGAGCGAATCATCGACCTGAACATACGCCGACGAGACCGACTCGGAGGAATCCTCCACGAGTACTCACATGCTGCTTGAACTGCACGGATGAGATTCTCGGCAGGCGCACGCCTCACGGAGCATCTCCTCGATCGCGGCCTCCGCGTCCACTGTCCAGGAGGGCGGTTGCGGGATGAAGGGGACATCGTAGGTCCATCGCGACGTGGCGTGCACGAGGCGAAGTGGAGCGCCACGAAACACGGCCTCATCTGCCGCCCACCTGACCGCCTGAAGAGAAGGCGCCGATCCGTCGACGCCCGCGATGATCGCTCTCGTCATGATTGCCCCCTCGCATGGTTCCGCGTCGGAGCATGACGACCTGAACGTCGCCACACCGCGTCGTCTCAGGGCTGACGGCAGGCGGTGTTGTCAAGCTCGCGCAGGGACAGGCATCGCTGTCGCCTTCTCCACCCGAGCAGGTCGTCCCGCTTCCACTAAGCCGTTCTCGACGTGGACGTCCACATGATCGATATCTGCCCACAGGTCCCGGTCGAGAACGTCCTCGCGCACCTCGCGCCCCTTGGGCGTCCTACCGTCCCCCCGTCATTCCACACGCGGAGCGACGTCTCCGATAGGGGCGAAAGTCCCCACGGTTCCGGCGTCCGTCGGAACGCGAGGTATGGCGCGAGGCGTCGGTTCCTGGGCCGGGAGATAACAGACCTTTGGCACTGTTCCTGTCGCCTGGGCTGCGGGTGTGATGGGGGGAGGGGGAGGATGCCATGATTGTGGTGGGAGTAGACGGCTCGCGGGTCGCTCTGGAAGCCGTGGTCTGGGCGGTGCGGGAAGCCGCGATCCGCGATGACACGGTACGCATCGTGTACGCCATCCCGGCCTGGGCCTACGAGATGTGCGAGGGACCCGCCCGGGCTGGCATGAGCCGCCGGATGCGGGACGCCATGCTGGACGTACTGACCGTTGCTGTGCGGCGAGCACGCGTGGAATCGGCTGACGTCGACGTTGATTCGCAGCTGTTGCCGGGTGATCCACCGCTCGTCCTGATCAGAACGTCCAAGGACGCGGAGCTCCTGGTGGTCGGTGATCACACCGGGGGGAACTCCCATGGTCTGCTCGGCTCGGTGGTGCCGGGCGTGTCCAGCCAGGCGACCTGCCCTGTGGCCGTGGTCCATACGGTGCCTGCGCGACCACGCAACGAGGTGGTCGTCGGCGTCGATGGCTCGCCCGGCGCCCAGGCCGCGGTCGAGTTCGCCTTCGCCGAAGCGGCCCTGCGGAAGGCGGAGCTGCACGCCGTCCACGCATGGGACCGCGACACCGCCGGATGCGGTGCCGAAGGAATGCCGGGCCTGACTCAGCAGGCAGCCGTGGAAAGACGCCTGCTGGCAGAGGCGGTCGCGGGCTTCGGCGAGCGCTACCCCGACGTCAAGGTCGTGGAAAGCACGGACCAGGGTCATCCCGTGGAGGTGCTGCGGAAGGCGTCCTCGGCCGCCGGCCTGCTGGTGGTCGGGTCACGCGGGTGGGGTTCAGGTCCCGCGCTCCTCCTCGGATCGGTGAGCCGTATGCTGCTTCAGCGCGTGATCTGTCCGCTGATCGTGGTCGCCACCGCGGACACTGTCTGATCGAAATTCCTATGCCCCCGCTTTGTCAACGGTTTGCGACATGATGGCAGACCCGCGACCGCGGCTTCGCACCTCTTGCCGTAACCCTGGAAAGTAGGAGTTCGGCCAGTCCAATCGCCCCGCTGAGCATCCGGCTCGGACTCCACACGCCGCCTGCGCTGTGTGTGGTCGAGGAGATTCACCATGGAACGTGTCATCGTCGGATTCGACGGCTCCCGCGGGGCAGTCCTGGCCTTGGCATGGGCGGCACATGAGGCCGAGTTGCACGGCGCGGAACTCCTCTCGTTTACCGTCATGCCTCAACGACCGGTGGTCGAGGACGCCCTCCTGAAGGCCATACGGCAGACCCTGCAAGAGACCGGTGACATCCGTCGTGTCAGGTGCCGGCTGGGATACGGCGCGGCCGCGGCCGAGCTGAGCGGTGCGTGCACCGGCAACGACCTGCTGGTCGTCGGGTCTCGGGGGCGCAACCAGTTCACCGGCATGCTGCTGGGCTCGGTCAGCAGGGCGTGCCTGCATCACGCTCCCTGCTCGGTCACCGTCGTCCCCGACCGCCCGCAGCCGCAGCGCGCTTACCATCGGGTCATCGCCGCCGTCGACGGATCGCTCCACGCCCGCTTCGCACTGCGGCAGGCGGCCCAGGAGGCCGCTCTGCGCAGCGCTGACCTCCTCGTGGTCCACGCCGTGTACTGGGACCCCCTAGGCGTCGAGCTGATGTCCCCGAGCAGCGAGCAGCTCCACGCGTGGGGTGAGAAGCTCGTTGCAGGCGAGCTGGCCTTCACCGGCCTGAGCGCGGAGGTCAGCGTTGTCGACGGTCACCCTGCCGACGTCCTGACGCGCCTGAGCTCCGACGCCGACCTGCTCGTCCTCGGCTCACGGGGGCACAACCCGCTGAGCGGTCTGCTTCTGGGTTCCACCAGCGACTATTGTGCCCAGCACGCCGTCTGCCCTGTCATGATCGCCCGATCGCCGCGGACAGATACGTGACCGGCGCCGGGAAACGAACTCCAACCGGGCCGTCGCCACGCAGGGGGCGCATGGCACGCCGCTTGAGTTCGATCACGACCCCGTCGTCGCCGCCGACGATGAGAGGGGCCGCGCCCGGCGTGACCTTTGCCCTCGCCCTCAGGGTCTTTCGCCCCTGTCATGGCAGCTCGCCGGAGGGATGGATAGGAGGTGAAGTATCCGTCGCGGAGAGTCGATGCCCGTTCAAGGGAGGTCATCATGGAAGCCAAGCAGTGGACCGTACAGATCTACATCGCAGAGGACGGGGACGACACCTCGGCCAAGGCCGTACTCACCACCAGGGACGGCACAAACCTGTCTGGAGCCGGGCGGGCACATCGCAATCCAGCTGATCCGGCGATAGCCGAGATCGGCGACGAACTGGCCGCCTCACGCGCACTCGCCGATCTTGCCGACAAGCTGGCCGTCGTTGCGCAGCACGACATCACCCGCTTTGTCGACACCCCGACGCCCAAGTGGTCGTGGTGAGCAGTGGTCGTCCGTGCCAGTAGGGACGTCATCATCGCCAGGCGAGGTCGCTGCCTCCCGGTTCCCGCCAGGTCGGGTGTCCAGGGCCCATCGGCGCAGGATCCGGGACCTAAGCCTCCAGCGCCAGGTGATCCCGACCTCGATGCTGGGGCTATGGCACTGACCGATCTCGGGGCATTCCCGCTCACCATGGGGGTGGAGGAGGAGTTCTTCCTCCTCGACTCGGACACCGGTGCGCTCGCGCCCATGGCGTCGCAGATACTGGCCACCCTGGACGACGACTCCTATATCAAGCCCGAGGCGATGCGCTACCAGCTCGAGACCGTCACCGGCGTCTGCGCGTCGTTGGACCAAGTGGCGCGCGAAGTCACCGAACGCCGCCTGATCGCGGCCGAGGCCGCCGAGCGGTTCGGCTGCCACCTGGTGGCCTCGGGGATCGCACCAGGCTACCTTCCAGAGCTGGTGCCGCTCACCGACCATCCGCGCTACAAGGAACTGGCCAAGCGCTATCCGCAGTTGGTCGCCACGACCGGCACCTGCGGATGCCACGTTCACATCGGCATTCCCTCGCGAGAACTGGGCCTGCTGGTGATCGGGAGGCTGCGGCCATGGCTGGCGACCTTGCTCGCCATCAGCGCCAACTCTCCCATCGCCGACTGCCGGGACACCACCTGGGCCAGCTGGCGGTACCGCCGCTGGTCGCGGTGGCCGTCGGCGACGGCGCCCCGGGCCTGGCGCAGTGTCGAGGAGTACGACGCGGAGGTGCGCGAGCTGATCAGAGCAGGCAAGATCCTGGACGAACGCTCGGTCTACTTCTATGCCCGGCTGTCGCCGCGCTACCCGACCGTCGAGGTGCGTGTCATGGACACCTGTCTCAGCGTTGACGACACCGTTCTCGTCGCCGCGCTGGTGCGGGCGATGGTGGCCGCCGCCGTGGAGGACATCCGGGCCGGTACGCCTGTCACGCCGCTGCCGGACCACCAGGTGGCCGCTGACCTGTCCGCCGCCGCGCGGTATGGATTGGGTGGGGTGGCCGCGGCGCTACCCGATCGCATCGCCCTGGTCGAGCCAGTCTCCACGCTTCTGTCCGAGTTCGTCCAACGCGGCACCGGCGCCGAGCGGCAGCGGGCGCTCTGGAACCGCTCCGGCACCCTTCAAGAGTTCTCGAAGCTCATGGCCGATGCCACGCTCGGCTCGGCTCTTCCCACCCTGTCCGGAAACGAATGCTTGGTCTGAAAGACCTGTCACGATCCGTCAACGCCGTTTCCGGATGCCCGTGCGGGCTGGCGTGGCGCTTTGAAAGGTGGCGGGCACCTCGCGGACGAGCATGGCTACTGCCCGTCCCAGACGGGGGTGTCGTGTTCGCCCATGTGGGCAGGCCCTCGATCCGCGTCATGGGCGCCGGCGAGCCGCTTCCCTACGGGAGAACGGGGCGTCGAAGGCCACACTGACGAGTACTGCATGGGGATCATTCACGACGGGCCTGCCCGCCGTCCTCGGCGGCCTCCCCATCGACGAACTGGGCGCGACCGGGTACGGCCCGGCCTGTTGCGCGGAGGCGCTTGCCGAGGCCAAGGTGATCGAGCTTGAGGGCGCACGGGTGATCGCGCAGCGCTTCGGGGCCGTCGGGACGCACCCCGCGCTGATGTTGAAGCAGCGCGGGGCAGTGGTGACAGCGGTGTCCGACAGCAGGGGCGCCACCTGCCACGCCGATGGTCTGGACGTGGACGAGCTGATCGCGTTCAAACGCGGGGGCGGTCACCTGGCCACGACGGCAAGCAACTCCCGCATGCTGGTGTCCGCGCCTGAGTCATGCCGGAGCGGGTGCCTCCTGAGCGCGCACCACCGCGACATTGCAGCGTGCGTGGTGCAAAACGCCTCGGCTGACCGAGCCCAGGACGATCGAACTGATCGCGCTCCTGCCATGCGAGCCCACGACCAGCAGGTCAGCCTGGTCGCCGGCGGCGGCGAGCGTCTCGACAGGGTGGGCGCACCGCACGTCCGCGATCGCCTCGACCTGTGGACATCGCTCTCGCCACGCGGCGAGTTGTTTCTCCGCGACCTGCTGATGGGCCTCTCGCAACGCTTCGAAGTCACGGGAGAAGCCGACGGCCTGGGCGAACGGCAGCGACCAGGCGTATACCGCCCGCAATGTGCTGCCGCGCAGCTCGGCTTGCCGGAAGGCGTAGGCCAGGGCCGGCTCGCACGCGGGGGAGCCATCGAGGCCGACGACGATCTCACCATGCACCGTCGTGGTTTCCGCCTTGACGACGACCACCGGGCCCGGCACCTGACCCGCGACGTTCATGCTGATAGAGCCAAGCACGGCCCCGGCGAAGCCGCCCAGCCCTCTGCTGCCGACCACCAGTTCGGTCGCGTCGCCGGCCTGCTCGCGAAGGGCGGTCGCCGTCGTTCCGGTCATCAGCTTGGTGCTCACCTCGACGGTAGGCTGGCGTTCGTGCACGATTTCCTCGGCTTCGGCCAGGGTCTTTCGCGCGTTCATTGTCAGTGACTCTTCCCACTCGGGTCCGCCGACCTGCGGGATCTGGTAGGGCCAGGTTTCCACCACACAGACGCTACGCAGAGGCACATGCATCCGAAAGGCGTCGTCGGCCGCCCATGCCAAGGCGTGGAATCCGGGCTCCGAGCCATCGACACCCACGACGATCACATCAGACATCGCTATCACCTCCTTCATTCCATTCCCTCGGCAGATGGCCTGGCAGGGCTAGAAATCCCAAAAGGGTGGAAATGATCTGGGGGGAACCGGACTGGATTGAGGGCCAGAGCCGAGGTTGGTGGCGTTTGAGTCCGCACTCGCCAGATCGGCCGGTGTGGGCATCGGCTGCTGTGTGCTCCGAGCGCTGGGACCGGGCGATTGCGAACGTGCTCGGTGTTCTGTCGAGCGAGGACGTGGCCGCATCGTGGACGGAGGCGCAGTCCGGACACGAGGTCCATGCATTGCTCGTAAATGGGCGCGGGCGGCGCGTCCATAATGCGCTGTCGTCAAGAAGGCGCGCCTGGCTGGACAGTCCCCACCCAGTCGCGGGTTTCCGGCTTGGCACAGAGGACCCCGGTGCCGATAGGGGGCGAAGGTCCCATAGTGCATGGGTTGCCGCCTCTAAGCGCTGGTCCTCGAGCGCCGGAGCCTGAAAGCATGAGAATCGGAATCAATGGGTTCGGCAGGATAGGCAAGGCTTTCCTACGTCGAGCGCTCAGCATCGAGCTGGATGTCGTCGCCATCAACGACATCACCGACGCAGTCTCGCTGGCTAACCTGCCGCAGCCGCCCACAGCGAGTTGCACGGCATCCTGCGCTACAGCACTGATCCGCTCGTCTCTCGTGACATCGTCGGCGACGCCGCCTCGTGCGTGTTCGACTCCGCCCTCACCCAGGCGAATGGAGACCTGGTCAAGGTCTTCGGGTGGTACGACAACGAGTGGGCCTATGCCAACCGGCTGGTCGAGATGGCCCAGAGGATGGCGTGAACTGCGACATCGCGTCAGGTCCGTTCAGCCGGAAACAGCGGTGAACCCACGGAGGCGGCTGGCGTTGCCCACCACAGAGAGTGAGGAAAGCGCCATGGCTGCGGCGGCGATGATGGGGTGGAGCGTGAACCCCAGGAGCGGGTAGAGCACTCCGGCCGCGATCGGGATGCCGACCACGTTGTAGACGAACGCCAGAAACAGGTTCTGCCGGATGTTGCGCATGGTGGTGCGCGACAGCCGTACCGCGGTGACCACGCCGCCGAGCGCGCCGGAGACCAGCGTGATGTCGGAGGCCTCGATGGCCACGTCGGTGCCGGTGCCGATCGCGAAACCCACATCCGCTTGGGCGAGTGCGGGCGCGTCGTTGATGCCGTCGCCGACCATGCCGATCCGCGATCCCTCGCCCTGCAGCCGGGCGATCTCGGCGGCTTTGTGCGCGGGCAGCACCTCGGCCAGCACCCGGGTGATGCCGACCTGGCGAGCGACGGCCTCGGCGGTCCGCTGGTTGTCCCCGGTGATCATCGCCACCTGCAGTCCCAGCCGCTGCAGGGCCGCGACCGCTTGGCGGGAGTCGTCCTTGACGGTGTCGGCCACGGCGATCACCCCGGCCGGCTGGCCGTCCACGGCCACCATGATCGGGGTACGGCCCGCCCGGGCCAGCCGATCGGCCTCCTCCTCCAGCGCCGGAGCGTCGCCGAGCAGGCGCCTGCCGCCGACCAGCACGCGGCGCCCCTCGACGGTCGCCACGATGCCCTGGCCGGTGACCGAGTCGAACGCCGATGGCTCGGCCAAGGACAGACCGCGCTCGATGGCGCCGTCTACCAGGGCCTGGCCGAGGGGGTGCTCGGAGGAGCGTTCAGCGCAGGCGGCCAGGCGCAGCACCTTATCGGCCGGCCAGTCGCCGTACGGCACAACGTCGGTGAGCGCCGGCTTGCCCCGGGTGATGGTGCCGGTCTTGTCCAGGACGATCATGTCCAGCCTGCACGCGGTCTCCAGGGCTTGGGCGTCGCGGATCAGGATGCCGGACTGAGCGCCCTTCCCGGTGCCCACCATGATCGACAGTGGGGTGGCCAGGCCGAGCGCGCACGGGCAAGCGATGATCAATACGGCTACCGCCGCTACCAGCGCCAGCGTCAACGCAGGCGCCGGTCCCGCGACGAACCACACGGCGAAGGTCACGATCGCGATGGCGATGACGACTGGGACGAAATAGCCGGACACCAGGTCGGCCAGCCGCTGGATCGGTGCGCGGGAGGCCTGGGCGGCCTGGACGAGACGGATGATCTGGGCCAGAGCCGTTTCCGCGCCGACCTTCTCGGCCCTGAAGGTGAACGATCCCGTCTGGTTGACCGTCGCGCCCACCACCTCATCGCCCGGGCCCTTGTCCACCGGGATCGATTCACCGGTCACCATCGACTCATCCAACGTCGAGCGGCCCTTCACGATCACCCCATCGACCGGAACCTTCTCACCCGGCCGCACGAGCACCACATCGCCCGGCACCACATCCGCGACCGGGATCTCGGTCTCCGCGCCGTCGCGCCACACGCGGGCGGTTCTGGCCTGCAGGCCGATCAGCTTGCGGATCGCCTCGCCCGTGCCCGCCTTGGCCCGCGCCTCCAGCAGGCGGCCGAGCAGGATCAGCGTCAGGATGACCCCGACGGCCTCGTAATAGACGTCACGGACCCCCTCCGGCAGCAGGCCGGGTGCGACCGTAACCAGCAGGCTGTAGCCGAAGGCAGCGCTCGTCCCCAGCGTGATCAGGCTGTTCATGTCCGCCGAGCGGTGCCGCAGCGCGAGCCAGCCGACGCGGTGGATCGGCCAGCCCGTATAGAACATCACCGGAGCGATCAGCATGAGCTGCACCCAGTGGTTGAGCAGGAACTCCGGGACCCATCCCGCGCCGAAGAACTCGTGCGCCATGACGGCCAACGCCACCGGCAGGGTCAGCACAACCCCGGCCAGGACCCGGCGCGACAGGTCGGTGATCTCGGCACGCCGCTCCATGGCCTCCACCTCCTGCGAGGGCCGCTCCGCCGTCGACGGTGCGGTCGCCGCGGCCATCTCATGACCGTCGCCGGAGTCCGGTTCGACGATCAAGCGGCCGTGCACCATGTTCATCCCGCAGGCGAAGCCGTACTGCCCCGCATCGGCTGGCAGCAGTTCCACCGTGGTCTTGGCGAATGCGGGCAACGCCCGGCTGACGCCGAAGTCGGCGAACACCACCCGGGAGGTGCAGTCCCCGCTCTCCCTGCGGTCGAAGACGACCCGCAGGGGGATGCCCTGCCGTACCCGGACGATGTCCGGCGAGTAGCCGCCCCGCACGACGATCTCGATCTCCTGCACGCCGTCACGCAGCCCGGCCAGACTGCTCTTGCGCGGCCCGAAGAAGTACCAGCCGAGGAAACCCAGCAAGATCACGGCGATGCCGAGCACGACCCCATCGGCGGCGGTCACGGCTGCCCTGCCCTCGTGCGCTCCTCGCCGTGTCGATCATGCCCCGTGTGGTCAGGCTGCGGGTGGTCGCCGTTGCCGCCCATGGACCGCATCATGAGCGGCAGCACGGTCGCGGCCACGGCGGCGACCGCCGCCATGACCAGGTGCTGCTTCACCATGATGACCTCCGAGGGGTGTCGCGTGCGTTGCCGCGCGCATGCCGTTCGCGGATCAACCCCGTGACCGCCGTCACGAACACGATGAGCACCGGGACGCTGAAAACGATCAGGACGGGGATCGGCAACGGAATACCAGGCATGTCGGATTCCCTCCGTCCTTCTACTATGCTCTCACCAGCCTGCGCCGGACACCTTTCCAGCGGCCATGGCAGAATGTCCTGGTGACAAGAGGCGAAGGTCATATAAAGGCAGTGCTAATAGCCGTAGTAGATGCGGCTAGCGCATACCGGCTCGTCGTTTGATGATCTATCGCGGGACAGCCCGGAACCGACCCGCCTGCTCCTTCCCACCCCCGACGGGCGAGACAAAGATGAGACCACTTGGGTGCGGGCAAGGGTGCCTCCCAGCAACCGAGCCCCAGCCCGCCCGGCCGGGGCATCCGCTGCGGCGCCGACGCTAACGCATCAGCATCTTCCCGTTTGAGCGTGGTCGCGTTCGCCGTCGAGGCCGACTACGCCACCAGCGCCCAACTGGCTGGCTACCTCCGGCGTGTCCCCCCGGCCCGGCACCCACAGGTCGTCGACCTGACCGAGCTGTCATTCCTGGACAGGCCCATGTGCAGGCCGGAGAGGCCGACCGAACACGGCGATCTCTGCGGTCAGCCTCTCTCGTGATGTACCTGGGAGGCCGTCCCGGCCGGATGGTGTTGGTCCTGGGCATGAAGGACCAACGACCCTGGCCCTGGCCACATGGCCGAACCCTAGGCTGAAGGTTAAGAGCACCTGCTGAAGGAGCGGAGGTCGAGATGAGACGTTCATCGACGGCGGCTCTCGTCGCCGCGGCGCTACTGACCACCACTGCCGCCGGCGGGGCCGCCCTGGCCGCTGCCGACCGCCAGCCGCAACCCGCCACGGTGGGATGGCAGCAGGTCCACTGGCCGATGGGCTCGATGCACCAGATGGTGGTGGACGACGAGGCCGGCTACCTGGCCCAGATGGTGGCCCACCACCAGGAAGCGGTCGAGGCGGCCAGCCAGCTGCAGCGCTCAAGCCGGGCCGAGATGCGCGCCCTGGGCGCATCCATCGTCAAGACACAGACCGCCGAGATCGCCACCATGAAAACGTGGCTGGCCACGTGGTATCCGGGCCAGAAGGCGCCGGGCTACCGACCGATGATGCGCGACCTGTCCAAGCTGTCGGGTGATGCGCTGGATGAGACGTTCCTGCAGGACATGATCCCGCACCACATGGTTGCGGTGATGATGTCTCAGCAACTGCTCATGCACGGGCGCATCCAGCACCCGCAGATCGCCGACTTCGCCCGTACGGTGCGCGATAGCCAGCACGCCGAGATGTTCCAGATGCAGCGCTACCTGGCCGACTGGTTCGGCGCCAGCTGGCGGATGCCGCGCGCCCCGTGGGGCGGACAGTGGCAGTGGCCGGATGGCTCCACACCGTCACCATCACGGGGACCGGGTTCGCCCTGGACGCCCGGCGGAGTGACGGGCTGATGAATACCCACACCGGGCACCACCGAGGCGGCGAGGCTCGCATGTGCCCGGTTGATCAGTGGGAGCCCCGGCCAGGGGGTTCAGCAGCCGCACCCACACCATTCGGGCACGGTCTGGGCGGTCACGGCAGGCGCAGCGGCCTGCGCAACATCCGGGAACGGGCCTGCCAGTTGAGCGGTGCCGCAAAGCTGGAGGAGCCCGAACGTTCACGCAGAGTCCTGGCCGTCTTTGCAGGCTCTCCGATATGCATTACACCCAAGAGTAATTGATGCACCACTATGAGTAGTGAATAGCCTCATCTCTCGCGCCGCTCTCACGAGGGCGGCGCGAGCGCCGTTCCTCTCAGCTTCGGCTCACTGCCGCCGTGGCGAGCTCGGTGGTGATCGGGGTCCAGCGGTTGGCGAGTTTCTTGGTGAGGACGGTCATGGTGGTGTACTCCAGGTCCTCCAGCGGGAGCCGGTGCGGTTCGAACGGGCCGTGGCGACGGAAGTAGTCCATGGCCTCGTTGGCCTGCTGGCGTGCCCGGTCGAAGGCGGGATCGGCGAACAGGTCGCGAGGACCGATCAGCTTGCCGTCATGGATCTGGAAGCCCAGAGCCACCACGCGCGGCGGTCCGTCGAACCGGGACGGGGCGGGCGTGACCGGTGGCCACGGGCATGAGTGGCGCGTGGTGTGAGCCGCGCATGCAGCCGGCGACAGGTGATCTGGGCCAGGGCGGCCATGCGGTACTCGTCGCGCAGCCACCGGTCCGAGGCCGCCGATTGGCCGTTCTCGCCGTCGGTGGAGGTCCACACCGCTTCCTGGGCGCCGAGCAGTTCCAGCCAGGTGCGGACCTGGGCGTCGTCGGTGCGCAACACGGCCGGCGGCAGGGTGCTCAGCAGCGTCTGCAGCCGCGTGAAGGCGGGTGAGAGGCGGCCGGTGGTGGCGATGAGCTCGGTCTCGGCCGCCAGCACGGCGTCCAGCACCCCGGTCAGCGGCCCGGCTCCGGCCATCAGCACCGCCGCGCGCACCAGGTCCGGGCGGGTGCGGGCGAGCAGCTCGGTGGTGAAGCTGCCCAGGGAGTAGCCGACCACGATGGCGTCGGTCAGATCGAGCGTCTCGATCAGGCCGGCCAGGTCGGCGGTCAGGTCGTCGACGGTGTAGGGGGCGGCGGGTGCGTCTGAGGGGGCCACCCCGCGCGCGGCGTAGGTGACCACCTCGAACCCGGCCTGCACCAGCGCGTCGCGCAGGCCGCACAGCTGCCAGGCGACCGGCGGCATGCCGGTACCGCCGACGAGCACCACCGCGGGCCCTGATCCTGCCCGTTCGTAGCCGAGCCGAACGCCGTCCACCATTACCGACTGCATGCCGATCTCCCTGGTTCTCGCCCGGTCGCGGAAGATCCACGTTGGCGTTTGGTGGATCAACGCACCGCGTCGGGCGATAGATCCCGAACGGCTCCCGCCGTTCGGTGCTGGAGCGTCGTGGGGCCGGGTCTGACGTCGGCTCCACCCTCTTCTTGCCAATACATAACCATTTCCAGCTATCATCGCTATATGACGATTGATAGTGATGCTGGTCGATGTGTGAACGCTGACATCGCCGCCGGGATCGCGCCGGCGGCCGCGTTGTTCCACTCGCTGGCCGATGAGACCCGGCTGAAGATCGTGCAGCGGCTGGCCCGGGGCGAGGCCCGGGTGGTGGACCTGACCGGCGAGCTCGGCCTGGCCCAGTCGACGGTGTCCAAGCACCTGGCCTGCCTGCGCGACTGCGGCCTGGTGTTGGCGTACAAGTGAATGTGCGCCAGCGCGTACGGGTGAGAATGCACCGTTCTTGATGCGGTGACGCTCCGTTACTGCGAAGCTACGGTCCTCTGTTCGGAGTCGGTGGAGGGCGGCTGACGGTGGTCTTGGACCCGCATCGCTGGTTGGAGCTGAGGCGGTTTCGCAGTCTGCATGAGTCCGGCGCGATGAGCTTGCGGGAGATCGCGGCCGAGACCGGGCTGAACCGGCGGACGGTCGCCAAGTACCTGTCGGGCGAGGTTGCGGTGGCGCCGCCGAAGAGGGCGCCCAACGATCGGCCGCGGCGGCGGGTGGTGGACGAGGTCGCGCCGTTGATCGACGCCATGCTGCGGGCAGAGATCCTGCTCAAGGGAGCGGTGATCCACGAGCGTCTGGTGGCCGACTACGGGTTCACCGGTAACTACCAGCGAGTGAAGATCTACTTGCAGGAGGCGCGGCCGCGGATCGCGACCGAACTCGGTATCAGCCCGGGTGAACTGGCGGGGTTGCATCGCCGGTTCGAGGTGGTGCCGGGCGCTCAGGCCCAGGTGGACTGGGGGGACGAGGGCAAGATCTTGGCCCATGCCGGCATCGGGAAGGTCTACTCCTTCCACATGACCTTGTCCTACTCGCGGGACCCGTTCTGCTGCTTCACCACCAGCCAGGATCTGGCAACCTTCTTCGACTGCCACCGCCGGGCGTTCGAGCACTTCGGTGGGGTACCGATGTCGATCGTCTACGACCGCACCAAGACGGTGGTCCGCCGCCACGTCGCCCCGGGTGAGGCTGTCCCGTTGCATCCCGAGGCGGTTGCCTTCGCCGGTCATTACGACTTCGACCCCGATGTGCTGGCCGCCTACCGGCCCACCGGCAAAGGCCGGGTCGAGCGACAGGTCGCCATCGTCCGGGACCATGTCCTGGCCGGGCGCGCGTTCTCCTCGATCGAGGAGCTCGACGCCGCCTTCGCCGCCTGGGTTCCCCTGCGGCGGTCCAAGGTCCACGGCGAGGTCATCGGCCTGCGGGCGGTCCGTGACCACATGGCCTTGCGGCCGCGGCCGTCCACCCCGTATGTCGTGGCCCAGCGGCATCTTCGCTACGTCGGCAAGGACTGCCTGGTCGCCTTCGAAGCGAACTTGTATTCGGTCCCGGCCCGCCGGGTCCAGCCGCGCCAGCTGGTCGAGGTCAGGGCGACCAAGGCTCAGATCATGCTGCACGCCACCACACCCGACCACACGGGCCAGACGCTGCTGGCCGCTCATGCGCGGGCAGTGGGCCGCGGCTGCCGGATCGTGGACGAGCGGCACTGGGACGGCCTGCCCACCGGAGCCGGCCGACGCGTCACCGCAGGCCACGATCTTCCCGTTCGCCAAGGCCAGGGCAAACGCCACAACGACCCAGAACCGGCCCCCGGATCGCTGGCGGACCTGCTCAACAGGACCGCGGCCGCCCAGGTCGAGGTCGGCCGCCGCCCCCTGTCGGTCTATGACGAACTGACCGGCACCCGCCCCTTCAACACCGATCACTCCACGAAGGAAGCCCGTTGACCGAGCTGGTCTCCACCCGCATCCGCACCACCGCCGCCAAGCTCGGCCTTCCCCATCTGGCCGAGGCCTTGACCCACTACGCACAGCGGGCCGACGAATCCAAGATGGGCTATCTGGACTTCCTCGACCTGGTCCTGTCCGAAGAGCTCGCCGTCCGCGACGACCGCCGGTTCCGCACCGGCCTGCGCACCTCGAAACTGCCGCACCACAAGACCCTGGATGACTACGACTTCTCCTTCCAGCCCGATCTGGACCCCCGCAAGGTCAAAGACCTGGCCACCCTCGCCTTCGTCGAGGCCAAGGCCAACGCGGCCCTGCTCGGCCCACCCGGGGTCGGCAAAACCCACATCGCCGTCGCCCTGGCGGTCGCGGCCTGCCGGGCCGGCTACTCGGTCTACTTCACCAGCCTCGACGACATGGTCAGCAACCTCAGGGCCGCCGACTCCGCCGGGCGCCTGAGCAGCAAACTCGGCACCTACCTACGGCCGAGCGTCCTGGTGATCGACGAGGTTGGCTACGAGATCCTCGAACGCGGCGAGGCCAACCTGGTCTTCCAGGTGATCTCCAAGCGCTACGAGAAGGGCTCGATCATCCTGACCTCAAACAAGAGCTTCGGCGAGTGGGGCCAGGTCTTCGCCGACGAGGTGCTGGCCACCGCCATCCTCGACCGGCTCCTCCACCACTGCGATGTGATCTCCATCAACGGCCCCAGCTACCGGCTCAAGAACCGGCTCAGGAACATCGAACAAGCCACTGAGGTCGCCTGAGCTGGTGCACATATCTCCGTACTTGGTGGAGCACTCAAAGGAGTACGCGGACAGCCGGCAGCAGTTCGATGTAGTTCTCGGCCGACAACGCCACCGGCACCCAGCCGGCCGTTTCCACCAAGGCAGCGTACTTTTCGTTCGGTGAGACCGCCGCGCCTGGCATGGCCGCATCGCGCAGTCCTTCGTGCGGCCGGTTCTGCCACTTGGCGACGATCCACTCGTCCAGCAGTTCCTGCAGCTCCCGCATCGACCACAAGGGCTCGTCTTCGACGCCGCGGTGTTCGGCGCTTCGGCCGACGTAGCCGGAGACGAACTGGGCAAATAGCGTCGACACCGAGTGCAGGGTGCGTTCGATGTGTGGCTTGTCGGTCGGGGTTTTCGGGTGAGCGGGCTGCAGGCTGATGCCCAGCATCCGGCAGGCAGTGCGAAAGGTGGCCGACATGAATGCCTTGCCCTGGTCGCAGACGATCGTCTCCGGGACGATCACTGGCCGGGCCGCGGCGTGCGCGAGTCGCTGATCCAGCTCCAGCAGCCGCTGGTGCGGCAGCACCGAGCGGGCCATGGACAACGCCTGGCTCCAGCCGGGACGCATCGGCTCCGGGGTGACGGTGCGGGCCAACAGCAGCGCAGCGTCCACTGCTTTGGTCGTGGGCCGTAGCACCGCCGCGGTGACGGTCCGGGTGGCCAGATCCACCATCCCGATCAGCTCGACCCGGCCCACGACTCCGTCGTCGAAGACGACCAGAACATCGAACGGGGTGGAGTCAATCTCCATCAGCTCGCCGGGCCGATCCGCGCTGATCTCGTTGAACGGCCCGTCCGGACGGTTGGCCAGTGACCGGCGCGTGCGCGCCGACCCGGTGGTGTGCCGTCCGTGAGACATTCGCTCGAACAACCGGTAGAACGTCGCCCGCGACGGCATCACCACGCCCTCTTGGCCGGCGAGCATCTGTCCGACCCGCCAGTAGAAATAGCTCGCGGTGCGCGTCGATGCGCCGGTGGCCTCCTCGATCGCCTGCCGCAGCGCCTCGACCACGCGTGGCTCGGTCCGTCCGGTGACCGGCTGGAGGCGGTCATGACGGCCGTCGATCAGCCCGGCCAGGCCTTGGGTCTGGTAACGCAGCCGCTTGCGTTTGAGCGTGCGCGTGCTGACCTTGCGGCGTCCCTCGGCGGCCAGTTCGGCGGCCTTGGCCTGCTCGCGCTGGGTGAGCGTCGTGGTGGCCGGGTCGAAGTGCGGGCGTGGTCTCGCGCCGGCAGGCGCGTCGGCCCGGACGCCGGTGAGCACTTCCAGAACGTGCTGCTCCCACCACAGCGCCTCCTGCATCACCTCGTCGGAAAACCTATCGAGGCCCGGCGCCAGGCTGCGTGCCGAACGGCTGTGCCCGCCCAGGTGGGCGAACCCCTCTGCCGACAACAGATGCGCCAATTGCACCACGCTGGTGTGGCCGTTCTCATCGGCCAGCCGCACCAAGGTGCCCGACAATCCGACCACTGTTTGAGTCAGGTCGTCGAACCGGATCCGATCCCCGACCCGCAGCGCGGGCGGCCGTGCCGTACTCATCGCGCCCCCACCAGCTGGCGGCCGCTCACGCTCACGATGCTGGCCAGGCTCAGCGGAGCTGAAGACAGGTCCGCGCTCAGCTGGCCTGACCACAACAGGTGAAACAGCACCGGCAGCACGCTCAGCCTGTCGCCCACCCGTTTGGCTCCGGCCAGCAGCGGCCCTGACTCGGCAAAGACCGCCGTGAGGGCCTCGGCGACATCGGCGCGAAAGCACCGCGGGTGGCGGTATCCGGCCAGCCACCGGACGTTGGCCGCAGCGACCGCGGGCGGACCACCCGTGCGGTGAAAGCGCCACCCGACTGCGGCGCATGCCCTTTCCATGACGGCGAACGCCCGCGCGGATCTGGCGTCGATCCGATCGTCGGGGCGGACGTCCACCACCAGGCCGTCCCCCTCGCTGGTGCGGGCGAAGTAGTCCGGTGCGTGCCGCCGAAGACGGCCGTCCTTGATCCAGCTCAGCCAGAACGGCTGGGAGGCGAAGCCGACGATGCCGGGGTCGAAGTCCATCATCATCACCACGTCGCGTTCCAGCCAGGACTCGTAGCCGACATGGTCGTTCGTGGTGGCCGACCACCACAGGCCCGGGAAGTTCACCTGCCCTTTGAACGACGGGAACGTGCGAGCTGGAGCCATCCGCTCGAAGGCGATATTCCAGCCCGACGACAAGGGGAGCCGGTGTTTCGCACCGGCCTCGTCGAGGAACGCAACCTCGAACGCCGCCACCTCGGGCCGCGCACTCACCGGCGAGCCACCCATCTTCGTCTCCAAGCAACCGGAGCCAGCGCTCAAGGGACGTGAGGAGACGAACTGTAGTAATCAGACGCGCCAGATTCAGCGCAATCCGCAAAGTAGGTGCCACCTTCGCTGAGACATCCGCCCGCTGTTAAGCGCCCAGTTGTTGTCAGTGATTATGTGCCCGGTGGTTGTCAGCGGATTCTCGACTGATCCTCAGCCGGCTGCCGGCATGGCACAAGCCCGGCGACCGTCGGCATGAGGGTCAGCTTTCGCGGGCGCGGTGGCGGTGGACCAGTTCCTCCAGCGCGGTGATCTCCTTTGACAGTGCTACGCGGCCTTCCCTGGTGATGACGATCCATGTCTTCGGGCGCCGTCCGTCGTATCCCTTCTCCAGGGTGATCAGCCCGGCCTCCTCCAGGACGGCGAGGTGACGGTTGAGGTTTCCCCTGGTCAGTTGGAGCACCTCGCACAGGTAGGTGAACTCGACCCGGGACGCTTCGCTGGCGATGGTAAGGATGCCGAGACGATGGCGCTGGTGGACGGTGTCATCGAGATTTCCGGTCGGGTAGGTCATGGGTGTGTCTTTCGCCGGACGGTCAGTCCGCCCACGAGGAGGATCAGGGCCGGGAGCAGAACGGGACTGCCCTGGAGAAGACCGTAGGGCATCTCCTGCGGGGAGACGCCGAACAGGTGAAACAGGCGGTAGTACTGGTTTTGCATGTCATAGACGACGGCCGGGACGGCTGCCGCCGTGTAGAGGGCGGTGACGATCCAGAGATGGCGGCTGCGTTCGGCCCAGGCCAGGGCGATCAGGCCGAGAGCCACGGCTAGTAGGCCGAAGGTGTTGCGAATGAAGAACGGCCAGAGGAGGAAGCCGGCCAGCGGCAGGAGCGTCCAGACCAGCGGGGCAGCCCCGGCGGTGCTCCAGATGATCGTTGGGTTTCGCGGTGAGGTCTGAATGCCCGCCCGATGGCCGTGGCGGCGATACCACCACACGGTGAGCCCCGCCCCGGCGACTAGTCCGGCGAGCCAGACCAGATCGATCCACTCTCGGAAAGGCCAGGTGAAGGTTCCTTCTGGCCTTCCCCGCAACTCGAAGTCGATGACATAGAGCGGGGCGGTGGCCAAGGTGAAGCCTCCGAAGAACAGCATGGGGAAGCGGAAGGCGTGCCGGTCCGTGCGGGCTCGGTCGCGCAGGACGTTTACTTCGTCGAGCAGGTTGCTGGCCTCATTGGCCGCGTTTTGCGTCATGACTTGACCTCCATGATGTCGGTTTCCCAGACATGTTTGCATTACAGACATGATTGCCGCAAGCCGACCGATGAACCGGTGTGCTTACTTCAGACAACTTGCAGTATCGGAAGCGGACCCCTCCACGACTTCCGATACTTCGACGTGGTGCGTCCAGGAGCCCAATGGCCTGGAGAAGATCCGGTCTCTGTCGAACCAGCTTGGCGCCGACATCAACCAGACGCATGGTTATTGCTGCCAACGATCGGGCGCTCAACCCGCCACGTGCCACCTTCAGTGAGACGCCGGGGTCTCGATCGTCCTGCTCGTGCCAACTATGTGAGACGGAACGCCAGGATGTGCCGACTTCACCGAGACAGATGCCACCTTCGCTGAGACCGGACAATCCGCACTCGTGAGACAGGACAGGAGGAGCTCACCTGAGAACTTGCCTGCGGGAACTGCACTTCTCGCAAGTTACACCTCAGGCGGCTACGCAACAGATTTGATTTATTGATTTCTAATTTCTAGAAAATCAATAAATGCTAGGCTGATCGCGTGGTGACGGAGATGGGCGCGGTGACGCCGTGTGGGCACTGTGGGAAGCCGATTGAGCAGCGAAGAGGGCGGGGGAGGCCCAGGGCGTACTGCCCGGATGGGGATTGTCAGGCTGCGGCGAAGCGGGAGCGGGAGCTGCGCAAGGCCACGCCGGGGCTGGAAGGGGCGCTGGCCAGGGCCGAGCAGTTGTACGACCGCATGGAGAGTGGGTTGGTCGCCGCGATCGAGCCGCTGGCCAGGGCGCTCGCCGAAGAGTTGAGCCCGGCGGGTGTCGAGGCCAAGCTGAGCGCGGTCCAGGCGGAGGCGCACACACGCGTCGCCATCGCCCGTACCGAGCGCGAACAGGCCTTCGAGCAGGTACGGCTGGCGCGCGAGGCCGCCGAGCACGCCCGCAGGGAGACCGGTCAGATGCGGCTCCTGCTCGAGGAGGCCCAGGCCGACAGGGAAACCGCCCTGCGCGACGCCGAGACCGCACGCGAACAGGCCCTGGCCGCGCTGCGCGAGGCGGCGACCACCGAGCGGATGGCCAAACAATCCGAAGCCGAGGCCAAACGCATCGCCGCTTTGGCCGAACAGGCCCGCGACCAGGTGGTACAGGAGACGACCGAGCGCGTGGAGGAGACCGAGGCGCGCGCGGCCGAACAGGTCGAGCAGGCGGAGCAACGCGCCCTCGAAGCGGAGACCCGCGCGGCCGAGCACGTCGAACAGGTCGAGCTGCGGGCCGCCGAGCAGGTCGAGCGGGCCGAGGCGCGCGCGGCGGAGGGCGAGGCGCTGGCCGTACAGATGCGAGAAGAGGTGGCGCGGGCGCAGCGGGAGGCGCGCGCGGAGGTGGCGCGCGCGGTGGAGAAGGCGCGGGAGGAAGGGGAGCGGCTGGTCAGGCGGGCGGAGGCCGAGGCGGAGCGGATGGTGTCCGTGGCCGGCGCCGAGCGGGACGCGGCGCAGGCGCTGGCGGCGGAGGCGCGTGCGGCGGTGGGGGAGGCCGTCCGCTCGCGCGAGCGGGCCGAGCGCGAACTCGCCGCCCAGGACGCCCGCGCGAGCGCCGCCGAGGGCGAGCGCGACCGCGCGCTGGCCCGCGCCCAGGCCGCCGAGCAGGCAGGGGTACGTCAGGCGGCCGAGACGGAACGGGCCACCGCCCGCGCCGAGAACGCCGAGCGGAAGATGACCACCGAACGCGAGGAGCGCGAGACGGCGGTGGAACAGCGGGACCACCTACGGATGGAGCTCCAACTTGAGCGCGCCCGAGTGGGCGATCTACGCGTCCAGGTGGAATCCGTACGCGAGGAGGCCGCGCAACTCCGCGAACGCGCGGTCACGGCCGAGCTGCGCGCCAGATAACCCAGTTGCCGGAGCGGGGCGCCCGGTGCTGGGGTGGGCGGATGGACAGGGATGCGGTGCTGGCGCTCTTCGACCAGCAGATGCGACAGGGCGCGCGGGCAGACAGCCCGACCGCCCGGGTCGAACGAATCGACGGCGTGGTACGGCAGGTCGGAACCGACCACGACTGGAACGGCGTCCTCTGGTCAGACCTCGACCGGGACACCGCGAACGCGGCGATCGCGGCCCAGGTGCGGCACTTCGCTTCGATGGGCCGCGAGTTCGAGTGGAAGCTCTACGCCCACGACCGTCCGGACGATCTCGCGGCGAGGCTCCGGGCGGCCGGGTTCACACCTGAGCCCGAGGAGACGCTGATGGTCGCCCAGATCCACGACCTGCCCACGGACGTCGATCTACCCGAAGGGGTGCACCTGGTCCCCGTGACCGATGGGGCCGGTGTGGATCTCATGGTGGATGTCCATGAGCAGGCGTTCGGCATGGACGGGGCCCGGCTCAGGCGTCAACTGCTCGCCGGGGACTCGGACATGGTTGTCGCGATGGCCGGGGATGTGCCGGTGTGCGCGGCTCGGATGGAGTCGCATCCGGGCACGCTGTTCGCGAGCCTCTGGGGTGGAGGCACTGTGACCGCCTGGCGCGGGCGGGGCATCTACCGTGCCCTGGTCGCCTACCGTGCCCGCGTCGCCGCCGAACGCGGCTACCGCTACCTGCAGGTCGACGCGTCCGACGACAGCCGGCCCATCCTGCGGCGGCTCGGGTTCGTCCCGCTGACCGTCACCACTCCGTACACCTACGGGGCTGAGGAACAGCGGTACAGCCATTAGCGGGGGCGGGCGCGGTTCGAGCGGGAGTTCTGCCTGCATGTGCTGAACGGGTTGTCAGCGGACTCGGCGCGATCGTTGTGGGAACTGGCCACGGGTGAGGATGGGTTCCTGCTGGAGCTGAAGTCCGACCCCGGGCGGCTGGGGCTGGAGACGCTGCTGGAGGAGATCGTCAAGCTGCGGCGGGCGAAGGCGCTGGGGCTGGCGGTGGATCTGTTCGGCGGGTATTCGGATCGGCTGGTGGCCTCCTGGCGGGCGCGGGCGATGGCCTCGCATCCGTCGGACTTCGCGGCGAACCAGCCGCCGGTCCGGTTGACGTTGGTGGCCGCGTTGGCGTGGTCGCGGACAACGGAGATCACCGACGCGCTGGTCGATCTGTTCATCGGCCTGGTGTCGAAGATCAACACGCGGGGGTCTGATATGTACGAGGGGGGCTGCGACGCTGGCCCTATACACGCTGCGGCTCGCGCAGACCATCGACGAGTTCGCTCAGGGCCGTGGTGAATTGTCCGGGGTGCTCCAGCTGGGCGGCGCTGTGGGCCTGCCCCACGTCCAGGAGCTCGCGGTACGTCTCCCCGCCCCGCGCCAGGGGCGGGCGGCCGCCTGCTCACGGGACAGGCCGCCCCGCTCAGCGAGCGCGTGCGCGTCCACCAGAGCCTCCATCCGGGCGCGACGCGCTCCAGCATGGGCCGGATGTCGGGGATGTGGCTGGGAGTGTTGATCAGGGAGGCCAGAAGAAACACCTGGACTGATGTTCGACTCTCACGCCGTCACCTTCGCCGGGCGCCACCCGTCGGGCGACTAGGTAGGCCAGGCCCGGTAGTGCCGCTCTGCCGCACCTGACTTGCCCAACATGCCGTACGGACTGCCTGGGTGTACTTGGTGCCCTGGCGCGCGGCCTCGCGGGCGCGCTGGGCGGTGGTGTTCTGCTTCTTCGGCACGGTCGACTCCAGCCTGTTGGGAACGAAATCGGCTGTCAGTCGTGTGCGGTTCTCCAGTTTCGTGGCCACGAGGCGGATGGCTGTGGCTGCGGGACCGTGAGCGGCTGCTGCAGGCCATCCCCGACGACTTGGCCGATGCTCCGCCCCCGCCGGCCGACGCCAGCGCCCTCGCAAAGCGCGCTCTTCAAGCGCGGGCGCTGGCGGCGGCGGCGGGCGGCGCGCCGGCACCACACTCTCGGCACCCAGGTCGGCCATGCCCAGCCCCATCACCTCGGCGACCTGATCCAACGCCTTGATCATCGTCGGGCCCGATCCCCGCGGCGCCGGGCCCTTGCGCCACCGTTCCAGATCGGAGATCCGCGACCCCGGTGGTACCTCCAGTAGCTGGTCCAGCACATACCGCTGGCCCACCGTCAACAGGCCTTCCAGCACGCCCCACAGTCGGCGGGTCGTGTCGTCACGTACCTGGGCGACCAGCCGCGCCAGCGTCGTCACCCCGGGCAGCAGCACATCCCGCTCCCGTAGCCACCCCACCGCGTCGATGAAGATCGCCTTCGGGCCGTCTCCCGACGTCCGCGACCGGGCCGCCACCCACGCCCGCAACTCCGCCTCGACCGCTGCGAACTCCTTCAGCCCGCACACCCGCCGGATCTCCCACTGGTGATCCAACTTCGTCTTCGCCCGCTCGGTGTACCGCTTCACCTGCGACGGATCAGCGACTCCCAACTGCTCCGAGACGAAATCCAGCACCGCTACCGGCACATCGAGCGGATCCTCCAGGAACGCCCCAATCCAGCGGATGGTCACCAGTTGCAGGCCGAACCCCAGCTTCATGTGATCGCCGCGGCGGCGATCGATCAGCGCACGGTCCTCATCATTAAGGAGGAACACCCGCTCCAAGTCCGCCTGCGACGGCGCCCCCGCGTACCGGCCATAGGCCGCTTCCTCATCCTCTGTCAGGAAATCCACCGGCATGGGCCGCAAGGTAGGGCGGACCCACCGGTAACCAACCCAGAGCAGCCGAACCGTTACAAGGACAGACTCCTCGTCGCACCGACCCACATCCGAGCCGTGGAGGTAACTCCGCCCGCCTCTGCCCGCTACCGCCGTTGGCCGGTCGGTTGTCGGTCATGGGCCGTGTAGCGCTGCTCGCTGTAGCCGCCCGCCAGGACGTGCGCGATGAACGGCCATGGGTGGGAGTGCGGTTTGGGGGATGCGCCGCCGCGCAGGTCTGGCTCATGCCAGAGGTTGATCCGGCGCAGGGTGCCGTCTGCATAGTCCCTCAGCGTGAACTCGGCTTTGAAGGCCCGCATGGTCTGCTCATCCGGGACCAGGGTCCAGCGGGCGGGGTCCGTCCACGTCTCCCAGGTGAGCGGGCCGACGTCGGGGGAGTGAAGCTCGATACCGGCGGCCGCGACCTCGTACATGGCGGCCGTGACCGTCAAGCCTGGCACGATCAGGGCGGTGGTGGTCGTCATGGCGCCCACCATGAGGTCCCCGGCGGCCGGGCGGAAGGGGGCTGCTGGGAGTTTCCGCAGCGAGGATTCCGAGGAAACAGGAAACCGTCTCTGGCCTGCCTGCAAGCATCGCTTCGGTCGGAAACCCGCAACTCCGGAAACCGTAAGGGGCGCGCTGTTTTCGGCCTTCCGGTGGGACGATTCGAGGATGGAGATGGACTTTCTAGACCAGATCGAGCTACTCGGCGCGCAGGTGGAATACCGACGCGCTCACCCCCGCCGGCGCGCACGGCTGGATCCAGGACTGGCGGGGGGCGCGCGCATGGCTCACCGAGATGGTGGACACCGCCCACCGGGCCACGATCGTTATCTTGGGTTCTAGGCATGTCTCTGCAGTTCAGCGCATTGTTGATCAGTAAGGCATGTAAGGCATGTTGGCCTGCCGATTCGAGTGCTCGACCGGCCATGCCAGGCGTAACGTGACGGCATGGTCGATGACGTGCATCATCCGTTCCTGGACCTAGGTAGGGTCGTCGGCGCTGAATACGTCGTGGCCTGCCGCGATTGCAGGTGGACGCAGGTTGTCGACGAGGACCTGCATGAGGACGCCACGGACCGGCTGCTGGACTGGCATGTCGCCCATCCCGATCAAGGGTTCGACCACCTGAGAGGGCGTTGCGCGAGTTGATGTCCCTTTCGTCGCTTGGGTTGGATAGGGCGGGCTGGTCAGGGGCGTCGCGGTTGAGCTATGGACGCGGCTGAACGAACAATCCCGGTTCGGTCTCGACTAGGATGCCTTGGCTGACCAGGCGTTTGAGCTTGGCGCGGATCTTCTCGGTGTTCTTCGGGACGATAGGTAGGTCCAGCGCCTCGCACAGATCGATCTGGCAGGCCACGGTCTGCTCGCGGGTGTCGATCTTGTGTAGCAGCCCATGTGCCGGGGTCCCGCTCCAGCCTGTCGCCTCCAGTCATGTGGACCGCGAGGAGGGGGCGGGGGCGCGGGTCAACCGGCGGGCCATCACCGCCGTCATCGCCCAATACACCCGCGATTCGGAACTGGTAGGGCACGGCCTGGCGGTCCCAGTAGGTGCGCAACCGGTGGTCCCGTCCATCAGAGTCGGCCACCGCGTCACCAGCCCTTCTCCCGGCTCTGCGATCGACCCAACCTACCGGGATCACCGGCCGCGCGCCGTCGCCGTCCAGGCACAGGAGGCGGTCGCCGTCTGCTCCTGGCGGGGCGCCTACTGCTGAGGACGGGTCCCCGGCTTGTCGACGACCTTCGTCTCCAGCTGCGCGCTCCACATCAGGGGAGCGCCGGCCTTGACGGTTCCGGCCGTCCCGCTGGGGAGGGCCGGAGCGGCCAGTCCGCCCTCGTTGGGGAACGGCTGGTCGGCGAGGTTCTCGCCGTACAGGCCGAGGAAGCGGTAGTCATTGGCGTCGACGATGATCTCGGAACGTTCCCGTGACCCGGTGTAGGCGAACGCGACGCCGTGGCGGCCCGCGGCGTCCACGGCGTCCTGCTTGACCGAGACGCCGTCGATCTTCGGCAGGGCCCGGAACAGCGCCGCGCGGACCTGCGGGGTAAGCGGCTGCCCGCCCATGAGCGTGCTGATCGTGTGGAAGGCGCGCTCCTGCTCGGGCATCCCCCGCCCCTGCTCGAACGGCGAGGCGGGGGTCGCGGCGACGGACGCCTTGACCTTGGCGAGCACCGCGTCGGGCGTGACGGGCTCCTGGGCCAGGTCGGCGCTCTTGAGACCGGTGTTCACCTCCTCGATGGCCAGCTTGCCCACGCCGTCGTCGATCGCCATCTGCTTGCCGTCCAGGCTGTACCAGGTCTCCAGGGTCTCGCGCCTGTCGCGATCCACCTCGGGCCGGGGTTCGGCGAGCAGCGGGGCGATCGACTCCTTCACGTACAGCCACTGCCCCGGAGAAGGGGTTCGCGTGTAGGCGTCGTCGGGGCCGCGTTCGGCTGCCTTGGCGGCCCGCTCGCCGAGCTCCTTGACGTCGGCGTATGCGGCCGACTGGTCGTCACCGCCTACCACCCCGTAGCCGACGAGCAGGGCCGAGGCCGCCACGGCGGCGATCCCGAACCGCCAGGCCAGGCGCGGGATGCGGAACGTGCGCCGCCTCGCCGGCTGGGGGAGCGGTTCGCGCATCGCCTGCAGGAGCTGGGCGCGTGCCGCGTCCTTCGCCTCGCGGGTGATCACCGGGGTGGACCCGAGGAACTGCTTGATCTCGTCCATCATGCGACCTCTCTTGTTGGATCGTCGCCCCCGAGGGCGATCCGTGCCTTCTTACGCGCTCGGTGGAGACGCGAGCGGACCGTCCCGATCGGTACCTTGAGCACCGCCGCGACCTCCTCGTACGTCAGCTCGCCCCACGCCACCAACAGCAACACGTCGCGGTCGCCGGAGGACATGGACGCCAGCGCCTCCGCGAGCCGGTGGTCCACCTCCTGCGCGGCCACGCGGCCGACGACTGTGTCGGCCATCGGCGGCTCGGGCAGCGGGTTCGTGCCGGTACGGCTCAAGGCGCGCAGGAACCGCTCCTCGCCGCGCCGATGCTTGGCGATGAGGTTGGTCGCGATGCCGTAGAGCCAAGGACCGGCGAGCCGCTGGGCAGGGTCGTAGGAAGCGCGGCCGCGGAAAGCGGTCAGAAACGTCTCAGCCGCGATGTCGTCGGCCGCCTGAGTGCCGAGCCGCCTGGCGACGAAGCGGTGGATCTGCTCGATGTAGCGGTCGAACAGGCCGGCGAGCTGTTCCGGGTCGTCACGTGACCAGCGGATCAGCTCGGCGTCGTCCACCTCGGCTGTCTCCGCCGGGTGCGTTTGTGTCATACCTGTCTTTTCCCGATGTGACGGATCGAGTTCTCAGAGGGCGTTGTGCGAGTTGATGTCCATGATGTCGTACTGTGATCGAGTGGATTTGTAGCGTTACCGCCGGTTGGTGGGCTCGGATGTGCTGGGATGGCCGGGTGAGTGAGCGCAAGCCGTACTCGAGCGACTTATCCGACGAGCAATGGGCGTTGATTGAGCCGGTCATCACGGCGTGGAAGGCCGCGCATCGCTCCGTCAGCGGTCACCAGGGCAAATACGAGATGCGCGAGATCGTGAACGCGATCCTCTATCAGGGGCGGACCGGCGTCCAGTGGGACTATCTGCCACACGACCTGCCGCCCGGCAGCGCGACCTACTACTACTTCGCCAAGTGGCGTGACGACGGCACCGCCCGGAAGATCCATGACCTGCTGCGCTGGCACATGCGGGAGCAGAAGGGACGATTAGCCGATCCGAGTCTGGTGGTGCTGGACACCCAGAGCGTCCATGTGGCGGCCGGGGTCCCCGCCACCACGACGGGCAGGGACGCGGCCAAGAAGGTGCCGGGCCGCAAGAGAGGGCTGGCCGTGGATGTGTTCGGCCTGGTCATCGCGGTGGTTGTGCTGGCCGCCTCCGCGCACGAGAACACCGCCGGGACCGCTCTGCTGGACCGGGTCGCAGCCCAGACCTCCGGCACGGTGACCAAAGCCCTGGTCGATCAGGGGTTCAAGAACACGGTCGTCGACCATGGGGCCGGGCTCGGGATCGACGTGCAGATCGTCGAACGCAACCCCGCCGACCAGGGGTTCGTTCCCCAGCCGAAACGATGGATCGTCGAGCAGACGTACGGCACCTTGATGCTGCACCGGCGCCTGGTCCGCGACTATGAACACCTGCCGGCCAGCTC
>NZ_JBEYZF010000047.1:0-39428 GCF_040645915.1 Nonomuraea sp. NPDC046570 | reverse complement strand
GTCGCGACACCGGTCAACACGATCGAGTCGATGCGCTGGGCGCGCAGGAGCCGATCGAGGTCGGTCGCCGCGAACGCGCTGGCGCGGCGCTTGAGGACGACGGCCTCGCCCGGCAACGGCTCGATGCGCGGGTGCACGAGCGTCTAGGGGGATTCTTCGTGGAACAGCGTCCCCGCCCCGTGCAGGCCGCTGATCAACTGGTTTCCCGCTCCCACATCAAGGCCTGAGGCCCGGAGCCCGAAACGTATGAAGATCACCGGGATTCCGGAGGCTCTGGCCGCGGGGAGAACCTTTTCCATGACGGGAAGCACGCCGGCGGCGAAGGGAAAGTTGTCCGGCCCAGGCCTGCGCGGGCAGCTTCATGTCCGGCGCCACCTGAGCGAGTTTTCGGCGGTACGCCCGCACCTCGTCGACGTTGCGGGCCGGCACTCTCCAGTCCTGGCAGAAGATGGGCGTGGCCGGGTCCTCGACCGGCTTCTCCGCGACCAGCTCCGACGGGGCGGTGACCGCCGACTCCGGCTTGCCCGCCAGCAGTTTCGCCTGGTCCTCCGACAACGACTTCCAGTACGGGCCGATGAAGGCGTACTGGGTGTCGAGGAGCAGTTCGAGGAGCCACCGGACGGCCCGCCGAATCCGGCGGGCCGTCCCCCGCATCGCCCTCTTCTGACGGTGAACGAGGATCTGCTGGGAGTGGCAACAGTGCGAGCGCTGCCCACTCCTTGCCGGGACTCGGCCTGGCTTCGGATTCTCCTCGCCGTACCCGGGACGGTCCCGCGCCCGCACTGACCAAGCTGCTCCGTCGCCACCTCGCCGAGTTCGGCACTGGCCCTGATGGACGGCACTTCGTCGGCGTTCGTGGGGTGAACCGCCGAACATCAACTATCGGCGGCGACGCCCACCCCACCAAGACCACACGTTCATCCTCGGTCAGCACCAACGGAGGCAGCCTGCTGTCACCCATCCCGCCGGCACACACCTGCCACACCCGAAGTCACCACTCAGTGACGAAAAGCAACACGAGTGGTGACCGCAGGCCTCACAGCCAGCTCACTGGTCGAGCCCGAGCAGGCGCACGCCCTCCTCGCGCATCTCGACCTTGCGGATCTTGCCGGTGACCGTCATCGGGAACCCGTCGACGACGTGGACGTAGCGCGGGATCTTGTAGTGGGCGAGCTTGCCGGCGCAGAACTCCCTGACGGCCTCGGCGGTCAGGGGTGTGCCGCCCTGGCGGATGACGACCCAGGCCATGAGCTCCTCGCCGTACTTCTCGTCGGGCACGCCGATCACCTGCACGTCGGCGATGTCGGGGTGACGGTAGAGGAACTCCTCGACCTCGCGCGGGTAGATGTTCTCGCCGCCCCTGATGACCATGTCCTTGATCCGGCCGACCACGTTGACGTAACCGTCGGCGTCCATGGTGGCCAGGTCGCCGGTGTGCATCCAGCGGGCGGCGTCGATGGCCTCGGCCGTGCGCTCCGGCTCGTCCCAGTAGCCGAGCATCACCGAGTAGCCGCGCGTGCACAGCTCGCCGGGCTCGCCGCGCGGCACGGTCAGCCCGGTCTCCGGGTGCGTGATCTTGACTTCGACGTGCGGCATCACCTGTCCGACGGTCTCGGTGCGGCGCTCCAGGCCGTCGTCGGACCTGGTCATGGTGGAGACGGGCGAGGTCTCGGTCATGCCGTAGCAGATGGCGACCTCGGCCATGTTCATCTCGGTGACGACGCGCTTCATCACCTCGACAGGGCAGGGCGAGCCCGCCATGATGCCGGTGCGCAGGGTGGACAGGTCGTACTGCCCTGCGAGGGCGAGCTCGGCGATGAACATGGTCGGCACGCCGTACAGGGAGGTGCATCGTTCCCGCTGTACGGCCCGCAGCGTCGCCTCGGGGTCGAAGCCCGGGGCGGGGATGACCACGCAGGCGCCGTGCGAGGTGACGGCCAGGTTGCCCAGGACCATGCCGAAGCAGTGGTAGAAGGGCACCGGCAGGCAGACCCGGTCGTTCTCGTCGTAGTGGAGCAGTTCGCCGACGAAGAAGCCGTTGTTGAGGATGTTGTGGTGCGACAGCGTCGCGCCCTTGGGGAAGCCGGTCGTGCCCGAGGTGTACTGGATGTTGATCGCGTCGTCGGTGCTCAGCGACGCCATGCGCTCGCGCAGCCGCTCCTCGGGGGCGGTCAGCGCCAGCAGCCGGTCCCAGCCGGGGTCGCCGAGGTAGACGACGTCGGCGAAGCCGATCTCCTCGACCATCGCGCGGTAGTCGCTGCCCTTGTGCGTGAGCGCGCTGATGAGCAGGCGCAGGCCCGACTGCCTGACGACGTAGTCGAGCTCGTGGCCGCGGTAGGCGGGGTTGACGTTGACCAGGATCGCGCCGATCTTCGCGGTGGCGTACTGGACGATCATCCATTCGGGGCAGTTGGGCGCCCAGATGCCGATCCGGTCGCCCTTGGCGATGCCGGAGGCGAGGAGCGCGAGGGCCAGCCGGTTCACGTCGGCGTCGAGCTCGGCGTAGGTCCAGCGACGACCGGAGGGCACGTCGACGAGTGCCTCGCGGTCGCCGAAGCGCCGCACGGTCCGCTCGAAGTTGTCGCCGATGGTCTCGCCCAGCAGCGGGGTCGGCGCCACCGCGCTCGAGTAGGACTGCATGTCACAACCTCCGGTCGGTGAGTTCATTGAAGACCATGGTGTGCCCGAGTGGCCAGCCGGGATCGCCGGTGCGGGCGAAACGCACCCAGGCGGCGTGCATCGCGTCGGCCACGGCCTGCGGCGCGCCTGGCCCTGCGGTGCGTTCGACGCCGGGCGCGTCGAGCACGTCGAAGACGAAGGGCAGGTCGAGGTTGTGCACCGCGCCCACGCGTCCGCCGCCGACCGGGCTCTCGACGGGCGACTCCCACCGGAACTCGTACGCGTAGGCGGGCCTGGCCTCGCGGATCCAGCGCGTCTCGCGGGTGAACAGGTGCTGGGTGAAGGCGCGTCCGATGCGCTCGGCGGGTGTGAGGCCGGGTTCGTCGACCTGGACGCCGAGGTGGTCGAGCACGGCCTGCGCGGCGGCCTCGTCGAGGTCGGCGGCCAGGCGGCGGACGAACACGTCGGCCTCCTGGGAGGTGCAGCCGACCAGCAGTGGAAGGTGCCCGCTCGCGCCCGCGCGCAGGGCGGCCAACGGGACGGCCGGGATCAGGTCGCCGTCGACGACCGGCTTGACCGGCACCGACTCGTTCAGCCCGCCGGAGTCGCCGGTCAGCGGCGGCGGCTGTTCGGCGACGAGCGCCTCGGGGGACAGCCCGGCGAAGGAGGACCTGGTCGGGTCGATCCCCAGCCGGGTGGCGAGCGTCTTGGCGTAGTCGCGCGCCTCCTGCTCGGTGGCGACCAGGTTGGCCGAGCCGCTCATCACGATCGCGCGCCGGAACAGCCCTTCGGCGCGGGGCATCGTCAGCAGGGTGGCGACGGCGGCGGCGCCCGCCGACTGCCCGGCGATCGTCACGTTGCCGGGGTCGCCGCCGAAGGCCGCGATGTTGTCGCGTACCCATTCCAGCGCGGCCAGCCAGTCGAGGACGCCCCGGTTGAGCGGGGCGTCCTCCAGGGCCAGGAAGCCCTCGAAGCCGAGCCGGTAGTTGACGGCCACGCAGACCACGCCGTCGCGGGCGAAGCGGGGGCCCTGGTGCCAGGCCGCCCCGTTGCCGCCGATGGAGAACGCGCCGCCGTGGATCCAGACCAGGACGGGCAGCCCGGCCCGGCCGGTCTCAGGGGTACGCACGTCGAGGTTGAGGCAGTCCTCGCCGACCTCGAAGACGTCGGGCGCGTACAGGCCGATGTCCTCACCGGCCGCCTGCGGGGCGGCAGGGCCCCGCGTGACGGCGGGCCGTACGCCGTCCCACGCGGGTGGCGGGACGGGTGCGCCGAAGCGGAGCTCGCCGAAGGGCGGGGCGGCGTACGGCACGCCGAGGAAGGCGAGCACGCCCTCCTCGGCCCTGCCCTCGACCAGCCCGGCAGTGGTTCGCACGATCATGCGCGGCGCCATCCGGCCGTCCCTTCGACGATTCTGATCGCCGCCCGGGTGAGCGGCTCAAGGCTGGCCTCGTGCACCTTGTCGAGGGTGTCGGCCGAGTCGAACAGGTACATGGGAGCCGACAGGAAGTGCACGAGCGGCACCCCTTCGGGGTGGAAGAAGGCCCCGTCGGTGGGCGGCATCGGGGAGAACACGTCCGGCGGCAGCACGAACGAGCGTCTCAGGTCCTCCGCGACGAGGGCCGCCGCCACCAGGCTCTCCAGCTCCGGCTTCCTGGTGGTGAACCACCAGCCGGGTTCGGGGTCGCCGGTGGGCACCAGCTCGTCGTCCACGACCACGCACCGCCGGGCGGCGTGCTCCAGGTGGAGCTGGAGTACGACGTCGCCCAGCAGGCCGCGGTTCTCCTCGATGAAGGCCCGGGTGCCCGCGGCGTGCGCCATGTGACCCGCGGTCAGCAGGAAGATCAGGTTGTGCGGCCGGTCCCGCTCGGGCACGCCCGCCCAGTACTGGGCGGCGGCCAGCACCAGCGCGATCCCCGAGGCGTCCTCGACGGCCGAGGCCCAGGGCGCGTCGTGGTGCGAGCCGATGATCACCCACTGGTCGGAGCGACCGGGGAGCGTGCCGATCACGTTGTGCGAGACGGCCGGGCCCGTCTCCGACTCGACGGTGAGCATGCCCGTGCAGGGGCCCTCGTCGACCAGGTCGAGCACCCGCCGCGAGTCGCCGCGCGACAGCCAGACGGCCGGGAGGTCGCGGTGCACGGCGTCGTAGGGCACGTAGTAGTCGCGTGTCTCCCACGGCACCCCGGTCAGCGCCCCCGCGAAGGCGGCGGCGCCGCCGTCCATGGCGCCCTGGATGACGTCGAGGTAGTCGAGCTGGAACGGCAGCGTCTGGACCAACTCGTCGAAGACGCCCTCGGGGTCGTGCACGGCCGTCGCCAGGTCCCTCAGGTAGGACTGCGGCAGCTCCGTGAAGGTGTATTCGGGCACGACGATCGCGCCCGGCACGACCTCGCGGCTGACCGGCGCGCTCACGATCGCCTTCGGCGTGGTGTACGGCAGGGCGGACGCCGCCACCCGCACGACTCTCGACGGGTCGGCGTCCAGGCGCACCACCAGGGCCGCCGTCACCGGCCGCCAGACGGGCAGCTCGACCGGCGCCAGCCGTACGTCGTGGAGCCCGAACTCGGTGAAGCGCTCGGCGGCCCACGCGGCGGTCCAGTCGTCGGCCGGGTAGCCGGGACGCCTGATGCCCTGCGAGGTGACCGTCTCGATCCACTCCATCATCCGCGCGGTGTCCGGGATCATCGTTTCAGTCCTCCGAAGGTGAGCCCCGCCACGTAGTAGCGCTGCAGCGCCACCATCAGGATGAACGGTGGCACGGCGGTGACCAGTGCCGCGGTGGTGGTCAGGTGATAGTTGAAGCCGACCTCGCTCTGGAAGTTGGCCAGCCCCACCGGCAGCGGCCACAGCTCCTGCTCGTTGGCCACGATCAGCGGCCACAGCAGGTTGTCCCACTGCGCCAGGAAGTGCACGAGGAACAGGGTGATGAGCGCGGGCTTGAGCAGCGGCACGGCGATGCGCGCGAAGATGCGGAACTCCCCCGCGCCGTCGACCCGCGCGGCCAGCAGCAGCTCCTTCGGGATGCCGAGGGCGAACTGCCGCACCAGGAAGACGCCGAACGCGCTGATCATGCCGGGCACCATCATGCCCTGGAAGGTGTTGACCCAGCCGAGCTCCTTCACGATGAGGAAGACGGGGATGACCAGGACCATCGGGGTGAGCGCGAGCGTGCCGATCACCAGCGCGAACAGGACGCGGCGGCCGGGGAAGGACAGCTGGGCCATCGCGTATCCGGCGGCGGCCGAGAAGATCACGTCCAGGACGCCGGTGCCGACGCACAGGATGAGGCTGTTGCGCAGGTAGGTGGGCAGGTTGCCCTCGCCGAACAGCAGCCTGATGTTCTCGGGCAGATGGAAGCCGTTGAAGACCAGCCCGCGAAGGTCGGTGTCGTCGGGCGCCGAGGCGACGACGAGCATGGCGTAGACCGGCAGCAGCATGAACCCGACCGCGACGATCAGCCAGACGCTGCGCAGGATCGCTCCCGCTCTCATTCGTCGCCTCCCTTCAGGAACCCGAACTGCAGCGCCGAGACGATCACCATGGCGGCGAGCAGCACCATGCCCATCGCGGCGGCGTAGCCCATGTGCTCGTAGGGGAAGGCGTTGGCCCAGATGTAGTACGGCAGCACCTGGGTGGCGTCGGCGGGCCCGCCGCCGGTGAGCAGGAAGGCGGGCACGAACGCCTGCATCGATCCGGCCACCGAGATGACCAGGACGAACAGCAGGGTCCTGCGCAGCAGCGGGAGCGTGATCCGGGTGAACGTGGTCACCGCCCCTGAGCCGTCGATGGCGGCGGCCTCGTACACCTCGCCGGGCAGCGCCTGCAGCCCGGCGGTCAGGATGATCACGAACAGCCCCAGGCTCTTCCAGACGACCATCACGACCAGGGCCCAGATGGCCAGGTCGGAGCTGGTCAGCCAGGACTGCGGATCGATCCCGACCAGGCCGAGGAGGGTGTTGGCCAGGCCGCGGTCGGAGTAGATGATCACCCAGACCATGGACGTGGCGGCGAGCGGCATCACGGCCGGAATCATGACGAGCGCTCTGAGCCAGCGGTTGAGCCGTCCCGGCTTGCTCAGCGGCACGGCCACCAGCAGGGCCAGCACGATCGTCGGGACGACCGTGCAGACCGTGTAGACGACGGTGATCCACGCCGAGTTGAGGAAGCCGGGGTCGGCGAACATGCGCTCGTAGTTGGCGAGGCCGATCCAGTTGGGCGTCCCTGCCATCTCGTAGTCGGTGAAGCTGAGATAGATGGCGGCCAGGAACGGGACGAGCCAGAACACGACGAAGAAGACGGCCACCGGGAGGGTCAGCGCCACGCCCGCCGTGGCCTGGGGCCGGGCTCTGACCCTGCCGAGCACGCTCACTGGACCAGTCGCACGGTGGAGTCGAAGGTCGCCGCGGCCTGGGCGGGGGTCGACTTGCCGTGGGCGACGGAGTCGACGGCGCCGGCCGCGGCCTTCGCCAGTTCGAGGGTGCCGGGGATGATCGGGCCGAAGTCGACATGCGGGAGGCTGTCGGCGACGATCTTCATGATCTCGGACTTGCCGCGCGGCCCGGCGTCGCGCCAGCCCTTGGTCGGGATGATGATGCCGTTGTCGAGGTTGGCGGTCACCGACGGGGCGCCCTGCAGGTAGTTGACGAGGTGCCAGGCGGTGAACTGGTTGGGCGAGTCCTTGGCCACGCCCCAGCCCCAGGTGTAGGCGGGAACAACGGGCGGGCCGCCGGCCCAGGTGGGCATGGGCGCGACGCCGTACTGCTTGCCGAAGGTGAGCTTGTCCTTGCCCAGCTTCTCCAGCGCGGGGCCGAGGAAGGCGCCGCTGACGACCATGGCGGCCTCGCCGGAGTAGAACAGGCCGAGCGCGCCCAGCGGGTTGGAGAGCTTGGGGTTGCCGATCCCCGACATGTATGTCAGGGCGTTGAGGCCCTGCTCGGTGGCCAGCGACGCCTTCGCGCCGCCCGCTGTGACGAGCTCGCCGCCCTTGCCCCGGACGAGGGCGGTCAGCGTCATGAGGGCCCACTGCGGGTCGCCGTAGAGCCACTGCAGGCCAACCCGCCTGCGATCCTTGGAGGTGAGCTTGGCGCTGTACTCGGCGACCTCCTCCCAGGTCGCCGGGGGCTTGTCGGGGTCGAGTCCGGCCTCCTCGAACCGGTCCTTGCGGTAGTAGAGCATGCAGGGGTTGAAGTCGATGGGCACGCCGTAGGGCACGTCCTGGTAGGTGAGCGGGGTGGTCGTGCCCGGCTCGTAGTTCTGTAGCGAGAGCGCCTTGGTGTCGACGGGCGCGAGCCGCTTCTTCTTGGCGTGCGCGGGGAAGCTCCAGTGGCCGATCTTGAAGACGTCGGGCGGGGCGCCGCCGCTGAAGGCGGTCAGCAGTTTGGCGTCGAGCTGGCCTACGGGCAGGTAGAGCAGCTTCACCTCGACCTTGAACTCGGCCATGTAGCGGTGCACGAGCTCCTGGAGCTGCTGGCCGGTGTCCTGCGAGCCGTGCAGCCAGACGGTGACCTCGCCGTGCGGCCCGCCGTCCGCGGCCTGCTGCCGAGGCTGGTCCTTGCCGCATCCGGCGAGCAGGGTGAGCGCGCCGGCGGCGAGTAGCCCACGCCGCGTCAGATCCGCCATGGTGGTTCTCCTAGGTGAGGTTCTTGAGGGCCTGGTTCTGCCAGGCGGTGTTGGTGGGGAGCTCGGCGGTGCTGCCGGCGAACGCCCCGCGGGCCTGGGTGTCGGCCTGGAGGCGGTACCTCAGCCAGGCGGTCAGGTAGCCGAGGAAGGCGCCGCCGGTGTTCTGGATGTCGTTGTGCCCCGCGCCCTTGAGCAGCGCCCTGCCCGCTCCGGCGGTGGCCTGGTCGTAGTAGCCCTGCACGGTCGCGGCCGAGGAGATCAGCCAGTCGTTCGCGCCGCTGAGGAAGAGCACCGGGCAGGTCAGGTCGGCGACGGAGAACTCGTCTCCTGGGCTGGCCATCCACTGCGCGGGCACGGCGATCGGCACGACGGTCTTGATCAGCCCGGCGGAGTCGTTGGCCGCGTTGATGGATCCGCCCGCGCCCTGGGAGTGGCCGACGGCGGCGACCTGGGCGGTGTTCAGCTTGCCGTGGAAGACGCTGGCGGGGTCGGTGTTGAGGCCGATGAGGTGCTGGGCGGCGGCGAGGATCTCGGCGCCGGTGCCCGTGGTCGTGTCGGTGGAGGCGACCACCGCGAAGCCCCACGAGGCGAGGTGGTTGAGCAGTCCCGGATAGTTGTCGGGGGTGGCCCACGAGCCGTTGCCCCAGGTGACGATCGGGTGGGTGACGCCACCCGAGCCCAGGGTCTGCGGGTAGTAGAGCCGGTGGCCGCCCGAGGTGCCGGTGGCGACCGGCCACGGACCCGCTGCCTTGTAGATCGTCTCGATGGTGGAGGCGGCGTTGGCCTCGGTGGTCCACGACAGGAATCCGGCCGACATGAGGCCGAGTGCCCCTGCCCGTAACGCCTGCCGACGGGTGAAGTTCTCCATGGTCACCTCGTAAGTTGTTTGGAGACGTGAACGTCTCCAAAGAGAGGGAAGTACGATCGGTGAGCGATGTCAAGACATGAACAGAAGGAAGTTCCGGCGGCCCAGCCACTCCCCAGAGGGCGGCACGGACTCTCCCCCGACACGGTGCGCAACTCCCAGCGAGACCGCCTCGTGGAGGCCATGCTGAGACTCGTCGCGAGGCGTGGATACGCCGCCACGAGCGTGCCGGACGTGATCGCCGCCGCGCGGGTCTCGCGCAACGCCTTCTACGCCCAGTTCGCCGACAAGGAGGCGTGCTTCCTCGCCGGATGCGAGCGCGACCTGCCCGAGATGATCGACTCGATCTACACGGCCGCGTCGGGGGCGGGCGACCGCTGGAGCGAGGCGCTCTGGCTGGGGATGGCCGCCTACCTGCGGTGGTGGCAGGAGCGCCCGGAGTACGCGCAGGCGTACTTCGTGGAGTTGCCGAGGGCGGGCGAGCGGGCCGTCGAGCAGCGTGACGCCGCCTACCGGCCCTTCCTCGACATGCTCGGGGCGCTGGCCGCGCGGGCCAGGCTGGCGGATCCCTCGCTGCCGCCGCTGCGTGCCGCGGTGCCCCGCCTGATCGTCTACGGGATCACCGAGTTCATCGCCTCGGAGGTGCGTGAGGGCCGCGTCGCCACTCTGACGTCGTCGGCCGGCGACCTCTACCACTACACGGTCGCCCTGCTCGCCGGCCCCGATCACGGCATCGCGACCACCCCTTCCGCCTGAACCAGCCAGCCTTCGGGGAAGCACCCCTCCGCCGCCATGTGGGCGACGGCGGCCAGCAGGCCGCCGTTGCCCGGCAGGTAGAGGGGCAGCAGGCCCGGCCACTGGTGGTTGTGGCCGCTGGCCAGGTAGGTGTTCTTCGGGGCGTCCATCAGCAGCGCGTCCACGGCGGTGTCAGGCTCGCCGAGCCTGGCCGCGCACATGGCGAGCATCGGATAGTCCCAGCCCCAGGTGCTCTCCAGGTCCCAGTCGGCGAGCACGTCGTGCAGGGTGGCCCGCATGGTCTCGGGGTCGATCAGCGGGGTGGGCGGCACGAACCCGAGCGCGCCGGTCATCGAGGGGTGGTCGGTCCTGATCGTGTACGGCTCCACGCCGATGGCCGCGTAGACGCCGTCGCGCACCAGCGGCCGGGCCAGGCCGTCCAGGACCCGCGCCCACTCCGGGTCGGGGTCGAGGCCGAGCAGGCCCCGCCACCGCTGGGCCGTCTCCAGCCCCCACCACCAGTAGGCCAGCTCGAACGCGGGATCGCGCACCGACCGCCTGGACTCGTAGTAGGACTCCTGCGCCGGGACCAGCGGCGGCCCCAGATGCCCGCCGCCCGCGAAGGAGGCCATGAACTCGGCCGTCTCGAACACCAGGTCCCGGTAGTCCTCCAGCGCCCCCGGGCGGACCCGGCGGAGCAGCTCGGCGAAGTAGATCAGGTGCGGCTGCTGCCAGACGATGAAGGCGCCGATCTCACTCGGGCTCTCCCTGCCCTCCGGCCCCACCTGCTTGGGCCAGCGGGCGCCGCGGAAACCCTGCCGTCCGGCCGTGGCCTTGGCCCGCGGCAGGATCGAGCGGTACCACGGCAGGCTCCGCTCCAGCAGCTCGGGCCTGCCCCACAGGGCGAAGTGGGCGGCGTGCCACCAGTGCATCTCCAGGTGGAACTTGCCGCTCCAGGAGTTGACGGCCAGCCCGGTCTCCTGCGGCGGGGTGGAGCCCGCGCAGTTGACCGCGGTGAGGTACTGCGAGAGCACGACCCGGCGTTCGAGCTCGGGCGCTCGCGGGTCGGTGCTGCCGTCGAAGCTCACCGCTCCCCCGCTCGTCCAGAACCTCTCCCAGTGGGCGGCGGCAGCCGTACGGACCTGGGAGAAGGACGGGAGGGCGGCGCCGACGGGGTGGCGTGCGAACTCGACGACGAGCTCCAGCTCGTCGCCCTGGATCAGGTACACGTGACCGCCGGGCGACGTGAGCCGCGCCGACCCCGCCCACTCGGCGGCCACGTGGTATCGGTCCGCGTCCAGGACGCGGGTGAAGTCGCAGCGCGAGCCGTACGGCGTGCGCGTGAGCGCGTGCGTGGTGGTGTGCCTGCCGGGTTTGTCCCAGTCGGCGGTGGTGTGCCAGCCGTCGCTGGCGTAGGGGAAGGCGATCCTGATCCCCGCGCCACCCACGACGCGGATGGCCAGCAGGTCCCGCTCGGGGTGACAGACCGTCTCCACCTCGTACGGCAGGCCGCCCAGCTCGAAGGAGCTGGACAGCGTGCCGGTCCACAGGTCGAGGGTCTGCGCCGACCGGCCGAGCGGGGCGGCCTCGTCGACGTCGAGGCCGATCCGGCCGAGATGCAGGCGGTGCGGGTTCACGTGCAGCCAGCCGCCCGCCTCGGTGGCCGGATACAGGTCCGGATAGCCGACGCCGTCGTAGTCGGTGAGCGCGTCCTCCAGCACGTGGCCCTTGGGGTTGGGCATCGTGTGCCAGCCCCACTGCGCCTGCGTGCCCAGCGGGGCGAAGGTCTGCAGCCCGGTGGCGTCGGCGGTGAAGGCGAACTCCCCGTTGCCGACGGTGAGCGGACACCCGGCGCCGGCGATGGTGTGCCGACGCACGAGCGTCCTCCTGTCTATGCTCACGCACACCCCGGCGTGCCGGAGGCGCGCTGCTGGCGCATGGCGGTCACGTCGCCCGCGACGTCCGACTGGGCCATCGGGCCGAGGTCGAGCACGACGTCGGTGAAGGCGAGCGACGCCTTGCGCATCACCGGCAGGTCGATCGCCTCGGTGCCGAACTGCGGCGAGAACAGCGTCTTGGGCGCGGCGATGGGCGAGATGACGGGCAGCAGGTGCTGATTGTACGGCGTGCCCTCGCCACCGAAACTGCAGTGGTGCGGCACCGTGGCGAGGTCGGCCGCCGACAGGCCCTTGAGGATCGCGGTGCGCTTCACGTCCCAGTACTGGATGTGGCCCTTGACCAGTTCGCGCAGCGGCGTGCTCTCGCTGACGGGGACCATCAGCAGTTCGGTGAGGGTGGGGTTGGCGACGAGCTGCTTGCCTGGCAGGCCGTTCGGCCTGGCGACCGCGTCGTAGCGCTTGGCGCCGAGGTGCTCGAGCACGACGACGGAGGAGACCCCGCCCTGGTCGTACTCGGCGTCGAGCTGGGCGGCGAGCTGACCCGCGCCGCCCTCGCGGACGTCAGGGCCGGTCAGGTGCTGGTAGAGGTGGCCGGTCACGAACGCGAACTGCACGGTGCGCGGACGGCACTCCACCGGTAGCGACGACAGGTAGCGGGCCATCTCGATCATGGTGAGCGGGCCGTTGTCCCACACCGGGCTCATGCCGTCGGTGTGGCTCTCCACGACGATCTTCTGGGCGCTCCCGCCGGGAAGCGTCGCGAGCAGGGTGCGGGTCGTCGTCGGCGTCCAGGCGGCGTTCACGGTCAGCGCGGCCTGGACCGGCTGCCCGGCGGCCAGCGCGTCCTTGATCTGCTTGCCCTGGTCGGCGCCGACGTACGCGCCCGGCACGCCATACGGCAGGCCCTCGTAGGGCGCGTACATGCCCTGGATCTGGGCATGCGGGAGCTGGCTGACCTCGATCACGCCCACCGCGCCCGCGGCGGCGGCCGCCTTGAGGTCGGCGTCGGCCGCGGCCGGGGCCTCCATCGACTCCGAGCCGAGCAGGTTGATCGTGTGGGCCGGGTCGTACATGGAGTAGCCGAGGCCGAGCGGATAGAACAGCAGGTTGGGCACGTTGGTCCAGGGCAGGTCCCTGACGACGATCTTCCCGGCGGCGTTGGCCGCGGTGATGTTCGTCCCTGCGGCCAGGTGGACGAGCGGCGCCGAGACGCCGCCCGCGCCGGTGGAGGAGGAGAACGGCACGGGGGCCGCGACCTGCACGGCCGTACCGCCGACGGTCAGGCCGGTGCCGAGGCTGTCCCAGCGGTCGATGGCGTAGGGCAGGGAGGAGAACTGGAGGCCGGGGATGGCCGCCATCTCGTCCTCCAGCCAGTCGACGTAGTCGGCGTGCGCGGTGGAGCCGGTCGGCCTGGGGCCGAACGCCTCCTGCTGCTCGGCCAGGGTGTTCAGGCGGGCCTCGGAGGCGAACGCGGCGGGGTCGACCCTGACCGGGCAGGCCAGAGCGGCCGCCTGGGCGGAGGCCGGTTGCGCGGGCGCGACCAGCGGGAGGAGAAGGGCGAGGAGAGCGAGTCGTCTCACGTGGGGGGTCCTTCCATTGAATCGTTTTAATGCGTGGTCCGCGACAGTCCCCCGACGCGCGGTTGGTTCTCAGAGGCGAGGCGGTCCTGTGGTTCCGCGGACGATCAGCGTGGGCGACACCGACGACGTCACCGAACGCGTGCGTTCCTCGATGCGTTCGACGAGCAGGCGCGCGGCGGTCGCCCCGATCACGTGCCCGTCCTGATCGACGCTGGTGAGCGAGATGCGCTTGAGCGAGGCGATGCCGATGTTGTCGTATCCGGCGACGGAGAGGTCCTCCGGCACCGACAGGCCCGCCTCGTCGGCGGCGCGCAGCACGCCGAGCGCCGCGATGTCGGCCCCGGCGAAGATCGCGGTGGGCCGGTCGTCGCGCGCGAGCAGTTCCCGCGCGCCCTCGAAGCCGCCCTCCTCGGTGAAGGAGGTGGCCAGCACGTCGTCGGCGAGTCCGTGGGCGCGCATCGCCTGGCGGTAGCCTTCGGCGCGCACCGTGTGCGGCAGTCCCTGGGCGCGGGCCCGCTCCAGGTGGGTGATGTGCGCGATCCGGGTGTGCCCGAGCCCGACCAGGTGGTCGACCACGAGCCCCGCCCCCATCACGTCGTCGTCGACGACCGCGTCGTAGGCCGCGGCGCCGCCGTGCCTGCCCACCACGACGACCGGGGTGGCCGTCGCGATGGCGGCGAGTTCGGCGTCCGTCATGACCGGCGAGATCAGGATGAGCCCGTCCATGCTCCGGTCGATCATGGCGTCGATCATCCTGGCCTGCGTCTTGGGCTCGATCCCGCCGGGTCCGAGCAGCACCTGGTACTCGGTATCGCCCAGCCGGCCGGTGACGCCCTCGATGATGTCGGGGAAGAACGGGTTGCGGGTGTCGGAGAGCATGACGCCGAGGGTGTAGGTGCGTCCGCGCAGGGCGCGGGCCGCGGCGTGCGGGCGGTAGCCCAGCTCGTCGATGGCCTGCGTCACCTTGGCCTGCATCTCCGCGCTCACGCCGTAGGCCCCGCGCACCACCTTGGACACGGCGGCCGTGGAAACCCCGGCCCGCCTGGCCACATCGGCGATCGTCACCCGTCCGCTCGTCACACGCCGTCCTTCACAGAGTTTTCGTAGAACGAACTACACACTTTTCTGAAAGGTGAGGCTAGCCCGTCACCGCTACTCAGGTCTACCTCTTGACGGGCGATTCTCTCGTGCCCTAACAATGGAGAACGTTCTACACAATACCCCCTAACATGAACAGGAGCACGGGCGTGAGAGCACCATCTCGTCCGCTCGGCGCGGCGATCGGCGCCGTCCTCGCCCTGTCCCTCTCCGGCTGCGGGTCGTCCGCCCCGGAGGGGACCGGTCAGGTGAAGCTGACCCTCTGGCACAACAGCGCGGACCCGGCGCCGCTGCTGGAGATGTACAAGAAGTTCGAGAAGCAGTCCGGCCACAAGATCGAGCTCGTGTCGATCCCGTCCGACGGCTTCGAGGACACCACCCAGACCAAGTGGGCCACCGGCGACCGCCCGGACGTCCTGGAGTACCACGCGACGGTGAGCGGCCTGCTCGCCCTCAACCCGGCCGAGAACCTGCGCGACCTGACAGGCGAGGCGTACATCGCCAGGTCCGGCGACCTCTACCAGGCCGCCGGGTCCGTCAACGGCAAGGTCTACGCCGCCATCACCGGCTTCCCCCAGGTCTTCGGCCTCTACTACAACAAGAAGGTCTTCACCGCGGCCGGGCTGACCCCGCCCACGAACTTCGCCGAGCTCGCCGCCGCCTGCCCCAAGCTCAAGGCCGCCGGGGTCACGCCGGTCTTCGAGTCGGGCGGGTCGATCTGGCCGGTGCAGATCCTGCCCATCCTCTACCTGGCAGGCGCCAACCAGTCCAACGCGTACGGCAAGGCCATCGCGGGCCACAGCAGCACGCTGGCCGACGCGGGCTCGCCCTTCGTCTCCGGCCTGACCGCCTACGCCAAGCTGAAGGCCGACGGCTGCTTCAACAAGGACATCGTCACCGCCAAGTTCGAGGACTCCATGAAGGCCCTCGTGACCGGCAAGGCCGCCATGGTCGCCCAGCACTCCGACATGCTCCCGGCCCTCCTCGCAGCCGCGGGCGGCGATCAGAAGACCGTCGACGAGTCCGTCGGCTTCGTCGGCCTGTCGAGCGACAAGCCGCTCGTGACCTACGCGCCCGGCCCGATCGGCACGTTCTACCTGCCCAAGACCGGTGACGCGGCGCGGGAGAAGGCGTCGCTCGACTTCGTGCGCTTCATGACCGGCCCGGCCTACGCCGATTACATCACCGCGTCCAAGACCTTCCCCGTGTTCAAGGACGTGCCCGACCCGCAGGGCGTCTCGTCCGTGCTGCAGGACGTCAAGAAGGCGTACGACACCGGCGCGGTCATCGCCTTCAACTCCGACATCCCCGGCATGGGCGGGCTGGCCCAGCTCATGTCCGAGCTGATCGCCGGGCAGAAGGATCCGCAGAAGGCGGCGACCCAGCTACAGGGCCAGGTCGAGCAGGCGGCCAAGGCGGCAGGGCTGCCCGGATGGTGATGCGGAACAGGGCGGCCTGGCTGCCGTGGGCACTGCCCGCGATCGTGCTGGTCACGGTCTTCTTCGTCGCCCCGTTCCTGCTCAACGTCCGGTTCGCGTTCTCCTCCTGGACGAGCTTCCGGGCCGAGATCACCTGGAACGGGCTGGAGAACGTCCGCACGCTGATCGACCAGGACCTGCTGGCCAACGCGGTCACCGTGACCGTGCTGTACGCGATCCTGTGCATGGCGATCCAGAACACGGTCAGCCTCTCGCTGGCCCTGGCCCTCCAGCGGACCAGCGGGATCAACACCGTCTTCCGCTCGGCGTTCTTCCTGCCGACGCTCATCTCGCCGCTGGCCGCCGGATACATCTGGCGCGGGCTGCTCGCCCCCGACGGGGCGGTCAACTCCTTCCTCGGCGTCGAGTGGGCGTGGCTGGGCGAACCGTCCACCGCGCTGGTGGTGGTCGCGTTCATCGACGCGTGGAAGTGGAGCGGGCTGATCACCCTCGTCTACATCGCGGGCCTCAACTCCATTCCGAAGTCGCTGCTGGAGTCGGCGACCGTCGACGGGGCCGGGCCGTGGACCCGGTTCCGGCGGGTGGTGTTCCCGCTGCTCGCCCCGGCGCTGACCTTCAACGTGGCGGTCACGCTGGTGGGCGCGCTCAGCGCGTACGACGTGATCGCCGCCACCACCGGCGGCGGGCCCGGCGACCACACGCGGGCCCTGAACGTGGTGATGCGCCAGCAGTGGGGGCAGGGCTTCTTCGGCTCCGCCAGCGCGCTGGGGTTCACCGTGACGCTGCTGGTGATCGCCACCGCCGTGCCCCTCGTGTGGTGGCTGCGGCGCAGAGAGGTGACGGGATGAGAGCGGTCCTCAAGTACACGGCGCTGACGCTCTTCGCGATCCCGTGGGTGCTCGTGCCCATCTGGCTCGTGGTCGTCAACTCGTTCAAACCCGCGGGCGAGGCCGCCGAGCTGGGCCTCGGCCTGCCCAGGACGTGGGCGATCGCCGAGAACTACGGCATCGTGCTCGACCGGGGCGGCTACCTGATGGGGCTGGTCAACAGCCTCAAGGTGACCGTGCCGATCGTGGTGGCCGTGGTGTTCCTCGGCGCGGCGGCGGCGTGGGCGTTCGGGCGCAGCCGGTCGCGGTGGCTGCAGGTGGCCTACTTCGTGATGGGGCTGTCGATCCTGCTGCCGCCGTCGATCATCCCGACCGTCTACCTGCTGCGCGCCCTGTCGCTGGACGGCGGCTCGCTCGGCTACGTGCTGACGATGACCGGCTGCCGCCTGGGCATCGTGATCTTCCTGGCGACCGGATTCGTCCGGGCGTTCCCCCCCGACCTGGAGGACGCCGCCGCCATCGACGGCGCCTCCCGCCCGCAGGTCTTCGTCCGCATCCTGCTGCCCCTGCTGCGGCCGGTGCTGTTCGTCGGCAGCGTGATCCTGATCATCAACGTCTGGAACGACTTCTTCTTCGCCCTCTTCCTGCTCCAGGGCAGCGCGAACGCCACGCTGCCGCTGAGCCTGTTCCAGTTCGCCTCCGGCACCTTGCAGAGCCTGAACTGGAACCTCGTCTTCGCCCACGTCCTGCTCACCACGCTGCCCCTCGTGGCGGTGTACGTCGTCGCGCAGAAGCGCGTCCTGGCCGGTCTTACGGAAGGTGCACTCAAGGGATGACCACTCACGACATCGCGCTCGACTGGGTCAGGCGCGAGATCAAGGAGGGGCGGCTGCCGTGCGCGGTGTTCGGCGCCGCCACCTCCGACGGGATCCAGGTGCTGGAGGCCTTCGGCGAGCACGACGGCCGCGAGACCAGGACCGAGGACCACTTCGCGCTGTTCTCGGTGACCAAGCCGCTGATGGGGCTGGCCGCCCTGCGCCAGGTCGAGCGCGGGCTGCTGTCGCTGCGCCGCCCGCTGCGGGACGTACTGCCGAACTTCGCGCGGCCCGACGTGACGCTCTGGCACCTGCTCACCCACACCAGCGGCATCGCCGAGCAGACGCTCACGCCCGACGACCTGCTGCAGCACCTCGTCACCGCGCCGTCGATGTTCGAGGCAGGCACGCTCAGCCAGTACTCCAACCTGGCCTTCGCCGGGATCGCGGAGATGGTCCGCGACGTCACAGGCCGCGACGTGGCCGACGTGATCGACTCCGACCTGAACACGCTGGTGCCGGGCGGCGGGCGGATCACGTTCGACCCGGCGTGCGACGCGGCCGAGGTCCACGGCCTCGAACTGCTCGGGCCCGGCTTCGACTTCGACAAGTTCGTACGGCTCCGCCACCCGGCAGGGGCGCTGTTCTCCCGCGCCGAGGACCTCCTGGCGCTGGGCGGGGCGCTGCTGCGCGGCGACCGCGAGCTGATCCACCCGACCACCCTGGCCGCCATGACGACCCCGCAGACGACGGGCCTGGTCAAGCTGCAGCCCGACCCGGTCAACGCCGGGCAGGACTGGGGCCTCACCTGGAACCTGCGCCACTCGGCTCCCGGGCTGCTCGACCGGCGGCTGTACGGGCACGGCGGCGCCTCGGGGTGCCAGTGGTGGATTTACCCCGAGCAGGACGCGTGCTTCGTGCTGCTGATCAACGTGATGGCGCCGAGCCTGTACGGCGTCGACGTCGACGGTCTGCACAACGCCTTCACCACCGGGCTCGATGCGTGAACCGGGATTCGGGGGTGCTCGGAGTGCAGGTCTCAGGCGCGCAGGCGCCGTTCATCCGTCCGGCCCCGCCCGGTTCACGGGCGGGCCTGACGTGCGGTCTGGCGGATCCGGTGGGCGTGGACGAGCCGTCGCCCCGGCTGTCGTGGGACGCCCGGCTGCTCAGGGAGGCCACCGTGGTGGTGTCCTCGGACGGGCGCGAGGTGTGGCGGTCGTCCGTGCCTGCCGGATCGCACGGCGTGGACGTGCCGGATGAGCGGCTGGCGCCGCTGACGCCGTACACGTGGAGTGTGGAAGGGCACGCGACCGGCGCGTTCACCACGGGCCTGCGGGCGCGCGGTGGGTGGGACGCCCCCTGGCTGGCGGGCGACCCTCGGGCGGCGGTGAGCCTGCGCGGGTCGTTCACGTGGCGTCCCGCTCCCGGGCGCGCCTGGCTGGCCGCCACCGCGCTGGGCGTCTACCGGGCGCTGCTCAACGGGGTACGGCTGGGCGAGGAGGAGCTGGCCCCCGGCTGGACCGACTACTGCCACCGGACGCGCTACCGGCTGCTGGAGCTCACGGAGCTGCTCGTACCCGGCGAGAACGAGCTGGAGCTGTGGCTCGCTCCCGGCTGGTACGCGGGTCACGTCGCCGGCGGAGGCCCGCGCCGCTACGGCGACCGGCCCGCCGCCAGCGCCCAGGTGCTCGTGCGGGACGACGACGGGGTCCGCCGCGTGTTCGCCACGGACGCGGCCTGGACCCGGCGGGATCTCGGCCGCCCGCGCGCCGACCTGGTGATGGGCGAGACCGTCCAGGCCCCTTCCCTGCAGGTCGGACCCGCCGAGACGACGGCCGCCTCGGAGATCCTGGTGGAGGCCGACCCCGCTCCCCCGGTGCGGGTGATCGGCACGGTGCCCGCCGTGTCCGTGACCGAACCCGCGCCGGGCGTCCAGGTGGCCGACTTCGGGCGGAACGTCGTCGGGCGCGTACGGCTGCGCGTCGACGCGCCGGGCCCCGTACGGATCGTGGTGCGGCACGGGGAGGAGCTGACCGCGACCGGGCGGCTCTACACCGACAACCTGCGCACCGCGGACCAGCGTGACGAGTTCGTCCTCGGCCCCGGCTCGCACGTCGTGGAGCCCGCGTTCACCCTGCACGGGTTCCGCTACGCGGAGGTCACCGGCTGGCCGGGCGCGCTGACGCCGGACGACTTGGAGGCGGTGCTGCTGTCCTCCGCGCTCGCCGTCACCGGCTCGCTGACCGTGAGCGATCCCGCTGTACGGCAACTCGTCGCCAACATCGGCGCGTCGGCGGACGGCAACCTGGTGAGCGTGCCGACCGACTGCCCACAGCGCGACGAGCGGACCGGCTGGACGGCCGACATCTCGGTGTTCGGCTCGACGCTCAGCTTCCTGCGGCACACGCAGGCGTTCCTGTCCGGCTGGGTGACGACGCTGATCGACGGGCAGCGGGCCGACGGCGCGGTCCCGCATGTCGCGCCGGTCCTGCCCGAGTACGGATACGACTCCCCCGTGTGGTCCGACGCGCTGGTCGAGGTGCCGTGGCTGCTGTGGCGGCGCTACGGCGACGACCGCACACTGCGCCGCGCGTACGACCCGATGCGGCGGTGGGCCGACTACTGCCTGGCCCAGGCCGAGGGCGGCATCAGACCGGGCAGGGCCCTGGGCGACTGGCTGGCCCCCGGCACGATCGAGACGCCCAAGAGCCTCATCGCCACCGCCGCCCTCGCCCGCAGCCTCCGCCTGGTCGCACACGTGGCCGACGTGCTCGGCGAGCCGCACGCGCCGGAGTACGGCGAGGCGTTCACCCGCGTGTCGGGCGCCTTCCAGCGGGCCTTCCTCAGCGGGCCGAGGCTGCACACCGAGACGCAGACCGGCTACGCCGTCGCCCTCGCCTGGGACCTGGTCCCGCCCGAGGACCGGGCCGCGTCGGCGCAGGCGCTGGCCGAGCTGGTCCGCGCCGACGGGCACCGGCTCATGACGGGCTTCGTCGGCACCCCCCTGCTGCTGCCCGTGCTGTCGGAGACCGGCCACCACGACCTGGCGTGCCGGATCTTCAACCAGGAGGGCTATCCGTCCTGGCGCTACCAGCTCCGCGCCGGGGCGACGACCATGTGGGAGCGCTGGGACGCCTGGCACCACCGGCACGGTCTGCAGACGCCGGCCATGAACTCCTTCAACCACTACGCCTACGGCTGCGTGGGCGACTGGCTGTTCCGGCACGTGGCGGGCCTGGGCGACGACCCGCGCGGGACGGGTGGCGGCTTCGGCGAGCTGCTGCTGCGTCCCGGCCCCGTCCCGCTGCTGCGCCAGGCGCACGCCCGCTACGAGAGCGCGTCGGGCACTGTCGAGTCGGGCTGGCGGGCCGGGCCCGACGGGGTCCAGTTCACGTTCGCCGTCCCGGAGGGCGTGACCGCCCGCGCGGTGCTGCCCGTGCGCGGCGCGTGGGACGGGATGACCGTCAACGGCACCTTCCTCATGGGCCTCAGCGAGCAGCTGCCGACCACCAGGCTGGCCGACGGGGGCTGCGCCCTGAACCTGCCGCCGGGCCGCTGGTCGTTCACGGCCCCTGCGGCGGCCACGGCCCACCTACTCCAGGAGTGGGACGACCTGGGCTAGTGAGCTGGTTGTGAGGCTTGCGGTCACCACTCGTGTCGCTTGTCGTCACTGAGTGGTGACCCTGCTGGTCAGTCAAGGCAGAATCTCGACGTACCCGTCGCTTCCGTGCACGCGGATCCGCTGCCCATCGGGAATCAGCCGGGTGGCGTCCACCACACTGACGACAGCCGGCAGGCCGTACTCCCGTGCGATCACTGCGCCGTGTGTCATCAATCCTCCGACCTCCGTCACCAGGCCCGTGATGGCGACGAAGAGGGGCGTCCAGCTCGGGTCCGTGTGGGCCGTGACGAGGATGTCACCCGGTTCGAGATCAGCCTGGGCCATGTCCAGGATGACGCGGGCGCGCCCTTCGACGGTCCCGGCGGAGACCGGTAGGCCGATCAGGGCGCCGGTCGGCACGTCGTCGCGTCGGTACGCCCCGGCGATGGCCTCGCCGTCCGATGTGAGCACCCGGGGCGGCGTGAGCGCGTGGTACGACCGGAACGCGTCCTTGCGCTGCTGGATCAGCCTGTCATCCACCTGCTTCGAGCGCACGACGTCGTGGAGCTCCTGGAACGTGAGATAGAAGACGTCCTCCTTCTCGGGGAGCACGTTGGCCTGCACGAGGCGCTCGGCCTCTTCCAGCAAGGCCTGCTTGTAGACGAAGTAGCGGCTGACGATGCCGTACTTCGGGTACTCCCGGTAGCCGATGAAGGTCCGGACCCGGTCGATCATCCGCTTGGTCTCGTCGGCCTTGTGCTCCCCGTCCGGCAGTGCCCGCAGGCGTTCGAGCACCTCCTGCGCCTTCTTCCGCGCCTTCTGCCGTCCTTGCTCGAAGCGCCGCTTGGCGGCGCCCGGCTCGAAGTTCCTGACGTTGTCGAGGATCACGGGCACGAGCGTGGTGGGGCGTTCGCGCCAACGCGGCCTCGTGATGTCGATCTCGCCGACGCAGCGCATGCCGTACCGGTCGAGGTAGGCCTCGACGGCGTCGCGCGCTTCGGTCCCGCCCGCGAACTTCGGCAGCTCGTCCAGGAAGCCGTCGTCCTCGACGCCTTGTAGGAGCGCCACCACCTCCGGATGCGGGCGGATCACGTCGGCGACGTCGAGCAGCGCCAGTCCCATCTCCGACGTGACGTTGCCGGGGGCGGACAGCGTGAGGGTGTCGGCCGCGTTCTTCTCGCCCAGCCATTCCCGCAGCCGGTCGTTGAGCCACCAGGTGGCCTCCATCCCCGCCATGATCACCTGCATGCTCAATGGATCACTGAGGACTCGCTTGTGCTCCTGGAAGGCCTCCAGCAGGAAGTCGAACAGCGCCGGCCCGGTCTTCGTCCGGATGTCGCGCCGCAGGGCGGCGATGGAGGCCTGGCTGCGCTCGATCAGCTCGGTGACGATGGCCGGATCGGTCTCGATCGGGGCGGACGCGCCGCCGGCCGGCGGCCCGCCGGGAGCAGCCTCCGGGAGCGTCGGGACGAAGTCGTGGCGGTCGAGGACGGTCTCCAGCGCGTCCCTGATCAGCGGATCGCCCCTCCCCACCAGCTCCAGGAGGCCGGCGCGGCTCGCGGGCGAGGCCAGGTGCCGGGTGACGTCGACGAACAGCCTCCCGCCGGCCTCGTGCATCGGCGCCATGGCCGTCAGCTGCCACATGGAGAGCCCCAGTGGCTTCATGGGGTCGGTCATCATCTGCTGATGACCGACGGAGAGGTAGACGTGGTTCTCCCGGTCGCGGGCCGCGGGGATGGGGAACAGCGTGGTGATTGGCCGGCTCTGCACGATCTGGAAGTCATCGTCGACCAGGCACCATTCGATGTCCTGCGGGCGGCCGAAATGCGCTTCGATCCGCCGCCCGAGCTGCACGAGGCGCACGACCTGCGCATCCGTCAGCGCCGGCTGATCCTGCCGCTGCGGGTCGATCGCCACTTCCTGCGTCCCGCCTTCCGGCAGGGCGTGAACGGCACGCTGTTTGGCGGCGACCGCCTCGGCGACGACCTCGCCGTCGCGCACCTTGAAGACGTCCGGGTTCACCAGGCCGGAAACCAGGGCCTCGCCGAGGCCGAAGCCGGCGTCCACGGTGGCGACCTTCCGGTTGCCCGTGACGGGGTCGGCCGTGAACAGGATGCCGGCCGCATCCGGGAAGACCATCTGCTGCACGACCACGGCCATGTGGACCGTACGGTGGTCGATGCCGTTCCGCAGGCGGTAGGTCACGGCCCGCTCGGTGAACAGCGACGCCCAGCACCGGCTGACGTGCTGGAGGATCGCCGCCGGCCCCACGACGTTCAGGTACGTGTCCTGCTGGCCCGCGAAGGAGGCCGTCGGCAGGTCCTCTGCCGTCGCGCTGGATCGCACGGCGTAGGCGGCTTGCTCGCCGAGCTGGGCGAGCGCGCGGGTGATCGCCGCCGCCGGATCGCCCGGGATGGCAATCCCTTCGATGGTCCGGCGGATCTCCGCGCTGAGCGTGCGGACCGCCTCCCGGTCATCCGGGTTCAGGCGCGACAGCTGATCGAGCCGATCGTCGATCGACGGCGCTTCCGCCATGATCCGCCGGAAGGCGGCCGTCGTCACGCAAAACCCAGCCGGCACACGGATGCCTTCGATCCGTGACAGCCCGCCCAGGTGCGCGGCCTTGCCGCCAACGATCGCGACCTGCGTCTCGTCAACCTCTTGAAGATCCAACACGTACTGCTCGATCATTGCGATACCTCCGAGGCAGCCGTGCTCCGTTGCACCGCACTGGCCGATCGAATCACCGGCGCCTCGAGCTGTGTCGAACCTCTTGTTGGGCACGTCCTCATGTCTGGTTGGCTTCCCTCTGACGAGTCGGCCGGGCGCTGCGCCCGGTCGGGCGGCGCGCACCCCCGCACCTCCGCGCCAAGCGCCCGCAACTGCACCGCCACTCTCATCAGCGGTTCGAGGTCGCCGCGTCCCCCGTACATCGACAACACACCCATTTCCTCGTCGGTGCTGTGTCCGGCCGCCGATTCTGCGGCAAGACCCGGGTCTTGCCGCAAGCCCCCCTGTGCGCTATACGTTGGAAGTGGCAAGGAGTGAGATCTTCTTGCCTTTGCTTTTGTGCCCGCGCGCATACGTGCGAGCTGCCGTACCTACGGCGACACCGATCCGGAGCGCCGTTTCTGCTGGTCAGCCAAATGTTCGGCGGCCGGGCCCGCGGGTGACCCCGAGCTGGTTCACTGCCTCGACGACGGGCGCCGCGCCGTCCTCTGCCGAGACCTGGACCGACAGGGCCTGGGCTCGCTGCCGATAGGCCGGGTCGGTGACCGCGGTGGTGAGCGCGGCGGCCAGCCGGGCGGGCGTCATGCGGCGGAACGGGATCGCGGCCGGAGCCACGCCGAGTGCCGCCAGCCTCGACGCCCAGAACGGCTGGTCGTACATGACCGGCACGGCCACGGCGGGCACACCCGCCCGCACCCCGCTCCCGGTGGTGCCGCTGCCGCAGTGATGGGCGACGGCGGCCATGCGGGGGAACAGCCAGTCGTGCGGCACGTCGCCGACCGCCAGCACATCGTCCGAGATGCGTCCCCGCAGGCCGGTCTGCAGCACGCCGCGCAACCCGGCCCGCCGCAGCGCCTGCACGGCCAGCTCTGTGTACTGCTCGGCCCGTGTGCCCGCCAGGCTGCCGAAGCCGACGAAGACCGGTGTGGGCCCCGATGTCAGGAAGTCGCGCAGCACCGGATCCGGCTGCCAGCCTCGCGGCCGGAGCGGCCACCAGTAACCCGTGATCTCCAGCCCCGGCCGCCAGTCGGCTGGGCGCGGCAGCACCAGCGGGCTGACCCCGTGGAAGACCGGCCAGCGCGTGCTCTCCCGGCGCTGGTAGAGGGCGCGCGGGGTCATCGGGGGCAGCCCGAGCCGGGCCCGCATCTTCGTGCTCATCCCGGCGAGCAGCGGGCCGGCGGCGGGCAACTCGAACGCGAGCCGGGCCGCCCTGCGGTTCCCCCACCGCCCGAGCGACCGGCGGAACAGGCTCATGACCGGCGGAAAGTCCCCTGTGGGGTCGATCGGCTGCAGGTGCACCCCCATGCTCGGCACACCCATCGCCTCGGCGACGTGACAGCCCAGCGCGCCCGCCATGCCCAGCAGGAGCAGGTCTGCCTCCTGCTCGGCGATCTCGGCCAGGCCCGCCATGAGCTGCTCGCTGTATTCCTTGAACGCGCTGATGGAGAAGCGGCCGGTCAGCGCGGGGAGCGGGTCTCCGGGAAGCGGCAGATACTCCAGGCCCGCATCGGTCACCAGTTCCGCGTACGGCTCGTGCGCGGCGATGGCCACCTCGTGTCCGGCCTCGCGTAAGCGCACCCCCAACCCTGTGTACGGTGCCACGTCCCCCCGCGTACCGACCCCGATGATCAGAACCCGCATCCGCATCACCACCCATCTCGTTTGTCATGCAGTCGCATGATAAACGAGACGGTAAGCTTTTACCATGCACTCGCACGAGAAAGCGGTGGGCCATGCCGAAGATCGTCGACCATGACGACCGGCGACGGCACATCGCCGAGGCCGTGCACCGCATCATCCACGACAAGGGCATGGAGAACGTCAGCCTCAGGGAGGTCGCCGCCGAGGCCGGAATGTCCATGGGCGCGGTGCAGTACTACGTCACGACGAAGAACCAGATGCTGCTGCTGGCGCTGGAGCACATCGGAATCTGGATCGGCAACCGGGTGGCAGCCGTGGCCGCGCGCCAGTCCACGCCGCTCGACCTGCTGCGGGACACCGTGCTGGAGCTGTTGCCGCTGGACCACGAGCGCAGCTACCTGAACCGCATCGGGCAGGCGTTCCAGGCGAGCTCGGTGGTGGACGACGGCCAGGCGGCGGCGATGCGGCTCGGGCTGCCGCTCCTGCTGTCCCTCTTCGCCGAGCAGATCAGGGCCGCCCAGGCCGCCGGGCAGCTCGCCGCCCACCTGGATGCCGACAAGGAGGCGAGCATCCTGTACGCCTTCGCGCAGGGCATCGTGAACGCCACCCTGGTCGGGCACTACACGCCCGAGGAGGTCACGGCGTTGCTCGACTACCACTTGGCGCGGCTCCGCGCGGGGTGATGGTCGTAGCGGGAATCTTCGGCCGGTCCAAGCCGGAGCCGATTTCTGAGTTCAGCTCGAAGGCCTGCCAGCATTGCCGGCCGAGGCGGCCCGCCCGCGCGAGTTCCGTGATCAGGGGCTCGCAGACATGCGTGCGCGGATCGTGCCGGCCCGTGCGGCGCCGACGTCAGCCCCGGTCTCGGTCTAGGCCTCGGCCCAGAGTGCGGGCACGCTCCAGTGCGGCGGCCGACGCCTTGGCCACCGAGCCGCTGTCGAACGGGGGTTGCGGGTCGTACTCGGTGTAGAGCTGGATCGCCTGCGCGGTGGTGTCGTCGGTGAGCAGGGCGGCGAGCTGCAGCGCCATGTCGATGCCCGAGGAGACCCCGGCCGAGGTGATGATCCGGCCCTGCCGGACCACCCGCTCGGCCGTGTACACCGCGCCGTGGCCCTCCAGATCGGCGACCATGGCCCAGTGGGTGGTCGCGGTGAGCCCGTCGAGCAGCCCGGCGGCGGCCAGCACCTGCGAACCGGTACAGACCGAGGTGGTGAACCGGGTGGTGGCGTGCACCCGGCGCACCCAGTCGAGGAACTCCGGGTCGGCGATCAGCTCCTGGTTACCGGCCCCACCGGGGATGAGCAGCACGTCGCACGACTCGACCTCCGAGTAGCGCGTCCGCACCTCGACCGGCAGCGCGCCCAACACGTCGGTGATCAGACCCGGTTCGGGCGCGACGAAGCGCACCTTCGCGCCGGGCACATGCGCCAGGATCTCGTACGGGCCGATCGCGTCGAGCGGTTCGAAGCGCTGGAAGAGCGGAATCACGATGTCCATGCGGCGCAGCTTAACCAGCGGGCCCGTCCAGCAAGGAGCGCGCCCGGATCCGGAGCGAGGCCACTCTCGACGCGGCCGTCATCGACCTGATCGCCGACGTCCACCACGCCTGGAACAACCACCGCGAACGCCGAAAGCGCAATGCCGCCCTGCGCCGGCTCGAAGAACGCTGAGTGCTACCGCCAAAATCCGGTCCGGTCCTCCCCGGAGGCCTGGACCGGCCGCCTGCTGGCCCGGGATTGGACTTGCAACAACGGAACGGCCAGTGGCGGTAAAGGGCTCCCAGGACACCACCGATCCCCCCGAAGGCCGGCCGCGCGGGCCAAGCTCGCTGAACGCCGCCTGGCCGACCACTGGGCGGCGGGTGCCAGGGCTCACGGGCCAGGCACTGGCAGTCGGGTTACCGTCGTCCTCGTGGACATTCGCGTGGGCGAGCGGCCGCCGGTCGCGTTCAGCGGCGGTCACCAGTCCCTGCCGGTCTGGACGGGCGCCCACGGCTGAAGCCTCCCAGCCGCCGGAACGTCGGCCGTGACGCCGCCGCGTCGAACGGCCGCAAAGGCCCAGGTGGGAACGTTCCATATGCGAGGTCTGCCGGACCTGTTCTACCGTCTTCGGCAGCGGGCCCGCATCCATCGTTCGTTTCCCACAAAAAGAGGCTCTCCATGACCATCCTCGTTACCGGAGCGACCGGCACCGTGGGCAGGCACGTGGTCGATCGGCTCGTCGCGGCTGGACGGCCCGTCCGGGCGCTCACCCGCAACCCGGAGACCGCCGGGCTGCCCGAGGGCGTCGACGTCGTCAAGGGCGACCTGAACCGTCCGGGCGACCTGGCGTTCGACGGGGTGCGGAGCGTGTTCCTCGTCGCGGGCCTCTTCGATCCAGAGCACGCGACCGACCTGGCGGAGGCCTTCGTCAGCCGCGCCGTGGCGGCCGGGGTCGCCCGGATCGTGTCCCTGACCAGCTCTGGCGTCACGACCGGGCGGGGCGGCTACTACGAGATGCTGCACGCGGTGGAACAGGTCGTCGAGAAGTCCGGGGTGACCTGGACCCACGTGCGGCCGGGCGAGTTCGCCGTCAACAAGCTCGACGTCTGGTGCGAGTCCATCCGCAGGGAGAGCGTGGTCCGCAACGCCTACCCCGACGGCGTCGGCGTGCCGATCCACGAGGCGGACATCGCCGACGTCGCGGCGATCGCCCTGCTGGAGGACGGCCACGCGGGCCGGGCGTACGATCTGACCGGGCCGGAGGCGCTCACCCACCGGCAGCAGGCGGAGGCGATCGGCGCCGGGCTCGGCCGTGCGATCGCGTTCGAGGGGCTGACGTACGGGCAGGCTCGCCGGGCCTACATCGAGGCCGGGTTCCCGGCGGAGATCGCCGAGTTCGTCCTGGGCTACCAGGCCGAGTACGCCGAGGAGCCCCCGTCGGTCTCGCCCACGTTCGAGCAGGTGACCGGGAGGAAGGGCCGTACGCTCGCGCAGTGGGCGGCCGACCACGCCGCCGAGCTGGCCTGGGCCGCCTGACGGCGACGGCATGAGGCGGGGCCGGTGCTGCGGGGCCTCGGCCCGCCGCACCGCCCCGTTCGTTGCGCTGTTCAGCCACTTCATCCCCTGCGGGGTGTGGGAAGCGGTCTACATCATCGAGGGCCTGCTGAAGAACGCCTCGGAGATCCAGCCGGACACCATCTCGCCCTACATCACCCACGTCATCCGCCGGTTCGGCAATTGGATCCTCAACCTCAACCCACCGGTCGCCCCCACCACTCGTCTTGATCTCGAATCTCGCGTCCTGTTCGCCCCATAGGGGCCGCAGGCGGCTTCCTGCTCGCAGATCTTTGAACTATCGATATGGACGGACCGTGACGCCGCAGGTGATCTCCATCCGGGAGAACCGGGTCTCCTCGGTCACTCTTCTGCGGCGACTCGGGAACCACTCCCGCAAGAACCGGCTCTACCGCACTTTCCGTGAGCTCGGTCGCGCTGTACGCACCATCACGCTCCTGCGCTACCTGTCCGACCCGGATCTGCGCGAGCAGATCACCCAGGTCACCAACCGCAACGAGGCCTTCCACGGCTTCGCCGACTGGCTCATGTTCGGCGGCAAGCTGATCGGCCACAACGATCCCGACTGCCACGAGAAGATCATCAAGTTCAACGGGCCGCTGGCCAACTGCGTCATCTACCCCACTGCCTGCGACATTACCGACGCCACCAACGCCATCGCTGGCCCAAGGACGGTCCGTCGACCCCGACGATCTGGCGACCATCTCGCCCTACATCACGCACGTCATCCGCCGCTTCGGCAACTGGATCCTCAACCTCAGCCCGCCGGCGGCCGAGCCCACCACCCATCTCGATCTCGAATCCCGGGTCCGGGCCGGGGGATCGCTCCATGTCAGGCGAGCCAGCTCCGAACCTGCCAATACGCACTGCGGCCACCCGCCTGCAGCGCGACATCGGCGCCGGGCTCGCGCGCACCGAGCCGGTACGCGAGGTCATCCGCGAGATCGTCACCCGCACCCCGCTCAGCGGCGGAGTCCCGGCCAGCGCCAAAGCCTGGATCAGCCAGCTGGCCGAACTCGCCCGGCAGCTCGACGAAGACGAGATCGGGCGCCGGCACTGGCACCACGCCAAGCTGTACGCCGCCCTGATCGAGGCCCTCGGCGCACTCGGCGACGCCCACCCATCCGGCGGCCTGGAACGGCTACAGCCCCGCCGCTGAACCCCCGAGCCGGGCAATTGTTGAGCGACAGGATTCTGACAGTGCTTCGCGACACGATAGGTCGGTAGCGCATCGCTGTTGTCTTCTTGCCTTGGCCTGCCCTGCAGGAGTTACTCGCTCTGGGCCGGCTGCTGGGTATCGGTGTGCAGCACGAGGCCCTCGCCGGGGGCGGGCCGGAACCCTAGCCCGGCAAGGGCGGCATCGTCGATCGCGGCGACCACGCGCAGGGCGCCGGCTTCGGCCGCCTCGCCGACCGCGATACGCACCAGCGCGTCGCGTACCTCCGGTGGAACGCCGGGCAAGACGTGCACCAGGTCGAGACGGACGGTGGTGCGCTGCTCGTTCTCCCAGGACGCGGCCGCATGACCCACGAAGGGCTCGCCGCGCTCGTTGTCGACGTAGGCCTGCAGCCAGCAGGCGAGCCTGTCTCCGGTGATCAGCTGTCGGGGGATGGTCACGTCCAGCCCTGCCTTGGCCAGCCAGGAGCCGGCCTTGGACGGATGCGGGGGAACCGAGCTGATGAAGTAGCCGGTGGGGCAGACGTCGGGGGCATCGCGGGGGTCCAGCAGGACGTACCCGCTGCGGATCGTCCGGCGGCCGCGGCGGACCAGCCCGGTCGCGAGTTCTTCCGCGAGTCGGCCCGCGACGTCCGCGGCCCATTCGTACGCCGAGTGGACCGGCAGGCCGGTCCACGGACTCCGTGGTGCCGTCGGATACTCGACTGCGATGGCGTAGAGGTTCGGGTCTCGCGCAGCGACGCCCGGCTCGACGACGTGGGCGGCCTGGAGGGAGAGCCCAGGCACATCCATCACTGCCAAAGCGTAACGGGCGGAGGCCGGGATTCGCTTGGTACCCGCCCTCCTGCAGGACGGTTCTCGCGGGGGCCGCGTCACCGTGACCGTGTGACGATCGCGGCCTCCCCGGTGCCCAGAGCCATCGCGTGCGAGGAAACTCCCGCGAGATGGTCGACGGCGAACGCCCCAGGCGCCGCGCAATCTCCCGCACGCCAGCGTTCTGCGGCGTCCGCACTTCCGGCGCATGGACTAGTGAGATGCGGCGGAACGGACACCAGAACTCAAAACCAGTCACCTGGGCGCTCAACATTCTCGGCGCCGTGCGTCTGACCTCGCCGGTGAAACGCTTGTTCTTGTCCAAGGCGGCCTGCAGCGGCCCCTCGCTGATCTGGACCGCCGACCATCACACACCGGCCGGGCGCGGGTCGGTGGCCTCGGCCTTCTTGACCATGGTGACGTAGCTGGCCGCCTGGGAGGCGGCCTTGGGGTCCTTGTGGCGGGCGAGAGAGAAGGCGGTGTCCTCGGCCGTTACCGGAGACGTGCGGCAGATGCGCGCCGCGGAGCCGGGATCAGCGAACTTCGCGGCCGCCCCGGTGAACGCCCTTCGTCGAACGGGCCTTCGGGCTGCAGGCGCTCGGGGTGCTTCGTCACCCCACACCGCAGCCTGAAACACAACTCACCTCATGTGGTGGCGCCACCACTCGTATGACGTCGCCTTCGTTCAGCTTGGGAGGGAAGATGTTAGGAGGGGGACGTCCCGCGTTCATCGGCTCGTACGCCAAACTCCTGCGGCCGCCTCGTCCTCGTCAGCACCGAGGTGTGCGTGATCGCCCGCAAGGGTTGCAGGTCATGCCCACCGGCTTGATCCCCTCAGGCCGGGCGAGGAGGCACTCAGCCCCACGGGCAGATCGAGGTGGTAGAGCGGCAGGTAGGGCACCGCGCTGCCCGTCCTCACCGTCGGCGGGCCGATCAGTGCCCATGTGATGAGGATCTTCGCGGTCAAGGGTTCCTCCCCTTTCGAGCCGTGCCTTGAGGCAACAGCACCTGACTTACCTCTCGCTGAATCCCCCGCGCGCCGCAGCTATCTGAGATCCCCGCCCGTGTAGCTCCAGCGTCTTAGCGAGGCGAATGCTCCGAGCCGATCTCGGCCATCGCCGTGCCCTGAGGCTGTCAGGCCCGCTAGCAGCCGACTACGTATAAAGCCACAGAATGTGATTGGACGTTAGCGGGCAGAAGTCGAACCATGCTCACGTGATCTCGAGGGCGGGGGCATCGCTGGACCATGCGCGGGAGCGCTGGTGCTGACGCCTGCCCAGACCCAGACCGGGGACGCGAGGTCGCGCCGCGCTCTACCGCGCGGTACGGGCAGCCGCCGTCGCAGACGCTGCGCGGGCACTGACGGTCCCCGGCCAAGAGATGGCTCGTGGGTTCCCTCAGGCACATCCCTCCAGCCTGCTGTGCAGTGAGGACGGCTGAGGCCGCCGGGGAACACAAGACTGCTCTTTTCTGGCGTCTCCCTCTAGATTTCCCGGCACGGACACCGAGGAGGATGCGTTGACGGAGCTGTGGGCATTGGGCGCGTGGGATCTGGCGGAGCTGGTCCGCGGTGGAGAGGTGTCGTGCCGGGAGGTCATCGAGGCGCACCTACGGCGGATCGACGGCGTGAACCCCCGCGTGAACGCGATCACGGTCACGCTGCAGGAGGAGTCGCTCGCCGCGGCGGACGCGGCCGACAGGGCGCTCGCGCGGGGTGACGCGGTCGGCCCCCTGTGCGGCGTACCGATGACGATCAAGGAGAACATCGACGTCGCGGGGTCGGCGACGACGATGGGCATCGTCGCCCTGCGGGAGGCGATGGCGGCCGCCGACGCGCCCCCCGTCGCCGAACTGCGCGCGGCGGGAGCGATCCCGATCGGCCGGACGAACATGCCCGAGTTCGGCATGCGCTGGCATACCGACAACGCGCTGCGCGGCGCGACGGTCAACCCCTGGTCCGCCGAGCACACACCGGGCGGCTCGAGCGGCGGAGAGGCGGCCGCGGTGGCGACGGGAATGTCTGCGCTGGGAATCGGGAACGACGGCGCGGGCTCGCTGCGCTGGCCCGCTCAGTGTTGCGGCGTCAGCGCGTTGAAGCCCTCGCTGGGCAGGGTGGCACAGGCCGGGGAGCGGGCGGCCGGGCCGACTCCCTTCGCATTCCAGCTACTCGGCGTCCATGGTCCGATCGCCCGGCACGTGCGGGATCTGCGCCTGGCATTCGGCCACATGTGCGGACGGCCCGGCGGGGACCCGTGGTACGCGCCAGTGCCCCTGAACGGCCCGCCCCTGCCGGCGCCGGCGCGGATCTGCGTGGTGACCGATCCCGACGGAGCCGAGACGGACCCGGAGGTGGTCGGCGCGCTGAGGCGCGCGGCCGACGCGCTGGCCGACGCGGGCTACCTCGTCGAGGAAGGCCAGGCTCCGGCCCTCGTCCGCGCGAGTGAGATCTACACGCAGATCATGTCGAGCTACGGCCGGGTGCACCGCGAGCAGCCCCCTGTCGAGGCTGTCGCGTCCCCCGGGTTCGTGCACTTCTGGCAGGCTTACGAGCCGATCTGGACGCGAGCCACCGGGCAGCAGGCGTTCGACCCGATGATGGAGCGGGCGTCCATCGCGCGCCTGTGGAGCGCGTGGATGAGCCGTACACCGCTGGTGCTCGCGCCAGTTCGCACGCGTCCGGCCTTCCGGGTCGGATCTGATCTCGATCCCCAGTGGCTGGCCGACTGGCCGGACACGATGCGCCTGGCCGTGGTGGTCAACCTTCTCGGACTACCCGCGGTCGCCGTGCCTGTCGGGCCGGCCGGGGACCTGCCCCATGCCGTACAGATCATCGGTCCGAGGTTCCGCGAGGATCTGTGCCTGGACGCCGCCGCGGTGGTGGAGGCGGCGACCGGGGCGCTGACGCCGATCGACCCGCGCTGACCGCGGGTCGTCGGTCCCGGTCCCGCAGGAGGCGGGGCTTGATGGCCTCCTACGCCGGCCCGACCGAGCGGCGCCGCAAGTTCGAACGCGAGCCGGTGTGAGGCGCGCGCCTGTGCCGGACGGTGTGCGCCGCTGGCCCGTTCACCCTGAGCCTGGCCCCGGCGAAGCGCTCACTTCATGGCTCGGTCGTCTCGCCGGGCTGTACGGCCTGTCGGTCGAGCAGCTGCTGCCCCATAACCTCGGCTCGGCGTCGGCACGGTTCGACCGTGGCGCAGACCTGGATTACCAGACGCCCACGATCATCGTGCACGCGCTCGCCGAGCGGACCGGCGTCGCGATGAGCCGGCTGCGCCGGATGACGATCGCCGGATGTGTGCCGTGGCTGGCCGACACCCTGAATCCCGCCGACGGCCAGAAGGGCCGTTCTTGAAATGGCTGGACTGAAGTTGATGGGATCCCGTCTGGTCATTGAGATCAGGCGGGATCTTGTCGTTTCAGGGGTTTCCGAATCGGGTTCGTCCTGGTTTGGGAGTCGCGGAACAGGTGTCCGGGAAGGCCCGAGTAGTGTCAGGCCGCTGGTGGAGGTCCAAGCTCGCGTCACTGGGCATGCCGACGCCGGCTCCGGGCTGGGTGCTGGGACAAGGTGATCTGAAGTGCGAATTATGGGACGGGTGGTGGCCTGCTCCGGCCCATGAGCGGTGTGCGGTCGATGGGCTCTGCTGGGATCTCGAGGATGTCGGCGGGTGCGTCGGGCTCGTCTGGGGGCTGGTGGATGTGGCGCCACTGGTCGAGGAAGTGGTCGTTGGCGACGGTGACGAGCAGCGCGACCAGGATGGTCTGGGCCTGTCGAGGTGGCCGAGGTCGTCTTTGCGCAGGGTGATGGTGTGCTGGTGGCAGATCTTCGGCAGTTCCATTGGAAGCGGAGGGCGCCGTCTGTGGTCGGGCTCTGTTTGAGTCGCAGCAAGTACGGCTCTCGCGCGGTGATCAGCGCGGTGAGTTCTTGCGATGGGGTGCGGATGGCGGCGTCGTCCAGACCGGTGGTGGCGCGGGCGAGCCGGTCAGGCATCAGGGGGCAGGCCAGGGAGCCGTCGATGAGCAGGGCGCCGTGGGCGCTGCCCTGCACTCCCCGCTGGTCGACTTTGTAATCGAGTGCGAGTCGGTAGCCGAGTTCGCGTGCGGGTTGGGCGAAGTGGCCGGGTTGCTGGTCGGTGTAGGCGCGGTCGACGACGGCGAAGGCTGCGGGAAAGAGCCGAGTGCCGGGCGGGTGCGGGCGGCGACGGGGAGGGTGGCGCTGTAGCCGTACTCGGGTGGGGCGTTGCCGGCCGAGTGGTGCCAGCCCGCGGTGATCTCGGTGGAGGCGATCAGCTCTCCGGTGGAGCGGCGAGTTCGGGGTGGGCGGGCGAAGACCGGGACGGCGGTGGTGTCGATGCCGACGTCGCCGCGGAATCCTGCCAGGTAGCCGCGGCCTTTGCCCCAGCGGACCGGGGTGAGCACGAGCGCGGTGACGATGTCTTGCAGCAGGTCCCGCTTGCGGGTGCGGTCGGGATCGTCGTCTTCCCAGGCGGCCAGCTGCCAGGCTTCGGCCAGGGTGACTTTGCCGCTGTGGTGGATCGAGACCATCAGCAGATGAGCGCGGCCCGGATGGACATACCCGCCGGTCCGGGGCGTGGGCCGAGCTCGGCGTCGATCAACGCCATGATGCCGGAGTCGTCCAACAGCCGGGCGTAGTGGCTGGTGACGGCGTCGGGGACCTGTGCCGTCTGCTTGGTGGGAGGCCGGGGTCGGGTGACACGGGCTCGGGTGGTGCGCGTCGGCCAGGCGCGTGGCTTCGCCGTACTCACACGTCGCGAGCGCCTCTGACAGAGGACGAGCGCCTGGCCGCCCTCCGGCGTCTGCTGATCGATGCTCACGTTCCCCAGCGTCTGCGGGTCGTCGGCATCATCGTGCTCCTCTACGCACAACCCCTTACCCGGGTCGTTCGGCTCACCGTCGATGACCTGTTGCGTGACGGAGAAGACGTGTTCCTGCGCCTCGGGGAACCGCCCTCGCCCGTCCCCGAGCCGGTCGCAGCCCTGCTGCTGGACTATATTGCGGCTCGCGACAACATGAACACCGCCACCAACCGCGCCTCTAGCTGGTTGTTCCCTTGCCGCCGAGCAGGCCAGCCCTGCCGCCCCGACCATCTGTCCGCCCTCCTCAACGAGATCGGCATCCCAGCGGCCGCTCGCGGTGCTGCGATCCGGCAGCAACTCCTGGAGATGGCTGCCCCCGTAGTCGCCGACGCGCTCAGCTACCACGACAAGACCACCGCCCGCCTCCTTCGGGAAGGTGGTGGAGGCTGGAACCGCAACGCCGCCGGGGAGCACGGAACGTCACCATCAAGCCACGAGAACGACGACTCACGACAGTTGAATAGGCGAACCTCACCAGTGAAGTACATTACGGGACACTACGGTCGTCGGTGAGCTACCGGGGGCCACTTGCGGAGCCACTGGCTCCGCCTCAAAGATCGTCCGATGGACATGTTGCCCAAAGTCGACGCCCTGCTCGTGGTGCGTACCGACTTTTCCGACCAGGAACGATGGCAGGCCGTACGCGACTCGCTCGGCGACACCGACAAGGACGGCTGGATGAAGGAGTTCTCGGCCAAGGTGGAGGTCGTCGAGGACCCCGCCTATCAAGGCCTCACCTCGCAGCAGATCCTCGCCCTGCTCCCGGACGGCTATAAGGACCGGCTCCTCGTCATCGCCGACAAGGTCACCATTGATTCGCAGGAGATGCCGTTCCTGGTCATCGAGCTGGAATACCCATGGGAGATGCGCGTCATCCCCTCCGAGCTTCCCTCGATTCACGCCAACGTCTTCATCGGCAACATGGAATTCGGAGAGTTCGCCGAGGACGCCGATGCGGACGGCGTCTTCCGGGGGTTCCACTGCTGATCGCTACGCCGCCGGGGAGCACGGAACGTCACCAATCAATAAGGCATGGGGACGACAACTCGCGACAGTTGAATACGCGTCTCCACCAGTATCAACCCCGTACTCCTGTAAGACCGCCCGCACCTGGACGCCTGACGCCGCTGTCGAGGCCTTGATCCTGCCTGGCCCGGGCGGGGGATCGCTGAAACGGTGTTCAGTCCCCAGCAGGGGTGTAGCAGTGCTCCCAAGTGAGCAGATCGTAGGTTCGTCCCTTGTCGGTGACGGTTTCGGGTGCTGCGTTGCAGGGGTGGAAACCGGCGGATCGCGCCACGGCGATGCTGGGGTGATTGTCGGGTTCGATCTCCAGGATCACCCGCGGCAGGTCCAGGGCGGTGTGCGCGTACTGGGTGATGGTTTGCACGGCTCTGGTGGCCAGGCGTTGTCCTCGGTGAGCAGCCCCCACCACGTAGCTGATACTGCCGGTGGTCTGGTTGAGCAGGACCTCGCCCAGGGGCTGTTGGTCATCGATGGTGATGGCCAGATGAAGGCGTTTGTTCTCCTTGCGTGCCCGGTGGGCGTTGTCGAGGTAGCGCCGTGCGGCGGCCTGGTCGAACGGTGATTCCAAGGGAGTCCGGTAGGCGACGTCGGGGTCGTCAAACAATTCCCGCATGACGGCCAGGTCGCCGCTGGTCCATTCCCGAAGCCGCAGACCATGGGCGGTGAGCCAGAGGGAAGGCATCTCCATGAGACCGTCATCCTGTCTGAAGTCGATCGAGCAAAGCAAAACCCTCACCGCCGGCTCGACCCCGGTTGGCCACCTCCGAGGTCGTCCGGGCTCCGGGGCGTGGTCAGTAACGCATGCGATCACCGGCGGCGGCCGCTGGGGCCGAGCAGACAGGTGACCTCGGCGATCGCCTCCGGCGAGGGCTGGAAGTAGCGGCGCACGTTCTCGGTCTTCTTGTGCCGGGACTTGGCCATCAACATCAACAGGCTCGCGCCGCCCTCACCCAGATGCGTCAGCGCCGAATGCCGCAGCTCGTGCGGGTCCCAGCCGGTGCCCTCGGCGGATTGGCCTTGGTCTGCACCGCCTTACGGATCGCGTCCTCAGCGACCTGCCGGACCCGAGCCCGGCTCGTACACCACCTGCAGCCGTTCCCGGACGAACTGGCGCGGTCTGACCATGACCTCCGACGGCCTGCGTGCGCCTGTTGCAAGACCTGCGCCGGAGTCTGCTCCAGCCGCCCCGCCGTCTACGACCGCACATCGGAACCGAAACATCGCCGGGCCGCCGGGTGGAACAAGAAACGGCTTGATCGCGTGACCCGGCGATCAGGTGTTGACCATGGACGGCCGAGGACATGGCCGACGGTTTCGGCCGGTTAGGGGTTCCTCCTGAAAGTCATGTCCATCCAGTGCTCCCAGGTGGAACCATTGTCGGTGCGCTCCCACCGTGCGGTCATGGTGGTGCCGTCTTCGGCGATCGCCAGTCTGGCCCGCTCGGTCTCGCTGGTGAACGTCCACAGGCCGTCGTCGTCCACGCTCGCGTGCATGGTGACGAAGTTGCCGTGATTGTCGAAGGAGCGCATCGGGTAGGTCCGGGTCGCCGGGTCATACGGGCCGATCATTTCGATGACCTCGACCTTGTCATCATTCATCTGCACGTCCACGCGATGGATGAGGAAGAACCCGCCATCCAGCCACTCGTAGGTGTCGGAGCCGACGATTCGCACTGCCGGCTGCGAGGAGGTGGCCACCGTCTGCCCTTCAGATCTCCAGCGCCCGACCAGTGCGTCCAGACGCTTGTTCTCGGGCCGTGGGGTGACGTCGTTCGTCATACATCCTCCTGTGTAAGATACTGCTTAAATACTTACGCATCTTGGAGTGTGCCGCAACCGGACCGCTGAGAGGAGGAGTCGGTGGACGAGACGCTGCGGGCGATTGCCGACCCAACACGTCGCGCCATCCTCATGCTGGTACGCGACCGTGAGATATCTGCTGGCGACATCGCCGCTCACTTTCCCGCCATCAGCCGGCCCGCGGTCTCCCAGCACCTGCGGATCCTCGTCACGGCTGGGCTCATCCAGGTCCGCCGGGAGGGCAACCGGCGCTTTTACCGGCTACGCCCCCACGGGCTGACCGAAGCCGCGGCCTTCTTCGAAACCATGTGGTCGGCCCCGCTCCAGCGCCTCAAACAGGCGGCCGAACACGAACAACACACACCCGCCACCGCCGAGGAGGAGCCGACGGAGCCATGCTGAACGCCGAACCGAACAAGACCATCGAACAGACCCTCTGGATCCAGGCGCATCCGGAGACGATCTGGCGGTTCCTCACCGACCCCGAACGCCTAGCGCAATGGTGGGGCCAGGCCCAGGTAGACGCCCGCCCCCACGGCCCCCTACGCGTCCAGATGCACGACGGTCCCCGCCCCGTGATGCGCGGACACTTCCTCGAACTCGTGCCCCACGAGCGGATCGCATTCACCTTCGGGTGGGAACCCACCCCCGGAGCACCCGACATCCCGCCCGGGACCTCCCGCGTCGACATCACCCTCACCCCAGACGGCAACGGCACAAAGCTCACCCTGCGCCACAGCGGCCTCCCAGCCGCGCTCGAAGACGAGACCAACCACGGCTGGGCACATCTACTCAACCGTCTCAACCACCAAGCACGGCGCCACCACCACAACTAACGCCGACGTCCGACATCAAAATCATCCATGTGATCGCCACCGACCGGGTCGCCACCCCTGGACCCAAACGCGCCGACCTGTGGTGGTCGGGCAAGCACAAGCACCACAGCGGGAACGTGCAGGTCATCTCCGCACCGGACGGCTGGCCGCTATGGGTGTCCGACGTCCGTCCCGGCCGCGAGCACGACATGACCTGCGCCCGCCGGCACGGGGTCATCACCACGCTCACCGCCGTCCGCCCTGAGTTGCCGGCCCTGGCCGACCTGGGCTACGAAGGCGCCGCCGACGGGGTGCGTGTCCCCGTCAAGAAGAAGGCCGGCCAGCCCAAGCTCGGTCATGACCAGCACACCTACAACAAGCTGCTCCGAGGCTTGCGAGGAGTTG